>CAMCTW010000049.1 GCA_945878645.1 Bifidobacterium breve
AGATCATGGAACGCGCCGAGATCTGGGGCATCCAAGAATTCGACTCCGACGGCGTCCACGTTCGGATGGTCATTAAGACCGAACCCGCCGCGCAGTTCGGCGTGCTGCGCGAACTACGCGCACGTCTGAAAGAAACCTTCGACGAGCGCGGAATTTCGTTTGCCTATGCCGGAGCACCGACTCAGGTGGTTCTTACTGAGCAAGCTCCACCAAAGCCCCCGCCACCTTCCGCAGCAGCGAAAGCGCATATGCCTCCGTCAGACGGCGTCGGGATCGGCAGCGAGCGTCACATTGACGCTGGCTTCGGCGCCGACGGTGACGCTGACTGACGTTGCGTTTGCTGCTTCGCGAACATCATCGAGCACCGATTGAAATGCTTCAGTTCGTGGAGCGGTGTCGCTGACATCAATTGAATCGACAGGCCACTTAAGCGAACGCTTCGCTTCGGTCTTGGCGCGACGTGCTGCACTGAGGATTTCTGCACCCATTGCATACGCGAGGGGGCTGCCGCCGGCGGCCGCGTCACGAAGTTCTGACGCGTCGGGCCACGAAGCACGATGCACCGAACCGCTCTGCCACCACGACCACACTTCTTCGGTGACAAATGGAAGGAACGGAGCGAACAGACGGAGCAGCGTCGACAACGCGAGTTGCAACGCCGCTTGACCTGAACGAGCGGCGTCGTCGCCACGACTTCCGTACGCGCGGGTCTTGACCAGTTCGAGGTACTGATCGCAGAACTGCCAGAAGAACGCTTCAGTGCGCTCGAGTGCGCGGGCGTAGTCGTAACCATCGAATGCCGTCGTGGCATCGTCGACGAGTGCAGCAAGATCGGCGAGCATTGCTCGGTCGAGTGGTTCGGTAATGGCTGATGGATCGTGGATTTGGGCCACGCCATCTTCAGAACCAAGGCCAAGGGCGAAACGACTGGCATTGAGCAACTTGATGCCGAGTCGACGACCGATCTTCATCTGTCCTTCGTCGAACGCCGTGTCGGTGCCAGGACGTGCACTTGCTGCCCAATAGCGAACGGCGTCGGAGCCGTACTCCTCAAGTAGATGCAGGGGAGTGACGACATTGCCTTTGGACTTCGACATCTTCTTGCGATCGGGGTCGAGCACCCAACCCGAAATGCTGGCGTTGCGCCAGGGAATCGAGTTGTGCTCAAGATGCGAGCGAACTGTTGTCGAGAACAACCAGGTGCGGATGATCTCGTGGGCTTGCGGTCGCATATCCATTGGGAAGGTGCGAGCGAACAGGTCGTCGTCCTCGCCCCAACCGGTGGCGATCTGTGGAGTGAGCGAAGAGGTTGCCCATGTATCCATGACATCGGGATCGCCGGTGAAACCACCAGGAACATCGCGTTGCGCTTCGGTGTAACCAGTGGGCGTATCGGTAGCCGGGTCGATCGGAAGCGCTGCTTCGTCAGCAGTAATGGGTTGATCGTGAAGTGGCGAACCATCGGCATCAAGCGGATACCAAATGGGGAACGACACGCCGAAGAAACGCTGGCGACTAACGAGCCAGTCGCCATTCAGGCCATTCACCCAGTTCTCGTAGCGAACGCGCATATGCGGCGGATGCCAGTGAAGTTCTGTGCCTCGTTCGAGCAGCGCTTCGCGAAGCGGAAGATCGCGGCCACCGTTGCGCAGATACCACTGACGGCTGGTGAGGATTTCGAGGGGGCGATCGCCCTTCTCGAAGAACTTCACCGGATGCGTGATCGGTTTTGGTTCGCCATCGAGCTGACCGTTGTCACGCAACAAGTCAACGATGCGCACCTGCGCTTGTTTGATGGTCTTGCCGGCGAGTTCGGAATAGGCGGCAACAGCAGCATCGCCCGCGCCCACGATCCATTCAGGAGCTTCGGACTGGATGCGGCCATCGACGCTGATGATTGAACGAGTTTCAAGTTGCAGTTCGCGCCACCAAATGACGTCGGTGAGATCGCCAAACGTACAAATCATTGCAATGCCCGAACCTTTTTCAGGATCGGCTAACTCATGCGCCTTGATTTGAACTTCGACGCCAAACAGCGGTGTGCTCACGGTCGAACCGAACAGTGGCTTGTAGCGCTCATCGTCGGGGTGGGCAACGAGCGCAACGCAGGCGCCAAGAAGTTCGGGGCGCGTGGTTTCGATGTAGATCGGTTCGCCATTATCGGTGCGAACAAATGGCAGACGGTGATACGCGCCGGGCATTTCGCGATCTTCGAGTTCGGCCTGAGCGACTGCGCATCGGAAATCGACATCCCACAGCACAGGAGCCTCGGCTTGGTAGGCCTCGTCGCGCGCAAGATTGCGAAGGAAGGCGCGCTGGGCAACGCGACGACAGCGATCGTCGATTGTGGCGTAGGTGAGCGACCAGTCAACCGAAAGACCGAGCGTTCGGAACAGTTCCTCGAACGCCTTTTCATCTTCCGCAGTGAGGGTCGTGCACAGTTCGATGAAATTGCGACGACTGATTTGAGCTGGGAGTTTCTTCTGCTCATCCTTCGGGCGGTCGGCCATCGGGACGGGCGTGGCGAAGTTCGAGTCGTAGGGAAGCGATGGGTCGCACTGGACCCCGTAGTAGTTCTGCACACGGCGTTCGGTGGGCAGACCGTTGTCGTCCCAACCCATTGGGTAGAACACGGACTTGCCCCGCATGCGCTGGTAACGAGCGATGGTGTCGGTGTGGGTGTAACTGAAGACATGGCCGACGTGAAGTGAGCCACTGACAGTCGGTGGTGGCGTATCGATCGAATACACACCCTCTCGGGTAGCGGTGCGATCGAAGGAGTAGGTGCCGTCGGCATCCCAGGTCGCGCCCCAGCGGGCTTCGAGGCCCTCAAGGTCGGGCTTTTGGGGGACGGTCCAACTGTTTCGCGGAGTGGGGGTGGCCGATGTCATGACCCGATCACGCTAGTTCGCCCCACCCCTGCGACTCACGTGCAGACTCGCAGGAGGGGGCGGGGGGACAGGTAGCGTTGCCAGTCGTGTTGCATCTCTTCGATACCGCTCAGGGCAAGGTTGTGCCCTTCGAACCCCGTGAACCGGGGAAGGTCTCGATGTACGTCTGCGGACCAACGGTCTACGGCCCGCCCCATTTGGGTCACGGTCGTTTCTCGCTGGTGTTCGATGTGTTGCGCAGGTATCTCACCTGGACCGGGCTCGAGGTCAACTACGTCTCGAATATCACCGACATCGACGACAAGATCATCAAGCGGGCCAACGACGAAGGTCGTGAATGGTCCGACATCGCACAAAAGTGTGAACAGGTGTGGTGGAAGGCCATGGAAGCCATCGGCGTTGAACGCCCTACTTCCGATCCTCATGCCACTGCCTATGTCGATCAAATGGTCGATCTCATTGCCGATCTCATTGCGCGTGATGTCGCGTATGTCTCTGACGACGGCGTGTACTTCACTCCCACTGCGGTCGCCGATTACGGATTGCTGGCCCGACAGTCAATCGAATCGCTGCAGGCGGGTGCGCGCGTCGAAGTGGCCGACCACAAACACTCGCCCATCGATTTCGCATTGTGGAAGTTCACCAAGCCCGGCGAACCTTCATGGCCATCGCCATGGGGCGAGGGTCGCCCGGGTTGGCATACCGAATGCGTTGTGATGTCGCTTGATCTCTTGGGCGATGGCTTCGACCTTCACGGTGGCGGACAAGACCTCGCGTTCCCGCATCACGAGAATGAACGCGCTCAGGCGCTGGCCGCTGGCCGAACTTTTGCGCGGCATTGGATGCACAACGGTTTTGTTGAAGTGAGTGGCGAAAAGATGTCGAAGAGCCTCGGCAACTTCACCAATCTCCTTGATCTTGTTGAATCCACCGATCCGCGCGCGTATCGCCTGCTCGTTCTTCGATCGCACTACCGCACGCCTGTCGAAGTCACGCACGCAACGACCGACGATGCGTCTGCTGCGTTACGACGCCTCGATGCGTTCGCTCGACGAGCCTCGAACGCGGGCTTAGACGGCAAACCCGATGGCCCATCGATCGAAGCGTTCCGAGTTGCGATGGACAACGATCTCGATACACCGGGAGCGGTGGCGTTGTTGTTTGGTCTTGTGGGTCAGGCCAATACCGCGCTCGATGCTGGTGACAACGTTTCGGCGGCTCCGCTCGCTGCGGCAGCGCTCGAAATCTGTCGTGCGGTCGGTCTTGTGCTCAATGGCGGTGGCGAAGAAGTTCCGACGGAGATCCTTGAACAGGCCAAAGCTCGTGACGAGGCTCGTGCCTCAAAAGATTGGGCCGCCGCCGATGCCATTCGCGACGAGCTCACCGCCGCTGGTTGGCTTGTGGAAGACACCGCCGACGGCACCCAGGTTCGACCCGCCTGATGGCAGAGAAGCCGGCACGGCAGCCAATCCCGCGCGGGTTCTGGGTCATTTGGACAACCGTCGCCGTCGATCTCATTGGATTCGGCATTGTTCTGCCGATTCTTCCGCAGTACGCCGAACGATTCGGTGCAGGAGCGGCGGTTATCGGTTTGTTGTCGGCCTCGTTCTCACTTGCGCAATTGGTCTTCGCTCCGGTGTGGGGAAAGTTGAGCGACCGCATTGGTCGAAAGCCGATCATCATCATTTCGTTGTTCGGCACCGCGATCGGTTCTCTTGTTACTGGTTTCGCCGGCGCGCTTTGGATTCTCTTTCTTGGTCGAATCATCGACGGTATTTCCGGTGCATCGGTATCGGTGGCTCAAGCGGCAGTCGCTGACATTTCGCCCGCTCGTCAGCGAGCGCGCTACATGGGTCTCATCGGTGCGGCATTTGGCGTCGGCTTTGTTGCCGGCCCCGCCATTGGAGCGCTTGCAGCTCTTGGTGGTCCGAAGATTCCGTTCTTCGTTGCTGCCGCAATTGCTGCAGTGAACGGGTTGATTGCACTTAAGCGACTTCCGGAAACCGCGCATGGGGTGAAAGGCCATCCGCTTGCGCGCGCCGAAGTTGTGGCAGCGCGCCAGGCGGAGTTCGACGCCGCGAATGCCGATGCAGAAAACATTGCCGCAGAACCCGCGCTCGACGGGCCAGGCATTGTCGAACCAGCTCATGGAGCGCTTCATCACGCGAATGCCGATCACACATCGGCCGAACGTCGCGCCGAGATCATCCGCTTGATCGTCGTTGCGTTTGTCGGCATTGTCGCCTTTAGTGGCTTCGAAGCGACCTTCTCTTTGTTGGCGAACAATCGCTATGGGCTCGGGTTGTCGGCAACAGCCGCGGTGTTCGCCGGCATCGGCGTCGTACTTGTGGGCGTGCAAGGTGGACTGGTGGGGCCCGTCACACGTCGTTTGGGTGAAGGTGGAACCCTGCGCTTTGGTTTGATCGCAAACTGCTTCGGCCTTCTAGTGCTCGCGTTCGATCTCGGATGGGCTGGTTTGGTGGTTGCCCTCCTCCTACTCACTGTCGGTCAGGGCCTGCTCACACCCACCCTGTCGTCAGCAGTCGCCGGTCGGGCTGGCCTCGATACGGGCGTGTGGCTCGGTTGGCAGCAGTCGGCAGGCGGAGCGGCACGTGTGGTTGGCCCGCTCGCCGCTGGTGCGTTGTTTCAATGGGTAGGCATGGGTTGGCCTTATGCCGTCGGTGCCGGCCTCGCGGCCTTGGCTCTGACATTGCTGCCAAAGCGGTCCGAGGCGGCATCAAGGGTTACCGCGGGGTAACTTGGCGGTCGCACGCGTCGTCGCCGGATGAATCCGGTTCCCCCCGAGAGGAACGCCAATGTCCGATTACAGCCTTGACTTCAATGATGATCAGCAAACTCTGGTCGATTGGGTTCACACGTTCGCAGCCGATGTCATTCGTCCCGCCGCTGAAGAGTGGGATGAACGCGAAGAGTTTCCGTGGCCCATCGTTCAAGAAGCAGCGAACATCGGTTTGTACGGCTGGGAGTTCATGGCCGCCAATCTCGCTGACCCAACTGGTCTTTCCATCGTTCTCGCCATTGAAGAACTGTTCTGGGGCGATGCCGGTATCGGCCTTGCCATCTTTGGTTCGGGTCTTGCCGCCGCAGGCATCAGTGGCAACGGAACACCGGAACAGGTCATGGAATGGGTGCCGCAGTGTTACGGCACTGCCGACAAGGTGCAGCTCGGCGCGTTCTGTGTGAGTGAACCCGACGCCGGCTCCGATGTTTCGTCGTTGCGCACACGTGCGGTGTACGACGAGAAGACCGATGAATGGGTCATCAACGGAACAAAGGCGTGGATCACCAACGGTGGTATCGCCGACATTCATGTTGTTGTTGCTGCGGTTGATCCGGAACTTAAGGGTCGTGGTCAAGCCTCGTTTGTTGTTCCTCCCGGCACGAAGGGTTTGTCGATGGGGCAGAAGTACAAGAAGCACGGCATCAAGGCTTCGCATACGTCTGAAGTTGTGCTCGAGGATGTTCGTGTTCCTGGTCGTTGTTTGCTGGGTGGCAAAGAGAAACTCGACGAGAAACTCGCTCGTGCTCGCGAGTCTGGAAGCAGCGGCCAGAAGCAGCCGGCAATGGCGACGTTCGAAGCCACACGTCCCGCGGTCGGAGCGCAGGCGCTTGGTGTCGCTCGAGCGGCCTATGAGTACTCACTTGAATACGCCAAAGAGCGTCAGGCCTTTGGTCGTCCGATCATCATGAATCAATCGATCGCATTCAAGTTGGCCGACATGAAGACGGAAATTGATGCCGCTCGTCTTCTCGTGCATCGCGCCGCGTGGATGGCTGCGAATCGCAAGGAATTCAAGGCCGGCGAAGGATCAATGTCGAAGCTCAAGGCCGGCGAAGTTGCCGTGTGGGTGACCGAACAGGCCATTCAGATTCTTGGTGGCTATGGCTACACCCGTGAGTACCCGGTTGAGCGTTGGCACCGCGATGCCAAGATCTTCACGATCTTCGAAGGAACTTCAGAGATTCAGCGTCTGGTTATCAGCCGCAATATCTCGGGCTTGCGTATTCCGTAACTCTCATACATGTCTTAGAGCGCAACCCGGTCGGGTGAACCGAAGGCAATCCCCTTTTCGTCGACAAGAAAGTCGTAGGGGGGATGGCGTGGGACGAGGCGCGAAACTGCGACGGAACGGCCTGAAGACTACGGAATGGAGACTGCACCAAACCGGGGTAGGTCGTCTGGAGATGCAACTCCAAGAGTCAGAAACCAGGATGTCCGTCTCAATCGTCGAGGTAGCGACGCCCGCTTTAGATCTATGGCGGAAAAAGTGTTGCAAATAGGAAGACGGCGGACCAATATCGTCGAATGGGGGAATCTAGCGATAGCAACAAAACGGTTCGTCGCGATGTCTTGTGTCCAATCTGCAGGAGTTTTCAGAATCGCTTGTGGAAGAAGTCAGATTCATTCGTAGTTCGCCCCGAGGATCTTGCGATAACCGATAGGCGATACGGAATGACCTTCGAGATTCGCGAGTGTGAGTGCGGGTTCCGGTTTGCCCCACCCTCGGCGACAGACCAGCTTCTAGAGCTCTATGGAGAACTCGACGACCCTGCCTACGAAATGGGCCGCGAAAGCCGTCTTGCCCAGCAGTCTTCTTTGCTTCACCGCCTGCGCGAGCTCATGCCTGAATCAAGTTCACTCCTCGACGTGGGAGCTGCAAATGGGATGCTCGTTGATCTTGCCGGTCGCTCCGGACTCAGGTCTGTCGGAGTCGAGCCGAGCCAATGGCTCTCAGCTGCCGCGCGAATGAGAGGGCTAGACGTACGAACCGGTACTCTTCCAATGAAGTCTATCGAATCGGAAAGGTTCGATCTCGTTGCATGCGTAGACGTGATAGAGCACGTAGCCGAGCCATTGGCACTCCTCCAGGCGTGTCGCACCCAACTCACCCCCAACGGCAAATTGCTAGTAGTGACGCCGGATGCAGCAAGTTTCGCAGCGCGCATCCTCGGCAAGCGCTGGTGGCATTTGCGCTTGGCGCATGTTGGGTATTTTACCCCCAGCACACTGTCGTTCGCGCTCAACCTCGCAGGATTCGAGGCGGAACTGCAGTGGCGACCGGGTTGGTCTTTCGAGATCGGTTACTTGGCCGAGAGAGTCGGCTCTTACGTGCCCGCCGCATCTTGGTTGGCTGACAGGTCCCGACAAACAAGACTTATGAGAAAGACCGTACCTCTTAATTTGTTTGATTCGATCGCTGTCGTTGCCCGGCTGGCGCACTGAGAAGCAACATTGCTCTTGGTGATCGCTCGAATCTCGATGGACCAGATCGGCGCAATCACCTGAATCAACCACACCTCACCGATCGCACCAAACCCCCACCGGCATCGCACCTTCGACTCGTCCCGGAAGGAACCCCACCTACAAGCACCTCTGCGGACAATGAGAGCGTCGAGTCGAATAACAACCGCATCAAGCGGCAACTCATCGAGAAGTGGGCGCGAACAGTTGGACTCCACCGTAAGCGCCGCAACTTCTGCGGACTGCAGATGACCACCCTCGGCAACGCCGCCTCAACGGCCATTGCTACGAACTCGGCTTTAGTGGTCCCAGCGTTCACCGGCTAAGAGACTGGTTACTAGTTCGGGCCATTGAACTTATCAAGAAATTGTTTCACTCTTCGCCGAGACGCGTTTGACTCGCTATTTACGTAAACCCGTCGACTTGGGGTTTGGACTTACGTGCCATCCCCGTCATAGGTATCTCGTACGGCGCCTGACCAAACGAAGGCATCAGGCGAAAACGACACTGATGCTTCGCTCCATTTGGCCTCCCAGCCCACGCATGAGCCACCGCCACTGCGCAGGATTCCGAACGACTGAGTTTGCTCCTGCATTATCGGGCATTCGAAGATTCCTTTAACCCAAATCACGACGCGCCTGGGGTCGAACGGCGAGTTGTATCCGGTGGGCCAAGAGAATTCGACGATTTCGCCACCTATTGTCCACCACACTGAATCGCCAAACCACAGAAGTGAAATGGGAGGGTCGGCGTTTTTGGACACTCCTGTTGAAGGCACAATATTCGAGGAGAAATCAGTAGGCGCCGGTGCTGATAGCGCAGCACCGAACCAGACAATTCCGACCACAAGCGCAGTGGCACCAAGCGCTCCGGGACCGCTGTAAATGCGGCTTGGTCGTTTGGCTGTTGTGGCCTCGGTCGATGCGGGCTTACGTCGCCGGAACGGTTGTTCAGCGAGATACCACTCAACGCGGTGGCGACCGCGGTGAGAGCACAACGGATGAAAAATAATTCGATGCGGCCGGTGCGGTCGTCGCTGAGGTGAAGTCGTTCTTGCGTGGCGAAAATCTTGACGGGCCAATGCCAGAGGTAAAGGCCGTAGGACGCTAGGCCGAGGATTCGTAACCACTTCAGGCTCGGTGCCTTTGAAAAGAACGAGTTGTGACCGTTGAGTGCCAGCACCAAGATGCCAGTGGTTACGCGACAAGAGGACAGCCGTCGGTGTAGAGCCAGTTAGAGCCGAAGTCTGCTGCTATCGGAATACCAATCAACGTTGCGAGCGCGAGAAGCGCTGCAGTGGTGAGGATCGCTCGCGAGACGCGTTGCAGGGAGTGCACGGGCCGCAAGCGCACGATGCACGCAATAGCGATGCCGACCAACAACGCTTGTGACCGTGTATCGGTGCCGAGGTAAACGCGTGATGGATCGGTGCCGGGAGTGCGCAGAATCCACATGGGTGCACACGACGCGATTGCCCCAACGGTGGCACCGACGAGCGCAACGTGAGCGAGTCGGTGCAAGCCAATGCGGCGCTTGAGGAGAGCAACGACTCCGATGAGCGCAATAGGGAATATCAGATAGAACTGTTCTTCAACCGCGAGCGACCAGAAATGGTTAAGAGGTGATTCAGCGCCAAATGCTGCTTGATAGGAATTGTGTTGCGCGATTGACCACCAATTCGCGATGTAGGTAAGCGACGCAACGGCGTGACCCCGCAACGATGAGTCAACAGATCCGTGATCGAGGATCCTCGCGATGACGACCACGACGATGATCGTGGTGATCGCGGCCGGGAGCAATCGGCGGGCCCGTCGAGCGAAGAACCCTGGTACCGACATCGACTTTGTGCGGTCGACCTCTTCAAGTGCGAGCGAGGTAATGAGAAATCCGGACAGCACGAGAAAAACGTCCACACCAATAAATCCGGCGGGAACAAGTTGGGGTGCGAAGTGGTACAGCACGACCGCAGCCACCGCGAGGCCGCGAAGTCCGTCAAGCGCAGGGATGTGCGTGAATCTGTTGGAGCCCGGGTCCTTAGTTGTGGTGTCCTCAGGGCGTTCGTTCATGCAGAGGCAACGGTAGTGATGCTGGCCAAGAGAGGGGTCGCATCCCGGCTACCCCGTGATGGCAAGGGCCTCGTCGCGGAGATCGGCGAGCACCGCTTCAACATCGATCGTTGTGCAGGTTCGGTTCTTGACGACGGGATTTCCGTCGATCCAGACATCGACGACATCGGCACGAGAGGCGGCATAGACAATCGTGGAGATTGGGTCATAGACCGGCGTGAGCGATGGCGAGGAGGGATCAAGACGCACAAGATCGGCCTTCTTGCCGACCTCGATCGAACCCACGAGGTCATCGATGCCGAGCGCCGTCGCTGAGCCCATCGTGGCCATGCGCAGAACCGTCGTTGCCGGAATGGCAGTGGGGTCGAGGCGGTTGCCCTTATGGATGAGCGCCGCAACGCGCATGGCGGTGAACATATCGAGGTCATTCGACGATGACGGCCCGTCGGTGCCGAGCCCAACGGTCACTCCTGCGGCGAGTAATTCGGTAACACGACAGAACCCCGACGCCAACTTCATGTTGGAACTTGGGCAATGAGCGATCGCCGTCCCGGTTTGCGCAATCCGCGCGATCTCGGCGTCGGTGAGCACGACAGCGTGGGCAAGAACCGTGCCGGCGCGAAGAAGTCCGTTGTCGTCGAGGAGCTCAACGGGCGTGCGTCCATAACGGCCCTGAACATCAGAAACTTCACCAGCGTTTTCCGAAGCGTGAATGTGAAAGCGCGCACCTTCAGCAACTGCGAGTTCTCCCGCCGCGGCAAGTTGCGTTGGGTCCATGGTGTAGGCGCCATGCGCAAGGATCCACGAGTGCGGCGCGGAATTGTTTGCGTTTGTGAGGCGCTGAGTGAACGGAATGTTGTCGGGGCCATCTGAACCGATAAAGAGTGGGCCGGTTTGAAGGCGGAATCCTGCCGTGCGCGCTTCGTCAATGCTGGCGTCGGGGTACCAATACATATCGAGAGCGGCGGTGCAGCCCGAAAGCATTGCTTCGGCAAAGGCGGCACGTACGCCAACACGAACATGGCGGTCAGACATGATCTTTGCTTCGGCGGGAAAAAGCTTGCCGAGAAAGGCCTGAAGGTCGACATCATCGGCGAAGCCACGAAACGCCGTCATCGCGAGGTGAGTGTGCGCATTGATCAGACCTGGCATCACAATTCCGCCAGCCGCATCGATGCTGTGTTCGATTGTTGATGTTGGCGCGACCCCCGCAGGAAGCACCTCAGCAATGGTGTCGTCGGCAATGACTATCGTTCCGCCGTGAATCACTGAGTCGTTTGCGTCGACAGTGACAATCGTTGCATTGGTGATGGCAGTGCGGGTCACGGAGTCCTCAAAAGGTTGTGTGCGATCCCAGAGAGTGTGTCAGTCGAACGCGTTGCGTGGTGTGGTCAATGGAAGATCGAGGGAACTCACCAGCCCAGGCGGCGCATCAACGACAAACGGGATGGCGTTCACGATGCGCATAGCCGTTGCCAACATTCCTGATTCGTAGAAATCAGTCGCACTCCCGATGAGAAGTTCGCAAGTCAAGCTCGGTTCACCATCGATGATGACCCGATAGGTGCCGTCTCGCGGAGCGCTCGGCCACTCGGGGACAAGGTCCATCTTCAAGCGGTTGATGTGTTCAACGATGATTGCCTCGCGCCCGTTAATGACACCGATGGTTTCGAATCGCACGGCACCAACGGTTCCGGCAGCGACAGGACCAAAGGCGGTGTCGAGGTCACGTGGCGTTGGCTCCTGAAACCACGTTTCGCGGATCTCGTCGAGTTCGACGCCAAGTCCGGCAGCAACAAGTCGTACAACAGGTCCCCAGGTCATGAGTTGTGCGCCGGTGCTCGCCATGATGGGCAGGTGATCCATGGGCTTTCCGAAACCGAACACTTCACGCATGGTGAACTCAACCGGGTAGGTGTCATAGGTGAAGAGTTCTTGCACGCGCACCGAGCGGATTGAACTCGACATCGTGAGCATGGCCAGTGGGAATTGATCGGCAGCGAATCCGGGTTCGATGCCAGAGGCATACAGCGTTGAGTGACTGTTGATCGCCGCAGTTTCGAGTCGCGTGCGGGCGCGCTCTGGATACGAAGGCGGGTAGACCAGTGCGGGGCTGGTGACGGTAACCACGTTGACGCCATCTCCGAGAAAGCGCTCGTAATCGGGAAGAGCGCCGGCATCGAGTGTTGGGCCGCTCGCGGTGTACACGATGCAATCGAGGTCAAGGGCGAGAATCGCCGTGGCATCGTTGGTGGCTTTTACGCCAAGAGGCTCGATGCCCACAAGAGTTCCGGCGTCGATTCCAACCTTGTCCTGGGAATGCACCCAAACGCCCACGAGTTCGAGATCACTCCGTCGAGCAATCGCTCGTACGGCGTGCGTTCCCACACCACCAGTTCCCCAGACTGCAACTTTCAAAGCCACATGTTCCCCCTTTTCGATAGCAACGATGTCATGTTCTCATCGGTCCTGCATCGTCCCAGAGCGAACTTCTGGCTGTTCGTGTTGAATAGCGCCATGTCGTCTTTGTCTCGGATTCAACTCACCGAACACGTCTATGCCGCTGAGCAAGCTCGCACGGGGACCGGATGGTCAAACTCTGGGCTGGTCTCGTCTGGTCAGGGCCTTGTTGTCGATTCGTTGTACGACGTCCGGCTGACCAAAGAACTAGCAGCGCTTTACGCCGAAGTGCTTCCCGAACAACCCGGCACTTTGGTGAACACCCATCACAACGGCGACCACTGCTGGGGCAATCAGGTGTTCGCTGGTGCTGAGATCATCGCGCATCGTGGATGCGCATCTCGATTTTCGGACTTCACGCCTGAGCGCGCGGAAATGATCCGCACAATGGCCGATCCGCCAGAGTCAATGCGATCAATTCACGAAGAGTGGGCGGACTTCAACTTCTCCGATGTCGTACTCACCCCACCGACCACGGTGATCGATTCCAACCTCACGCTTGATCTTGATGGCGTTCGTGTCGACTTGCTCTACGTGGGGCCGGCACACACCGAAGGCGACCTCGTCGTGCACGTTCCCGAAGAGGGCGTAGTTCTCATGGGTGACGTGCTGTTCAATAAATGTGCACCAATTGGTTGGGAAGGTTCCACCGACAACTGGATCGCCGCCTTACGACTGGTTGAAGAACTTGAACCGCAGTTTGTTGTTCCGGGCCATGGACCAGTGTGCGATCTCGAGGGACTGCGCGACGCCCGTCGGTATTTCGAGGCAGTGCAATCACACGCGAAAGCGTCATGGTCTGCGGGGCAATCCGTTCTCGATTGTTGTTCGGGCATTGACCTTGGACCGTGGGTGACGTGGGATGAGCCCTGGCGCTTAGCGGCCAACGTTCATCGCATTTACAGGGAATGCGCAGGCGCGGCGTGGAACACGCCGTTCGACGCGAGTGTGGTCATGGCCGACGTCGAGGACTTGCGCCGCCGCCTCGAAGGCTGATGCTCGGCGTGTCCCCACCAAAGGGTTGTGCGGCATAACTCGGTCATGAAGGGATTGAGAGCGATGACCGAGGCGATGCCTAGTCCGAGGTCAAACGCCTGATATCGACGGATCCCGGCGACTGGGGCTCGGGCCCAAAGCAGCATGCGAAGTCCCTGATTTAGGTCAGTGATGGTGAAGGTCTCGCACTGCCGTACGATTCTCGAGTCCAGACAACGGCGCACCGGCGCCGTGAAGGGGGAGCAGTGGCTCAGCAAATTCCAATGGTCGATTACCTGGTGCTCGGAGACTCTCCGCACCTGGTCGCCAACGAGTGCACCGACTGTGGTGCGAAGTTCTTTGATCGTCGAAATGCATGCGCATCCTGCGGTGGAACGTCATTCAAAAAGACTGACATCGCCACTGAAGGCGAGATTCGTTCGTTCACGATCGTCACTGCGTTCATGCCTGGTGCCGATAACTACGTGCCAGTGGTCGTTGACCTCGGTGGCACCAGCGTTCGCGGTCAGCTCATCAACGCACCTGCCGAAGCCGCAAACATTGCGCTCGGACAGAAAGTTCGACTTACGACTTATTCAATCGGCGCCGACACTGCAGGCACCGAGGCCATCAACTACGGCTTCGAGCCGGTGAACTGAGGGGACTGACAATGGCAAACGATGACATTTGGATTCTCGGCATCAACATGACCAAGTTCGGAAAGCATCCGGACAAGGACGTGGTCGATCTTGCTTCCGAGGCCGCGCTCGCTGCGTTGGCCGACGGTGGCGTCACCATCAAAGAAATCGGCGTCCTCGCCGCTGGCAACCTCATGGGTGCTGCGGCAGGTATCGGTCAGCAACTGCAAAAGCAGATTGGTCAGACCGGCATTCCCGTTTTCAACGTTGCGAATGCATGTGCAACGGGTGCAACCGCGCTCCGCACCGTGATCATGGCGATCAAGGCCGGCGAATGCGATATGGGTCTTGCCGTTGGCGTCGAAAAGCTCTCAGGCGCCGGCATGCTCGGTGCCGGTTTCGGCGTTGCTGCTTCCGACGAATGGACACCTTCTGGCCGTTACGGCGCGGTGTCTGGATTCGAAGGCAAGCTCGGCACCGACATGATGCCCGGCGTGTTCGCGCAGGTCGGCATGGAATATCTGCATCAGCATCCCTACGACGGCGCTGACTTTGAACTCTTTGCCGGCATTTCGGCGAAGAATCACTTCAACTCCACCATGAATCCGCTTGCGGCTATTCAGAAGGACATGTCGGTAGAGCAGATCATGGCCGAGCCAATGATCGCTTATCCGAACACTCGTGCAATGTGCTCCGCCAACAGTGATGGTGCTGCGGCTGCGGTCGTTGTATCTGGTGCGAAGTTGCGCACATTGTCGAAGGAACAGCAGAAGCGTGCGGTGAAGGTTTCGGCGTCGGTGCTCACGAGCGATCCGTACCAAGAGGCCTGTCAGATCCTTCCCGATGTCAACACGCTCACCCGTGTTGCTGCCAAGCAGGCCTACGAACTTGCTGGTGTTGGCCCGGACGATCTCGACCTTGTGGAACTTCACGACTGTTTCGCAACCGCCGAACTTGTTCATTACGACAACCTCATGCTGTGCAGCGAAGGCAATGCGGTCGACTTCTTCCTGTCAGGTGCAACTACGCGTGACGGCAAGACCCCAGTGAACGTTTCGGGCGGTCTTGAATCGAAGGGTCATCCCATCGCAGCAACCGGCATCGCCAACATCTGGGAGATCTGTTACCACCTTCGTGGTGAAGCAGGTCCTCGTCAGATCGAAGGCGCCAAGGTTGGCCTGGCCCACGTCATTGGCCTTGGTTCGGCCTGTGGTGTGCACATCCTCGAGAAGTCCGGACTCTGAGACCCAGCATCAGTGGGTCAATCATGAGTTCTCGCCTTCCTGCGTCTGAACGTCGCCAGCAGTTGCTCGATACAGCGCTGGCGACGTTTGCGCGTCTGGGTTACCGCGACGCGTCGATGAACGACATTGCGGATTCTGCCGGCGTCACAAAGCCGGTGCTCTATCAACACTTCACATCGAAACGCGAATTGTTCCTCGAATTGCTGGCCGATGTTGCCGTTCGACTTCGTTCCGCCGTTCGTGACGCAGCGGCATCATCGGCGACCGATGGACCACGAGCTCAGGTCGAAGCGGGCTTCGCTGCTTGGTTCAATTGGGTCGATAGCAATCGCGATGGTTTCACCGTGTTGTTCGATAGCGAAGTTCGTCGCGACCCCGAATTCGCTGAACAAGCAGCCAAAGTACAACGGGAAATGGCTGACACCGTGGCCGAGTTCATCGTGGCCGAGGGGCTCGGACCCGAACGGCGCCGGTTGTTGGCCTACGGAATCGTCGGACTCGGTGAAAGCACTTGTCGACGCTGGCTCGAGAAGGAAATCGATCTCGATGCTGACGAACTCGCCGTACAGGTGGCAGGCCTTGCTTGGGCGGGTCTCCGCGGCCTTTCGCCAGCCTGAACCGTTACCGGCCGTTTTCGCGGTCGTCGCGTTCAGCGGCTTTCACTGCGTAGCCAGCAACGATTGCAGGGGCGAGTAGTGCGGAGCCAATCGCCATGAGCGCAACAATG
>CAMCTW010000050.1 GCA_945878645.1 Bifidobacterium breve
GCTCGATCGCACCGAGTTCATCCCGATCGTCGATGGCGAACGCCGCATGATCGGGCCGTTCGACGTCGAATTTATTCCAGTGACGCACTCTGTTCCCCACGGCATCGCAACGGTGTTTCATACGCCTCAAGGCGTCATTCTTCACACTGGCGATTTCAAGCTCGATCTGACCCCGGTCGACGGCCGTCTTACTGACCTCGCTCGAATTGGCGCAATTGCTTCCACCGAAGGCATTCGTCTCCTTCTCTCCGACAGCACTAATGCTGAGGAGCACGGACACGCGGCATCGGAAACTTCGGTGGGCGCCGTGCTCTACGACTTGTTCCATCGCTATGAGGGTCGTCGCATCATTACGACCTGCTTCGCCAGTCACATCCACCGGGTGCAACAAATTGCCGATGCAGCGATTTCCTTCGATCGGGTTATCGCCACCATGGGAATGTCGATGAAGAAGAACGTTCGCATGGCTCGCGAAATGGGACTTCTCAACATTCCAGAATCGCGCCTCATGGATATCGCCGATGTCGGTGACCTTCCTCCCGAAAAAGTGTGCGTCATCTCTACGGGATCACAAGGCGAACCGATGTCGGCGCTTGCGCTCATGGCGGCAAATGAAAATCGATGGCTTACATTGAGCGACACCGACGTCGTCATCATGAGTTCGCACCCGATTCCCGGAAACGAAACCGATGTTTCCAAGGTGATTGATGGTTTGGTGCGGGCAGGGGCTGAAGTTGTTCACTCCGGCATTTCTGATGTGCACGCTTCTGGTCACGCCAAAGCAGAAGACCTCAAGATGTTTTTGTCCATCGCTCGACCTGAGCACTTCGTACCCGTGCATGGCGAGTACCGCCATCTCGTTGCCCATGCAAAGTTGGCTCGCCAGATGGGCGTTGCTGCCTCGAAGATCATTGTTTGCACCGACGGCGACCAGGTCACCCTCGACGACACTGGGTTGCGTCCAACTGCGCAGGTCCCATCGGGCTACCTCTATGTCGACGGCATCATGGGCGATGTGGGTAGCAGTGTCTTGCGTGATCGGCGGGTCCTGGCCGAAGAGGGCGTGGTTGTGGTCATCGTCGGCGTCGACATCGAACACGGCACCACGATGATCGGACCAGAAATCGTTACTCGGGGCTGGGTCCATGCTCCTGAGGCCGAAGACCTCCTAGACGAATGCGCCGAAGTCGTCCGAGTAGCCATCGCCGATCTTTTTCGCAATGGTCCTTCCGATATCGAAAATGTGCAACGGGTCGTTCGTCGGGCCGCGGGCCGATTCGTGAGCGATAAGACCAAGCGCCGGCCGATGATCGTGCCCGTCGTGATGGAAGCCTGACCGGCTTTCGCCTAATGGGGTTCGGCCGCGTACCCTTTCGCCCATGCCTGATGTCCCCGTCACTCTGACGCCGAAAGCCCTCGTTGAAATCCGTGAGCGGCTGACCCCCCAAGCAGCCCGAACCGCGATTCGTGCCGCCGGAGTCGCCCTTCTTGACGAACGCCGTCAGCTCACGCTCGCCGAACTCGCCGAACTCGCCGACGTTCCCGATTCAGCGGTTCCCACACTTGCATCACTTGCGCACGAGGTTCGACTTGAGTGGTGCGGCGACACGGTTGAAGTTGAAGGGATTCTTTCGGCTAAGACGGGCGGCTGTCCCGAGGACTGTCACTTCTGCAGTCAGTCGGCGAAGTTCGAATCACCGGTGCAGGCCATGCCATTTCTCGATACCGCTGATGTTCTGGCAGCTGCGCGCGAAACCGCAGCGCTTGGTGCAACCGAGTTCTGCATCGTGTTGGCGATTCGTGGTCCTGATGAACGAACGATGGACCGCATCTGCGAACTCGTTCCTCTTGTTCAACAAGAGGTGGGTCTCAACGTTGCAGTGAGCGCTGGGATTGTCACTGAAGCGCAGGCTAAGCGTTTCGCCGAAGTTGGCGTTCATCGTTATAACCACAATCTTGAAACCGCTGAATCATTTTTCGAAAATGTCGTCACCACACACACCTGGGCCGAACGTTTCGACACCTGCCAGCTCGTGCGAGATCAAGGGATGGAACTGTGCTGTGGCGTGTTGCTCGGAATGGGCGAATCGGTCGATCAGCGCATTGAACTCATCGGTCAATTGCGTGCGCTTGAGCCGGCCGAGGTCCCTCTGAACTTCCTCAACCCCCGCCCGGGCACCCCATTCGCCGGCCTTCCGCTCACCGAACCGCTCGAAGCCATTCGTTGGATTTCGCTGTTCCGGCTCGGCTTGCCATCGGTCATTCTTCGTTATGCGGGTGGTCGCGAGATAACGCTGCGCGAACTCCAAGCTCTTGGACTTACCTCGGGAATCAATGCGCTCATCGTCGGCAACTACCTGACGACATTGGGTCGCTCACCGGAAGAAGATCTGCAGATGCTGTCTGATCTTCAGATGCCGATTGGCGCGCTGTCCAAGGCCATCTGAATGTCCGACGCGTATTGCCGTTGGTGCGGCACCGCGCTCGCCGAACATCCAGATATTCAATGTCGGCGCGAACTTGATCCGCCGCGGTTCTGCCCCGAATGCGGTCGACGCTTACGCGTGAAGGTGCATACCGCTGGTTATGAGGCCGCGTGTCGCGACCACGGCCCGCTCCCCGACTAATTCTTGGGGCAGGACTGCACAACGGCGCCATCGGGACGAATCGCGTCGGGCATGGGCTTGCCTGCGAATCGATCACCAATCCACGTAATCATCGAGCTGAACGAGGGCGCAATCACACCTGCATGTGATTGACCAGCAAAGACCCAGCGCTGTTCTACCTGACCGATCTTGCACAATTGATCGAAGAGAAGAGCCGAAGATACGACGGGAATCTGTTCGTCGTTTCCTCCGTGAATGATCAAGAGCGGAACAGGAATTGGCGCAGCAAAGGTTCCTGGGTCGTTGTCTTTCAAGAGCTGGTTCCATGTGGGAATGGTTGAAGGGTCGGCTTTTTGAAGTTTCGTGAAATCAAGGCCGGCAGCGGCCTTACCGAGTTCTGAGGAACACATCGTGTCCATGTTCTTCAGGAATTCAATACCTTCGGGGGTGAGGACCTGAGTGAGGTCAGCCTTCTGATCTCCGTATGCGGCGTTCAGCGCTGCCGCAACCATTGCTATGTAGTGCTTGTACGGACTGGTTTGGAGCGCCGCGTTCACAAGAAGCAATTGCGAAGGCGGAGCGCCGGCGACATCGGCAACCAGTTCAATTTCGGGCGCATAGGACTTCGCAATGTGACCAGCGAACATCGCGGCATGGCCACCTTGGGAATGTCCCCACACTGCGTAACGCTTCGAAGCGTTTGCATTAGGGAATGATCGGGCCAAGCGAACAATGTCGAGCGTGCCTCGGGCTTCACTTTCGCCGACGATGTAAGGGTGGCGACCTGGAGTGCCAAGACCTTCGAAGTCGGACGCAACAACGAGGTAGCCGGCAGCGAGTAAGCCGTTGGCCGTGGTGACGAATTCAGCGGGTTTGAGCGACGGAGCACACGCATCGGCAATGCCGGCGGTTCCGTGCGCCCATGTGATGACTGGCCAACCACCGCTCGGAGCAGTGCCCTTGGGAATGAGAATGAGTCCAGTGACGGCGATGTCTTGACCGTTGATGTTGGTCGAGTGATACATCACACGCGACAGAGCGCCGTTGAGGCCGGGCACCTCGACGGGTTCGGAGTTGATCAGTTCACCGGGCTTGCCTGCGGGCAAAGGATCGGGCACGCCATAGAAATCGGGGAGGTCAGGCGAACCCTTTACGAAGGTTGTGGGGGCTTTGGTCGAAGAGGTCGATGACCCTGATGAGCAACTAAGCGTTGCGAGTCCCAAAACCGCAACAAAGAAAAAAGCGAGTGAACGTTTAATGGCCATTGAAGGTCCTTTTGCCGTGATCGGGCGACCATACCGCCGGGAACGGGCCAAAGTGTGGTTTCAGAGGCTCATGAGCCTTATCCACGCCGATGTCCGATGGTTTGGGTATCCTCATAGACGGCGAGCGGAGAAGGGGCCACGTCAGGAACGCGTACGCCTGTGGCCACAAAACAGAGTTCTCCCAAACGATCGACCACCAAAGCCTCGGCCAAAGCCGGTTCACGGTCGTCCTCGTCGCGAAAGACGCCACCTCGGAAACCTGCCGCGAAGCGAGGTTCGGCTGCGCCCAAGGGTCGCTCAGCGGCGGCCACTCACCGTTCCGCGCCTGGTCCAGTCCGTGAAGCATTCATTGGTCATGGTCATGACGTATGGGGGGTCGCGCTCATTGCTCTTGGGCTGTTGACCGCCCTCGGCGTCTACGGCAACCTCGCTGGTCCGCTCGGCCGCGGCCTGGCAGAGGTTGCCGGTGCATTGATCGGAGGACTTCGAGTCTTCCTTCCACCGGTGCTTGTTGTTGGTGGTGCGTTGTTATTACGTGGTCCTCGCGACGATCAGGGAACTCCGCGTTTCTCCGCCGGCCGTCTTGGCGTCGGCGTTGCCTTGATCTTTGTGGCAATCGCCGGTTTGTTGCATCTGACTAAAGGCCGTCCTGAATTTGGAATGCCACTCGAGGATTTCATTGCCGCGGGCGGTTACATCGGTGCTCTTGTTGGTACCCCGCTCGAAAAAGCGCTCGCAGTTTGGGGCGCCACCTTGGTGTTCGTTGCATTGATCGTTGTCGGGCTTGTCGTTGCTACCGGCGTCTCGGTGCGAGTAGCTGCTCGAAAGACTGCTGATGGCGTAAAGCCCGTGCAGGGAGCAATGAAGCGCTCCATGGGTTCGCTGTTTGAACTCAAGAGTGAAGATGCTGACGGTGACGCGAATGATGAGCCCGTTGTTCCCATTTTGTACGACGGCAGTTCTACCGTTGAGGCTGACTGGGGCGACGACGCCGAGCCGATGCTCACAGAACTCATCGATCCCGATGGTGAACCGGCCGATGCGTTCGACGAAGAATCTCTTTTGTTTGTCGCTGGGTCTGATGATGACCCAATTGCCGATGAACTCGATATCCATGTACCAACTGGCGATGAGCCTCCGGCTAAAGCGGAACAGCTCACGATGCCTTTGGCGAAGGAACGCAAAATCAACTGGAAGCTTCCATCGCTGAAGATGCTCGACCGCAGCGTTGCGCAGCAAGTCGATAAGAAGATGGTTGAAGATCGCGGCCGTCTTCTCGAAGCAGCACTCGCCGAACACGGGGTGCACACCAAGCTTGTTGGAATGGTCGTTGGTCCGACCGTTACTCGTTATGAACTTGAACTTCTCCCTGGCGTAAAAGTTGCGAAGGTCACGAGCCTCCATAAGGACATTGCGTACGCGATGGCCTCGCCTGATGTTCGCATCCTCGCCCCGATTCCTGGCAAACAGGCCATCGGTGTTGAAGTACCGAATGACAATCGGCAGTTGGTTGCAGTGGGCGACATTCTCGCTTCACCTGAAGCCAAAGCCGCGAAGAATGCACTTGAAGTTGCGATCGGTCGTGACATCAACGGACGTTCGGTGTTGGCCGATCTTTCGAAGATGCCTCATCTTCTGATTGCTGGCGCTACTGGTGCCGGCAAGTCCTCGTGCATCAACTCGTTGCTTACGTCGATCTTGATGCGATCGACACCCGATCAGGTGCGACTCATCCTCATCGACCCAAAGCGAGTGGAACTCGGTCAGTACAACCGTCTTCCTCATTTGTTGACCCAGGTTGTCACCAACCCGAAGAAGGCCGCCAACGCGCTGGCGTGGACGGTGAAAGAGATGGAGCGTCGCTATGACCTTCTCTCCGATCGTGGATTCCGCGACATCGATGGCTACAACGCCGCATTCGACCGGGGCGAAGTGATTGACGATCCCGATATGGGTCTCGAATTTCACCGACTTCCGTACATTCTTGTTGTGGTCGACGAGCTCAATGACCTCATGATGGTTGCGGCACGCGACGTCGAAGACTCCATCTGTCGAATTGCGCAGATGGCACGTGCGGTCGGCATCCACTTAGTGATCGCCACGCAGCGTCCATCGGTCAACGTCATCACTGGCGTCATTAAGGCCAACGTGCCTGCTCGTCTTGCCTTTGCGGTTTCGAGCCTTGCCGACTCCCGAGTCATCCTCGATCAAGGTGGTGCCGAGAAACTCCTTGGCCGTGGCGACATGTTGCTACTTGGTCCGTCATCAAGTATCGCCCAGCGCATCCAAGGCGCGTGGGTCACCGAAGACGAGGTTCGCGCTGTTGTCGCCTTCTGGCGTCAACAGTCGTCAGACATCACCTATGACGAGACAGTCCAAGGGTCTGAGGATTCATCCACAGGTAGTGGCGCAGGAGCCATGGCCGGCGGCGATGACAGCGATGACGATTTATTGGTCCAGGCCATGGAACTCGTCGTTCGATCGCAACTTGGTTCGACGTCAATGCTTCAGAGAAAACTCCGTGTGGGTTTTGCACGCGCCGGCCGTCTTATGGATCTACTCGAGCAACGTGGCGTTGTGGGTCCTTCTGAAGGATCGAAGGCGCGGGTCGTGCTTATGACGCCTGAGGAACTCGACGGCGCAGACTGACGCCTACGATGGCCATATGACCGAGAGTTTCTGGATCGAGACGCTCGGCTGTCCCAAGAATGAGGTCGACTCCGACAAGTTGGTCGGAACGATGCTGGCCGACGGTTTGGTGCCGGCCGATAGCCCTTCATCGGCTGACGTTGTTGTCGTCAACACCTGCGCCTTTGTTGAACAGGCGCGTCAGGAATCGATCGACACCATTCTTGGCCTTGATTCCGTTCGTGCCCCCGGGGCGCGTCTTGTGGTTACCGGCTGTATGGCCGAACGCTACGGGGAAGAACTCGCCCAGGCTCTTCCCGAGATCGATTCGGTTGCTGGTTTTGGTGTGCCGGTGACACTCGGTTCGACACGCGGTTCGAAGTCGTCACCGTTCGATCTGCTCAATCTTCCTCGTCCAAAATCGGAATCGCCATGGGCCTACGTGAAGATTGCCGAAGGCTGCGATCGAGCGTGTGGGTTCTGTGCGATTCCAACCTTTCGCGGCAAACAACGCTCGCGGTCGATTGATGACATCCTCGCCGAAGTCGACGCACTCGAAGCGCGCGAAATCGTTCTTGTCGCCCAAGACCTTGCTGCCTACGGGCGCGATCAAGGCGTGGGTGAACGTGCCATTGTTCCGTTAATGAATGCGGTCGTTGATCGAGTCGATCGAGTCCGGTTGCTGTATCTGTATCCGTCTGACCTCACCGATGAACTTATTGACACAATCTGCTCGAGCGGAGTCCCGTACTTCGACCTTTCCTTGCAACACGTTTCTTCACCACTTTTGCGAGCGATGAAACGATGGGGTGACGGCGACCGCTTCGCTTCCCGTATCGCGGCGATTCGTGAGCGCGAGCCCGAAGCTGCATTCCGGTCCAATTTCATTGTTGGGTATCCGGGTGAAACCGAAGATGATCACGACCAACTGCTCGAATTTGTCGAATCAGTGAGGCTTGACTGGTGTGGGTTCTTCCCGTTCTCTCGAGAGGAGGGGACCCATGCCGCCACCCTCGACAATCAGGTACCCGATGGGCTCGTGGCCGAGCGACTTGGGGAGCTGACCGAACTGCAAGATCGAATGACGTGGGCAAAACGTGACGAAATGATCGGCTCGGTGGTCGAAGTTCTCGTGGATAGCCCAGGAGTAGGTCGAACATGGCGCGAAGCGCCCGAAATCGATGGCATCGTCAATCTGCCGTCTGATCTTTCGCAAGGCAGTTTCGCAACGGTGACAATCGTCGATGCACTTGGCCCCGATCTTGTGGCTGAAGGTGCATCCGTTCCTGAAGATGATCAGTCATGAGCGATCCCTCCTACGGTCCATCAGCAATCGCTACGCCCGCGAATTACGTCACCATGATCCGGATCTTGGTGTCGCCGTTGCTCTTTGCCATGATCAGCGACAGCCCCAGCGGTTGGATTGTTTGGGCGCTGTGGACAGCGTTAGCTCTCACCGACGGCGTCGATGGCTGGATCGCTCGTCGCCACGGAACAACCCGCAGCGGAGCCTTTCTTGATCCGTTGGCCGACAAAGTGCTCGTCCTCGGAGCACTTTTCTCTCTCGTGGCCGTTGATCGGTTTCCGGTCTGGCCAGTTGTCGTCATAGCGGTGCGCGAGGTCTTCATCAGCGTGTATCGGATGTGGTGGGGCCGACGGGGGCTGGCGATGCCTGCCCGGAAGTCGGCGAAATTGAAGACGCTTGTGCAATCGCTGGCCGTCGGAGCGGTGCTGTTGCCACTTACAACCGACCTTCTGTGGCTCGGAGATGGGCTGCTCTACCTTGCGACCTTCCTTGCCGTCTTCAGCGCATTTCAGTACGTCTGGGATGGAAGTCGCGCAGCCACAACAATGGAAGTAACACCCGAGATCAGCGACGCTTCCTAGGTGGCACCTAATATCGGCTCCCATGTCGATTGGTAGCAAACTTCCTCATGTAAAGAACTCTGCCCCGGTCGGATTCCTTGAACTTTTTTATGACCTCGTCTTTGTTGCTTCGACGATGGTCCTGTCGAATAAATTTTCCCAGGACCCGACTTGGGAATCTGCTGGCCACTGTTCACTGATGTTCGTGTTGGTGTGGTTGCTGTGGTTCCACACCACTGTCCTGATGAACATTGATCGTCGCGACGACATCACGCAACGCGCACTGATGTTTCTTCAGATGTTTCTCATCTTTATTCTGACGCTTGAGTTTGTTGACCGCTCGGTTACAAACACTGATCTCATTGGCCTGGTTTATGCCGTAGCGGTACTCATTCTTGCGTTGGCGTATCACCGCATGGCGAACAAGGAAGGTGACACCAGAGCCTGGGCCAGAGGGCGACGCAATCGTCTGATCCTCGCCGGCTTTTTGATGATCGTGGCATTCATTATCCCCAATGGGGTTACCTTCGTTGTTTGGGGCGTGGCAATCATGTTGCTCATTGTTCCAACGTCAGCGGCACATTCACGCGGTTTGCCAACCGAAGCGCTCGATGAACATCACCTCACCGAACGAGCAGCGCTACTGACCCTTGTCGTCATCGGCGAAGCATTCCTGAAAGTGGCGCTTGTCGTTTCCGAAGGTTTGATGGACTGGAGCGATGTCTCTGTCATCGTCGTCTTGTTTGTGATCCTTTTTGCGATCTTCAGTATCTATTTTGACGATATTCCCAAAGCCGGAATCCGACCAGGGGTCCTTGCTGGTGAAGCGTGGTTGCTTTCGCACCTCGTCCTGCAATTGGGCGTCATCGCGTTTGCGATCGGAATGTCGAAGTATGTTCAGATCGCCGATCGTGGTCACGTGCATGATTACGCCATCGTTATTCTGGGCCTCGCTTTTGTTGGCATGTTTGGGGGACTCGCGGGAATTGGATTGCTGGGGAATCGGACGCCTAAGAAACCGTTGTTGTTACTTCGCTTGGTCACGATTGTGCTTGCGGTCGGTGGAGCATTCGCCGCTTGGGACGTCGCTACCGTGACACCCGTTATCTATGTAATTTTTCTGATGGTCGTTGCAATAGCCCATGCAGTCACCGATGAGTTCCTGCAACGAAGCACCACGGTTCCGACGCACTCGGAGATTGAGACCGACGAGTTGGTGCTTGGAATTTCCTACGACGAGGAGAACCAATGAACTGCGAAGTTGTCGCTGTTGGAACCGAGCTCCTGCTCGGCCAAATCGTCGACACGAATTCGTCGTGGATCGGTGAACAACTCGCGCTCGCAGGCATTGATTGCTTCTTGCAGGTGAAGGTGGGCGACAACTGGGATCGAATCCGCGATGCTCTGCAGATTGCACTCGATCGCAGCGATGCCGTGATCGTCTGCGGTGGCCTCGGCCCTACGCAAGATGACATCACTCGCGATGTGATTGCTGAGGTAATGGGGGTCGAACTTGTCGAAGACCCCGAGGTGATCGAGCGACTTCATGAAATTTTTGGTTCACGCGGGCGGAATATGCCGATGAACAATCTTCGTCAAGCACAAGTGCCCGAGGGAGCATCGCGTATTGCACAAATGCCGGGCACTGCTCCCGGGCTTATTTGCCCGATAGGCGACAAGGTCATCTTTGCTGTTCCGGGTGTTCCGTATGAGATGAAAGAAATGGTCGAAGGGACAGTCATCCCTGAACTTCGTCGGCGCGCGGGCGATACCGGTGTCATTCGAAGTCGAACGATTCGCACCTGGGGCCATAGTGAATCCGGTATTGCCGAGATGCTTGGCGATCGCCTCGAGGAACTCGATCGCACGGGTACCGCCACGATTGCCTTTCTTGCTAGTGGCATCGAGGGGCTCAAAGTACGCGTCACCGCCAAGGCCGATTCCGCCGAAGAAGCCGATGCTGTTGTCGCTTCCGAGGTTGGTGAAGTGGCAAAAATTCTTGCCAACTATGTCTTCAGTACCGAAGATCAAACGATGGAAGAGGTTGTTCTCAACCTGCTTCGCGAACGTGGACTCACCCTTGGGCTGGCGGAATCGCTTACTGGTGGGCTGATCGCCAGTCGGTTGGTTTCCATTCCTGGAGCGAGCGATGTTTTACGCGGTTCGGTAGTGAGCTACGCCAGTGAAGTGAAGTTTGACCTTCTTGGCGTTCCGGTTGGTCCCGTAGTGAGCGACGACGCGGTGCGCGCGATGAGCGAAGGCGCATGTCGCGTGCTCGGTTCCGACGTTGGCATTGCCGTTACCGGTGTTGCTGGTCCTGACGAACAAGAAGGCATGCCCGTTGGGACGGTGTTTATGGCCACCACGCTTGATGGCGTTACCGAAACGTCAATGGCGAAGTTTCCATTCAACCGTGAACAGTCTCGACAGTTCACGGTCATCACTGTGCTCGATCATCTTCGTCGTCGGCTACTCGCTCGCTGAGAGCAACTGAACGTTCGGTTCTCGCGAGCTTGCGCTAGTTCTGCGCAGGTTTGAGATCGAGCGACGCGGAGTTCATGCAATAGCGAAGGCCCGTGGGGCCGGGACCGTCGTCGAAGACGTGACCAAGATGCGCGCCGCATCCCGCGCAGATCGCTTCGGTACGCACCATTCCATGTGTCGCGTCGACCACCGTGGCAACCGCGTCGTTGGACATCGGATCGAAGAAACTCGGCCATCCGGTTCCTGAGTCGAACTTGGTGTCGGAACTAAAGAGTTGCGCGTCGCACACGATGCAGTGATAGGTGCCGTCGTCGTGGCAGTCCCAGTACTTGCCGGTGAAGGCCCGTTCCGTTGCGCTGCATTGGGTGACCTGGAACTGTTCCTCGCTCAGGCGTTGGCGGAGGGCCTCGGCTCGTTCGGTGGGATCAGAGGGGAGTGAGTCACTCATTGGAAGGCACCTTTCCGTCATTCGGCCCTGTCGATCAGGGACGACGGCCTGCTCCGGCGGGGATGAGTCTACCGACCTCGCCCCGAGATCCCTTAGGGGAGAGGCCAACGGGGGCTAGGGATCAAGGGTCATTGACTGAACAGGTGTTCGAAGTTACAGTCATGTCGTTCGAACACCGGGGGCCTGTCACACCCCCTCCGTAGGTTGCGATCCATCTCCACCAAGGCCTCGGCTCTGGTGGGGCCACCGGAGCTCCCGCTCAGGTGGAACTGGATCACCCAGAAGCGTCCCGGGCAGACCGGGCCACACACCCAGGAGAAGTAGACGATGGCAAAGGAATCGAACCGCCCGACGTTCCCACAGGAACGCGACAAGGCCCTCGAGATGGCGCTCGGCCAGATCGAGAAGCAGTTTGGTAAGGGCTCGGTCATGAAGATGGGCGAGAAGGGCAGCATGAAGATCGAAACGATCCCGACTGGCGCCCTTGCCCTCGACCTTGCTCTCGGAGTCGGCGGCCTGCCTCGCGGCCGCGTCGTCGAGATCTTCGGTCCGGAATCTTCCGGTAAGTCAACGCTTGCCATGCACGTTGTGGCTGAAGCCCAGCGCAACGGCGGCATCTGTGCCTACGTCGATGCCGAACACGCCATGGACCCGGTCTACGCATCGGCCATTGGTGTCGACACCGATCAGTTGCTGATCTCTCAGCCCGATACTGGTGAACAGGCCCTCGAAATCGTCGACATGTTGGTGCGTTCCGGTGCCCTCGACGTCATCGTCATCGACTCGGTGGCCGCGCTGACACCTCGTGCGGAAATCGAAGGCGAGATGGGCGATAGTCACGTTGGCCTGCAAGCTCGTCTTATGAGCCAGGCATTGCGCAAGCTCACGGCCAATCTCAATAAGTCCAACACTGTTTGTATCTTCATCAATCAGTTACGCGAGAAGATCGGCGTCATGTTCGGCTCTCCCGAAACCACACCGGGTGGGCGTGCGCTGAAGTTCTACTCCTCAGTGCGCCTCGATATTCGTCGTATCGAGTCCATCAAGGATGGCGTCGAGGTTGTGGGTAACCGCACCCGAGTCAAGGTCGTCAAGAACAAGGTGGCCCCGCCGTTCAAGCAGGCGGAATTCGACATCATGTACGGCAAGGGCGTCAGCCGCGAAGGTTCCACCATCGACATTGGTGTCGATCTTGGCTTCGTGAAGAAGTCGGGCGCTTGGTACACCTACGAGGGCGAACAACTCGGACAGGGTCGCGAAAACGCGAAGACTTATCTGCTCGAGAATCCCGAGGTCATGGTGGAAATCACTGAGCGAATCCTCACCAGTGTTGGCATTGGTGAGGGTGGCGAGAGCGGAGATCTCGACACTCTCGAAAGTGACGAGGAAATGACCGCCGAGCATGACGTCCCGATTTCGCTCGACGACTGATCCTCTGTAGTTCTGACAGTTCCTGTCATTCCGTCGTGTCATCTGGTGAAGTAATCCCGTGAAGTAATGCCGGAGAGTCCCGAGGCGCCCCTGGCCCTCGGGACTCTCCGCGTTACAAGGAACGCTTTTGTCCGTCAGCTCGCGGTGATCTTCAGGTCAAACCACGGAACTGCGATTGGGGGAAGTGAATGGAGGATCGAGTCGCCCTCCATCTCGTTAAGAGATGGAGGAGCGAATACGGCGAGTCGTTGCGCTACTCCGTTTGACGTCTCACTTTGGGGGAGTCGTCCAATCGGAAGGTACGCAGCGACAGATGTGTCATCCGCTCCCGCAAAGATTCGCACATGGGCTGCCGATCGGTTCAGGGCGATCGGCAGCTCCGTACATCCCGCAAGAGTCGTCGAGGACAGGGTGACGTCGATCGTGATTGCTGACGCTGAACCACTGCAGCGGAAGAGCTCATCGTCAACGAAGAGGCGGTCAATCTTTTTGGCCGACGCTGAGATGTTCAGCCCAGAGCCCGAAACGACAGTGAGCGGTTCAATGAAAGGGCCAGAGTGTGGTGCCGATGGATCTGCAGGGTCGCCATTACCTGAGATTGCGAATCGGTAGAAACGCCGATCCGGAAATCGCTCGACAAGTTCAAGTGAGCGGGCTCCGAGGTCAACGGCGTAAAGCACGTCGGAATCAAGACCGGGTGGATTGGAAAATGCCCCCCAGGGATGGAGGATGTAGGGCCCATCCTTCCCCTTCGGAATGAGAACGATCGCCGGTTCCTGAACGGTCGACTCCACAAGTTCGACTTCCGCGGCGATTGCATCGCGAGCCGAAATATTGACGTTGACCTTGTCTGGAATTTCGATGGCCATTCCGAGCGCCATCGCGCCGATGACACCGAGAAGCAGCACACGGCGGCGGCCGGCAAGATCGACGAGGCCAACTCCGAGGAGCACCATCGTGGGCAGCAGGAGTGAGAGGTAATAGTGCGGCCCGTAGAGGTTGCGTCCGCCGATGATGAGGTAATTGCCGTAATAAAAGAAATAGGCAAACGGGGTGAGGCACAACTGGACGATGACGAGCCAGAACACTGAACGCGAGATGGTCCAGAGGCGTGAGGCCCCCCAAACTGCGAGCGGCAGCGAAACCACTCCTCCGACGATCCAATGAGGGAAAGCGCGAAGATTTACCCGCAACGCAAGCCAGGCCTCCCACGGTCCGACGTGAATGAATTGAGAGTGTTCGGCAATTGAGCGCATCCCGAATCCGAACGAGTCGTCGCCGCCGATCGTCCACAGTGCGAACGTGAATGGGTCACCGGTCGTGAACGAGTTGTAGGCCAGCGCAACGATAAGAAGTGGCGTACTCGCCACATAGACCCACATCATCGCCCGAATTGCGATTCGAACGTTTGCTGAACGCAGAAACGCCCATGCAAAGATCACGCCCCCAAAAATGATCCCCTCGAGGGGTCGGGTGCAAAGCAGTAATCCTTCGAAAAGCCCAGCGCCAACGAGCCATGGCCGGAAACGCTGACCCTGTGTTTGTCGATCAAGTCCGCGCGTGAGAAGCGCAAGTGATGCGGCAGTGAGACTCACCGCAAGCACGTACGAAACGAACATCGCGCTCTGCACCATGACGAGCGGACTGAGGACGAAGCACGCAGATGTGACTACTGCAATTCGGAGATCACGTAAAAGAGCGTTGGTTAATGCATACATAGCTACAACAGTGGCGGCGGCAATGGCGGCCAATGCGATGCGCATCGTTCCAAACAGCGCCTCACTCAACGCCATCAATGCCGGAAGAGTCGGCTGCTGCACCAGCACGAGGCGGTCGCCTCCAACTCGGCCCGACATCCAAGGGCGGAATGCGTCTCCATGTGCGGAATCGGAAAGGGTGACGTCGCCTTCGCCAAACATTTGGGCCTCGAGGACGTAGACGGCCTCGTCATTGTTTAGGGAGAGGTTCTCGAAGAACAGGTTCCCTAGAGCAAGCGAACAGCAAAAGGCTGCTGACGCGAGAAGCCCAACAATGACGTATGCCCCTCTTTTTGACATGTGGGGAGATCATAGGAGATGGTTCGAAAAAGATTTGGAATAGCGCTGGTAGATTTGAGCAGTGACTTCGACCTCGTCGCCGGGTTCCGTACCCCGTAGCTATGCCATCCGCACCTATGGGTGTCAGATGAACGAGCACGATTCTGAACGCATAGCGGGCCTGCTCGAAGCGGACGGGCTCGTGCTCGCCGATTCCGATGAGAACGCCGATGTCGTGGTGTTCAACACCTGTTGTATTCGTGAGAATGCCGACAACAAGTTCTATGGCCATCTTGGGTGGTTTAAGACGCTCAAAGAATCTCGGCCTGATATGGAAATCATTGTCAGCGGTTGCTTGGCTCAGAAAGATCGGGAGCAGATCGCGCAACGAGCGGGCCATGTCGATGTTGTGGTTGGAACGCACAATGTCCATCGCACCGTGGAGTTGCTCCATGAATCGCGTCGCAACGGTCCCATCACTGAGATTTGGGATGAAGCCCTTGATGACGCTGACACGTTCCCATCTGCACTTGCCGTTCGTCGCGAAGTGGATTGGTCGGCCTGGGTCACGATTCAGGTTGGTTGCGACAACACCTGCGCCTATTGCATCGTTCCCGCAGTTCGCGGTCGCGAAATCAGTCGCCCATTCGGCGAATTGGTAAGCGAAGTCCAACGACTGGCTGCCGATGGTGTGCGGGAAATCACCTTGCTCGGTCAGAACGTGAATTCCTATGGCCGCGACCTCACAAGCGCGCGTCGGGCACTCGACCCTGCGCACGACGACT
>CAMCTW010000051.1 GCA_945878645.1 Bifidobacterium breve
CGAAAGTCCATCGAGGCCATCATCGGAGTGCATGATCCATGCATCCCATGCAACTTCGTCAAGACCGAATGCCTCGCCCGACTGGTTCTTGCTTGGCACAGTGCGTAACACGCGCCGGAGCCCGAGTGCTTCGTAAAACGCAACAGCAACATCGAGATCAGAGCAGTTCGAATTGCAGTGATAAATACGGCTTCCCTGAATGGCCATCGTCGAATCGTAGGGCCACCAAACCGGCAGCGCCTTCAGCACTCAGTAGGACTCGGGATCGTCAATAACTGACTGCGGCACCGGGAAGTTGTAGAGCTCTGAAGCGTTCTTCCACGTGATGCGAGCGATGTCCTCTGCTGGCAGATTGCCGATCTCGTTCTTGGTCACCGTCTGCGTATTCGGCCAGGTTGAATCGCAATGCGGGTAATCGCTCTCGATGAGGATGTTCTCGATGCCGATGCGATCTCGCTGAACAAACGCAGATGGGTCCTCAACCGCGCAGAACCAAAAGTTTCGTTTGAGAACTTCAGCAGGCGTGAGGTCGGTGCCCTTCCACGTTCCATACATTTCGTGATAGCTGAGCATGTGATCGAGGCGATCCATGAGGCCCGCCACCCATCCGATTCCGCCTTCGGACATACAAAGTTTCAAATCAGGGAATCGAACAGGAAGCAACGAATACAACCAGTCAACCGCGGCGAACATCGCATAACCAAAAAACAACACACCGACGGTGTCGCCCGGAGCATCCGGGGCAGTGGCCGGCGACGTACCTGAAGATCCGATGTGAAGGTTCACAACCGTTCCGGTTTCCGCGCAAGCCTGCATCATCGGATCCCAGTAACCAGTGTGCAGTGATGGGAGCCCGAGCATGTGTGGCGCTTCCGAAAACGTCACGGCCCTAAAGCCGCGCTCGGCATTGCGACGGATTTCCTCGGCACCAAGCACGGGGTCAAGCAGCCAAGGGATCTGACACGGCACAATGCGACCCGGATGGGTGCCAGCCCACTCTTCAAGATGCCAGTCATTCCATGCACGAGTCGTCGCCAAAGCGAGTTCAACATCGTTGGTGGTCGTCTGCAATCGCTGACCGCAAAAGCCCGGCAAGAACGAAGGGAAGTTCACCGACGCGTAAATGCCGTTGAGGTCCATGTCGGTGATGCGAGCATCGATGTCCCAAGCACCGCGTCGCATCTCGTCAAAGCGAGCGGGCTCGAACGAATACTCCGACACAGGTCGGCCAACGACCGCATTGAACCCGACGTTCGGAAATTCCATTCCGTCGTAGACCCAGGTTTCAGAGCCGTCATCTTTTTCAATGATCTTTGGCGCCCGATCAGCCAACTTCGCTGGGAGTCGACCTTCGAAGGTATGCGGTGGCTCAACGATGTGATCGTCGGCAGAGATGATCGTGTAGTCGCGCTTACGTCGTTCTGGTTCAGGCAGAAACGTCACGCCCCCAGTTTTTGATTTTCCACCGGTGGTGAAATTCAGGTTGGACGCGAGGTCATCGATATTGATGGACACGGTTCACTCCAGGACGTCGGGTTCTTCACGGATAAGACGACGGACCGCTCCGGCCCAATAAACCTCGGTGCCGCGTTCGAGCAATGAAGCCTTCATGGCGGGGCGAACGATCGGCGGCACGGTGGTCGCTGATCTACCAGCAACGAGCACGTCATACATGAGCTTGCATTGACGATCGAGCGTGGCCGACTTATAAGTCGCTTCCTCAATCGTCGGCGCAGTCACAATCACCCCATGATTCGCCAAAATCACTACAGAGGCATTCCCGATTCGCTCGGCCAGGTCGGCACCGAGTTCCGGTGAATCGATTTCACCCGAATACTCGCTAACGAATCCGAGTTCGCCGTCGTACATCGATGACTGTTGGTGGAGGAACTCAGGAACAAGCCCAAGCGCAGCCAACAGCACTGCGTAATACGGATGGTTATGAACAACGACTCGAGATTCGGGGCGACGTCGGTGAAGTTCAGTGTGAATTTGAACAGCGGGCGTGACATCCCACTTTCCGCCGATCACGTTTCCGTCGGGATCAACGCGACAGATGTCCGATGCAGAGACTTCTTCCCACCAAAGCCCCCAAGGATTGACCATCATCGCCGAATTATCGGCATTGGCCCATGTGATGTGCCCAGCAATGTTTTCGCTGAACCCTTCACGAGCAAGAATCCGAAATGAACACGCCAATTTCTGTTCATCGGTGAGTTCAACACCAATAGGCGGCGTAATCGTTGGCGACCACGTGTCGGCGCCACCCTTTGACAAAGCAACGCCCTCAGGAAGTGAAGCCGCGCCAAGGGGCGCTGCGTCATTCGCTTCAATCGTCATCGTGCAACCCCCCGGTCGGCATGTTTGGCCACGTTAGATGCCAAACCCACGCATGAGACCATCGAATATGGTTGCCTTTCGCCATGACCACTGTCGCAACTGCCAATGGCAAGCTCCAGGGCCAAGACAATCCCGGATGCACCGCGTTCCTGGGTATTCCTTTTGCCGAATCACCGGTAGGAGCCTTGCGCTGGGCTCCTCCCGTCCCCGCCCGCGAATGGGACGGCATTCGCGATGCCACCACGTACGGGCCGGCTCCATGGCAACCCACCGGAGGCCCTCTCGACGGACTCGTTCCCGGAATGGGAAGCGAAGATCAATCCGACGACTGTTTAAACCTCAATGTGTGGACTCCATCAATCGATGGTTCGCTCCCGGTGCTGGTCTGGATCCATGGAGGAGCGTTCTCGTTGGGCGCCGGTTCTCTTGCGGTGTACAACGGTTCTCGAATCGCCGCCGCAACGAACACCGTCGTGGTCACTATCAACTACCGCGTGGGCGCCCTCGGATTTCTCGTGATCGGCGATCCGTCGTGCACCCCAAATGTCGGGCTTCTCGATCAGGTGGCTGCCCTCGAATGGGTTCGCGACAACATCAGCGCATTCGGCGGCGACCCTGACAACGTCACCATCTTCGGAGAATCTGCCGGCGGTGGCAGCGTGCTTTCTCTTCTCGCCATGCCCGCAGCCGTTGGAACCTTTCAACGAGCAATCGTCCAGAGCGGAGCTACCGATCTACTTCTTGATCGCGAGCGAGCCCTGCTTGTGACTGAGGCCGTGGCTCGCTGCGCCGGACTTGATCACGTCGATATCGATGCGTTGCGCGCGATATCGGGGCCAGACCTCATCGCTGCGCAGGCACAAGCCGCCGGCGAACTGTTCATGACCGTCGGAACGATGCCCTTCCATCCCTGTGTCGATGGCGTCGTCCTTCCCCAAACTTGGCTCGAGGCTGCGGCATCTGGCTTCAACCCAGTACCCGTCATCATCGGAACAACCCGTGACGAAATGGACCTCTTCAAAATGTTCGATCCAGCAGCGGCAACGCTCGATGATGCTGGGCTTCGCGCTCGACTCAGCGCAACTGGCAAGAGCATCGACGCACTTATTGACGCCTACGCGGCAACCGGAACGACAGAACCACCAGCTGTCTGGGCTCGGGTCAACACCGATACCGCCATGTGGCTGCATGCACTCGCCATCGCCGAAGCCCGATCCGCGCACGGACCAACGTGGATGTATCGCTTTGATTGGGAGGCCGCGTCATCAGATATGGGCGCACCCCATGGTGTCGATATTCCCTTCCCATTCACCACCATCGACGTCGATGGCTGGGACACCTTTGTCGAAGATCCCGAACAAGCAATGTCCCTCGCATCAGTGATCCAGCAGTCATGGGCCGACTTTGCCAACGATGGCGTCCCGACACTGGGCGATACTGAGTGGCCAGCCTTTGGCACCGAAAACCGGACTACTGCGATTTTCGGACGAAAGATCACGGTTGAATCTGACCCCAATGGTCAAGTTCGGCAAGCATGGCATGCCTGAGCGCTCTGTCTAAAGAGCGTTCAACAATTCAGGGGGAACAATGAAGTACACATCGCTCGGGACCACCGGCGTTTCTGTCAGCCGTTATTGCCTCGGGGCGATGATGTTTGGGCAGATGGGCAATACCGATCACGCCGAATGCATCCGTATTATCCATAAGGCGATCGACGCGGGCATCAACTTCATTGACACGGCCGACGTGTACTCCGGCGGCGAAAGCGAAGAAATCGTCGGCAAGGCCATCGCTGGACATCGCGACAAACTCGTCGTTGCCACAAAGATGTTTAACACGATGGGACCCGATCGAAACCAGCGAGGCAACTCTCGCCGTTGGATGGCTCAAGCAATTGAAGAAAGCCTCCGACGCCTCGACACCGACCGTATTGACCTCTTTCAATTGCATCGCTTCGACGAAAGTGTTGCGCTTGAAGATTCCATGGGTGGCCTCACCGATCTCACCACAAACGGAAAAATCATCTACGCCGGACATTCAGCGTGGCCCACCGAACGGATGGTCGAAGCGCAATGGACCGCCGAGAAGATGGGATTCGTGAAATTCCGCTGCGAACAAGCCTCGTATTCGATTCTCAAGCGCCGCATTGAACGACACGTGCTTCCAACAACCGCGCGCTACGGCATGGGCGTCATCACCTACAGCCCGCTGGGCGGAAGTTGGCTTTCAGGTCGTTACCGCGAACTCGGCGACGTCCCCGAATCATCACGCCTCGCCATGATGGGCAAACGTTGGGGTCAAGAACTCGATTCACCACAGAATCAGGCCCGCATGAACGCAACCGTTGCCCTGCAATCGCTTGCCGACGATGCCGGTATTCCGCTTGCCCATCTCGCAACGGCGTGGGCGATGGAACACCCCAATGTCTCGTCAGTCATCATTGGGCCGCGCACGATGGAACAACTCGACGATCTCATCTCGTGCGCCGAACTTCGCCTTGATGCCGATCTTCTCGACGCGATCGACCAAATCGTGGCGCCAGGCGAAGACGTTGTTGAGCAAGACAAGTCCATTGATCCCCCGTCACTGCGGGCCAAGGCCCGCCGTCGACCGGCATGAAAGATTTCCAATGACCAATATTGAACGAGTTCCCTACGACGAGTTTTCTTTCTTCAAGGACAACGCGACCGAAGTCGGAATTGCATGGAATGGCCCGCCAGCGGTTCGCCGAGTCCGCGTCAATGTCGATTCCGAACGCGCGCTCAGCGCGCTTGTGTGGGGAACCGCGCCACCAGAGATCGTGTTCTTGCACGGTGGTGCGCAGAACGCTCACACCTGGGACACCGTCGCCCTCGCCCTTGGCCGACCACTTGTCGCAATCGACCTCCCCGGCCATGGCCACTCTGACGGTGGAAAGAACGGAAGCCTTAACGTTCCATCTAACGCTGAGGATGTTGCTGTCGCGATAAGAGAACTCGCCCCCAACGCGAAACTTGTTGTGGGCATGTCACTCGGCGGAATGACGAGCCTTGCTCTCGCTGGTCACGCCCCTGAACTTGTACAACGCCTCGCCCTCGTCGACGTCACTCCCGGAGTCGATGGACCAAAGTCGCAACAGATCGCCAACTTCATTAACGGTCCGGAATCGTTTCCAAATTTCGATGAACTCCTTGCGCGCACTATCGAGTTCAATCCGACACGAACCGAATCATCGCTGCGTCGCGGCATCCTGCATAACGCCCTTCAACTCGAAGATGGTTCGTGGGTCTGGCGCTACCGCCGCATGGTCGAGTCCGGCAGCGATCACCCAGACTTCTCCTCGCTGTGGGACATCATCAGCGCGAGCTCGATGCCCCTTCTTCTCGTTCGCGGAATGCTTTCGCAGTCCGTGGTTGACGATGCCGATGAAGCCGAACTCGTGAAGCGCCGACCCGATGCTCAAATCGTTCACGTCGAACAGGCAGGACACAGCATTCAGGGCGACCAACCCGTCGAACTTGCCCGTATCCTCAATGAGTTCCTTGACGCTTAGACGTCGATTCCCAGCAACCCGATTCCTAAGGATCTTCAAATGACTTGGACGACTGCCGATATCCCTGATCTCACCGGAAAGATTGCGGTGGTCACCGGGTCGAACGCAGGATTGGGTTTCCACATAGCAACAGATCTTGCCGGAGCGGGTGCACGGGTCATCATGGCGTGTCGCAACGAGGCGAAAGCTTCAGAGGCAGCCAACAAGATCCGTCGGACCTCGCCTCGAGGCACAGTCGAAACCATGACACTGGATCTTGCCGATCTCTCATCGGTGAAGGCGTTCAGCGAGCAACTCCTTTCAACCATCGATCGCCTCGACATTCTCGGAAACAACGCCGGCCTCATGGCTGTCGACGAATCAAAAACCGTCGATGGCTTTGAAATGCAGTTCGGTGTCAATCATCTCGGACACTTTGCGCTTACCGGTTTGGTCCTGCCGCTCTTGCTCGCAACACCCGGCTCACGCGTGGTCAACCACTCAAGCATGGGACATCGCCCCGGCAAGATGCATCTCGACGATCTCAATTACGAACATCACCGCTACTCACGTTGGCCCGCGTATTTCCAAAGCAAGTTGGCCAACCTGTTGTTCTCACTCGATCTGCAGCGCCGCCTTTCGCTGGCAGGATCCTCCACCATTGCGCTCACCGCGCACCCGGGCGGAAGTCGCACTGACCTCGGTGTAGAAGGTTCTGGTCTTTCCAACAAAGTTCTCAAGCCAACCGGCGGATTTGGACAGTCGGCCGCAAAGGGCGCTCTGCCATTCGTGCGCGCTTGCGTCGATCCTTCCGCCAAGGGAGGTGAGTTCTACGGACCGCGCTTGCTCATGTTTGGCTCGCCCAAGTTGGAAACACCCACAAAGAGAGCTCGAGATGCAGCTGTTGCGACACAACTTTGGACTCGTTCGGAAGAACTCACCGGAGTTCGCTACCTCGACTGAGGGATCGATCAGTCGTAGTGCCAGTCACGTTCGGGTGGCGTGGTGTATTCGATGCATTGCACATCGAACCAAATCGGCAAAAGGTGCTTCACGTAGAACGCGTGAACTGTGCTGGCCGGATTCACAAGGTCTTCGTAGACCTTCAACTTAATATCGGGTTCGGTCTTCTGCATTTCCGCAATACGCCCACACAATGCATCGACTTCTTCGCGTGTGTCGTGCAACAGTCCGAGATGGTCATAACCGGGCGAAGACATCGGCTTCGGACTCTCCGCCAAGAGAATGAATTGCGTTGCTCGCTCGTCGAGCATCATCAACAAACCGATCTGACCAAGGATTTCAACGTCCTTGCAGTCCCAGCCAAAAAGGTCGCCGTAAAAGGCCCGGACTTGATCGCGAAATTCCGTCGTGAGAATCCCGGGGGCAAACGTGAGTTCCATGTGGTTGAAGCGCATCATGGCGCTGACCATAGAACGATCTGAATCACGCCGCCGCAACTAGGGAAGAAAGGTTCCCGTGAGCGTTCGGTCGGTGTGCTGCGCCCGCCAGGCCAACATCGCTCGTGCCTCGGCCCAGGCCCGTTCTGGATCCCTGAGCATCGTCCGCCAGGTTGGATCGGCCGCGAGGTCATAGACAAGCGCCTCACCATCGGCGAACTGCACGTACCCGACTTCGCCACTTCGTCGAACCGTTAGTTGATGTCCCGCACTTCGACGATCTCCCGGCCACTGCGCCCCATGGCGACCGGGAGTGAAGAATCGCCAATCGAACTCCCAAAATGCTGCGTCTCGCCACTCTTCTGGCACGACACCATCAAGAAATGGTGTGAGCGATCGACCGTCGCACTGCCGCGGAACTGGCTCATGCAACATTTCACACAATGTCGGGAACACATCAACGGCTTCGCTGAACGAATCGATCACCGTGCCGGCACTCTCGGACTTTCGCGGGTCGCGAATGATCAACGGGATATGAAAACTTTCCTCGAACCACCCCATCTTTTGCACCATGCCGTGATCGCCGAGTTGCTCGCCGTGATCGGATGTCACAACAACGATGGTGTTGTCCCATTGACCCGATTCACGAAGCGCTTGCCATACTCGGCCGAGTTGCTGATCGACATCGCTAATCATCCCGTAGTACTGCGCGCGCATTTCGCGCTGTTCAGCTTCGTCGGCGGGCGCCACGAAGTATGAAATCGACAACAGAAATTCGTGAAGCGGATGGATGTCTGAACCTGCAGCAATCGGAAGATCAACCGCAGAACGGTCATAAGCAGTCGCCCACTCCCCTGCTGCCGCGAACGGCGGATGAGGACGCAAATGACTCAAGTGCACAAACCATGGTTCTTCTTGAGCGGGCAGCCACTCAAGGAATCGATTTGTAAGGAACGCGCTGACACCCACTTCGGCGGGTCGATCCGACTCCGTCGCTAAACCTTTTTCGGGATCGACTGGCATCACGTATCCCTGCGACCGAACCCAATCCGCCCATACCTCGCGACCACGAGTGAGATCGAGTTCGCATCGAAAGCCGGGAAGGACTCCTTCATAGGTTTGGAGCCGTAGATCGTCATCGGCGACGGTACGCGGATCGATTGCTTGATCGGTATAGCCAAAGAGCACAGGGTCGTATCCGCTTCGACGAGCGGCACGAGCGATGTTGTCGAATCGATCGTCGAGCGGCGACCCATTCATAACGACGCGGTTGTTCATTTGGTAGGTGCCGGTATACAGCGCAGCTCTTCCCGGACCGCATGGCGCTGCTTGGCCGTAATGACGGGCAAAGCGCACCCCTTCTGCACACAAGTCATCAAGCGCCGGAGTACGCACAACCCGATGGCCTGCAGCAGACAAGCACTCAGCCCTGAACTCGTCGAGGGTGATGAAGAGAACGTTGGGACGACCTTCAGACATGAACGGAGCGTACGGCACCGACGTAGCATCGGGATGTGGATCAACCGTTCTTCGACACCATCGAACCCGGACCCGATGCCGAAGAGCATTTTCGTAAGTTCGGCTGGGTTCTGACCGAGCCCCTTCGCCCCGAAGCGGTCGCCGAATTACGCAGTTGGGTTGACGATCTCATGATGTGGCCCGACGACGGTCCCTGGCTCCACTACCGAGAAGCCACCGCGAACGGCCCGCGCCTTTGCCGAACAGAAAACTTTGTTCCCTTTCACGACGAGTTACGGGAACTTCTCACCCGAAGCGAACTGTCCGATACCGCGTCGATACTGCTTGACGAAACTGCGGTGCTCTACAAAGAGAAGATCAACTACAAAGCTCCCGGTGGTGCCGGCTACTCAGCCCATCAAGATGCGCCCGCATACCGATTTATCGAAACCCATGTTTCATGCATGTTGGCCATCGACGATTCACGAGAGTCCAACGGTTGTCTCGAAGTCGTCTCGTCGATGCACGATGAAGCTCTTCCGATGGATGACAAAGGCTGCATCCGCGCCGACATTGTCGAGCAACTCGATTGGACACCCGCTCCCATCTGGGCCGGTCAGGCGTTGTGGTTTCATTCCCGCACTCCGCATCGCAGCGGCCCGAATACCTCGAATGAACCGCGTCGTGCGCTCTACCCCACCTACAACGCGCTGCGAGAAGGCGACCTACGGGCGGCCTATTACGAACAGAAAGCAGCAGAGTTCGCGGCGTCCGACGGTCCCCGCGTCTCACTCATCGGCGACTTTGAAGGCCAGATGCTCTGATGTCATCCGCGTCGATTGAGGCCATCGTTTCTCTCTACGCCACTTGGGGAAGTGAGAGGTACGACGAAGAGGTGAGCCAACTCGCACACGCCTTGCAATGCGCAGCACTGGCTTCACGTGATGGCGCAAGTAAGGAACTCGTCGCCGCCGCCCTTCTTCACGATATTGGCCATCTGTTCGAAATCGAACGCAACAATGGCCCGGATCACCGCACTGATCTTCGACATGAACAAACTGCTTCGGAATTTCTTCAGGGGTTCTTTCCCGAAACCGTCATCGCCCCAATCGCCATGCATGTTGAGGCCAAGCGCTATCTGACCGCCAACGAGCCCGGCTACTACGAAGCTCTTTCGTACGGCTCGCAGCGGAGCCTCGAGGTGCAAGGCGGACCATTTACTGCCAGCGAATGCGCTGAGTTTCTTACGCTCCAAGGAAGTGCTGATGCGGTTGATCTTCGCCGATGGGACGACCACGGGAAAGTGACCGACCTCGAGGTCCCCAACTTTGATTCATGGATTCCACTCCTACGTGAAGTGGCAATCGGCTGAAATTCAGCGCTGACGGATCTGTGCTGCGCCAGAAATAAATGGAAGATCTGCGGGACTCAATGCACCCGCCGACGCGCCACACACTGCCGGAATCGCGTTCACACACCGGTTTGCAGCGCTGGCATTTCCGCCACCAGCGGCACCGGGCTCGCCCGGTTCGTTGCCGTGAATAGTGATTTCCATATGCGGATGTCCGCTCATCACGACTCGGTGCTCGCCGCCCGGATTCAACGGCTGTTGCCAGTCGGGTGCACAGTCGTCGTCGATTCGGGTGACATGTTCAACGACAAGCAGAGGATGTCCATTGACGACACCGGTCACTACAAAGCGAAACGCTCCGAGTGTTCCTTCTTCGAAGATTCCCATTCCGGGAACTTCGATCGTTCGTTCCAGCGGACGACGCTCGACTGTCGTAGTGATGTCGTCGATCTCAACCTCGAGGATGTCGGCCAAGACGCGGACCATTGGAGCCCACACGGTCATCAACGAAATTGGCTCAAGCATCTGGGGCATCGCATCCATGGGGCCGCCGAGCCCGATGACATTGCGCACAACATCGGGAGCGTCATACAAGGCGTAGTTGAAAATCTCCTGAATGCGAAGCTCGGTGATACCCGCTCCAACACCGCTAACGAGGGCAGGAAGGATGTCGAGGGCCCAGCCCGGATCGATTCCAGACACGAAAACTGATGAGTTTCCCGCGTCCATCGCTGGAGTCAGCATGCCCATCAACTCGGGTGGCGCACTTGCCGGATGCAGCAACGGATAGAAGGCAGTCGAGACAACATTTCGACCCGAACGCAGCAAGCGTTCGAGGTCCATGTATGCCTCCATCGGTCGAGTATCTGCAGTTGCGGCGTACACCACGCAATCGACGTCAGTAGCGAACGCGATTTCGACATCATCGGTCGCCGCCACGCCAAGTGATCCGATTCCCGCGAGTTCTCCCGCGTCTTTACCAACCTTTGCTGCATTAGAAACGACGACTCCAACTAACTCAAGATCGCGATGCGCTGCGACTGCTCGAATTGCCGGTCTCCCGACGTTTCCTGTTCCCCAAACAACCACTCGATATGTCATAAGCGGGGACCCTAGTAGCGAGCACGACGCTCGCGCTGGAGCCGTCGTTAGTTCTCGAAAGTCTCTTGACTTCGTGGTCGCCCACCGGGGCCGCTGTATGCGAGACCAACTCCGGGTTGCACCGCAAACTCTGCCGGGGCCATCGACGCGACCGCCGACTTCCAAGAAGTAATCAATTGATCCTCGGCGCGGTAATCGAATGGATCAGTCAATACATATTCCTCAGGCGCGCCTGGCGCTATTGGGTTCTCGACAAGCCAACGAGCCGTCCGAGCAACAGCTTCACGGGCAGGAACCACATCGACATAACCAAGCCTGGTCTTGAGAAGCGAGGTGTCTAACACTCGATGCGTCGGGGATGGTTGGGCCAGTAATGGTCGAGCAGGAACCGCTAACTCAAATGGCATGGAAACGATCTCAAGTTCAGCACCAAGTTCACTTGCGATGATCTCGATCACCTGGCGAATCGTCAGCACCTCGTCATCACCACAATTGAATGCGAGACCCGCCGCATCTTCTGGACGATCGACGCCGCAAAGAACTGCGTGAGCAAGATTTTCCGTGAATCCGTGATGATGGAGGGTCAAACCGTCATCAGCGACAACGATATGACGGCGCCCATCAAGGATTCGTCGGACGATGCTCCATTCGCGCGGAACAACTTGGAGTGGGCCATATGCATACGGGTAACGGAAATGCGCGGCGTTTGGATGACTTGCAAAAACAAACTCCTCCGTGCGGGCAACACGAAAGCCCTTCTCATCCTCTTCGGGTAGGCCAACAACAGGTGCTGATTCGCCGACCGGAACAGGAAGGCCTTCGGGCTCAAATAACCACGGATTCATCCAACCCCGGATCGCAGGCACCCCGCCCACAGAAACAAAGCGTTCAGTCCGACCAACCATGAATTCGGCAATGCGGCGCAATCGGCCGTACATCACAACGGTGAGATCCCACGTGCGATCGCCCATCGCTTCTGCCAGCGAGTCCATGTCATAGGGGTCGGCATGGATGTGCTCGATGTCAGCGGGAGTCTCTGGTCGCTCGTGAGTGCCCCTATGAAGAATCACGACGTCATGGCCTCGGTCGATGAGGCCACGAACCAAGTGGATTCCCGTTGGACCAGTTCCACCAATCACCAATGTGCGTGTCATCTCTCACCCTCATCGTTTGGTAGCTGTTCGCCGCTGACCCTACAAGGCGACCAGCATCGAGTTCGCCCCATCTGTTCGTTCAACACCGACTACCTCATCGTGGTAACAATCACTCTCGGCTCAAAAGCCGACGTAAAAGGGGAAACCATGATTCTGGAAAACAAAGTCTCAATCATTTCGGGAATCGGCCCGGGACTCGGACAGGAACTTGCCTATTCCTTCGCGCGCGAAGGTTCCGATGTCGTCCTTGTCGCCCGCACCGAATCAAAGTTGCGCCAGGTCGCCGACGAGATTGCTCGCCAGTGGCCCGACCGACGCGTTTTGGTCTGCCCTACCGATATTTCGGATGCGACCCAGACACAGAGCATGATCGACTCAACAATCGCCGAATTTGGTCGCATTGATTGTCTTGTGAACAGCGCATATGTGCCACCACCGTTCACCATGTTTGAAGACGCGAACTTCGATGACTGGCGTAAATCATTCGACATCACCGTCTTCGGCACGCTGCAGCTCACGCAGCAGGTTGTGCCCCACATGAAGGCCAATGGCGGCGGCTCCATCGTGTTCGTGAACTCGATGATTCAGAAGAAGCCTCTCGCCACGCAGTCGGGCTATGCGACATCAAAGGGTGCGCTCACCGTTGCTGCTCGCATGCTGGCCAAGGAACTCGGGGCCTACCGCATCCGGGTCAACTCCACCTTTATGGGTTGGATGTGGGGCCCGCCCGTCGAGGGCTACGTCGACTACGCCGTCAGCACCGGTCAGGATCGCGCTGCGGTCATTGCCGAAATCACCAAAGACATTCCGCTTGGCATCATTCCTGACGATGCCGACTGTGCCAACGCTGTCGCCTTCCTTGCCTCAGATCTCGCCAGCGTGATCACCGGCGCTGAACTCGACGTCAATGGCGGCGAGATGATGCTCTGATCGAGCCCATCGAAACCCGCACGATCTGACACAATTACGAAAGACATCATCGAGGAGGATCGCTATGCCCACCGAACAGCATGCAGAAATGTTGTGGGAAACACCCACACACGAAGAGATCATCGGAATTACTAAGAGTCACGTTGAAGCCATGGAAACCATGGACATCGACGACGTCTGGGTTCAGGCCGGCATGCATCACGTGATGCTCCGAACCATCGGACGCAAGTCCGGAAATGAACACAAGATCGCTCTCCCCTACTGGCGTGATCCCGAAGGCGTCCGCATCGTCGTCGCTTCCTACGCCGGACACGAGAAGCATCCGGCATGGTTCCTCAACCTTCGTGACCGAGCAGCTAACCCCGAGGTCTATATCAAGGTCCAGGACGGCGAGTTCTGGTCAGTTCCCGACATCCTTGACGGCGGCCCCGACCACGACCGCATCTGGGAGCTCCTGTGCGACGATCGTGCGTGGTACCGCGACTATCAGAAGAAGTGCGACCGCACGATCCCGTTAGTTCGCCTTCCTGAAACCCGATCGGTCTGAGACTCAAACTCCACAGGCACTCCTGACAACGCTGTCAGTCACAACCTTCAGGACCACAGACCTCGCCCTCGACGACAAGTTCGAGGGCGGGTTCGCGTTCGGACCAGACACGTTCGAGCACTTCACGCAAAACTTCAGTGGACTGTGCTCCAGCAACGGCAAGACGACGGTCAAAGACGAAAAACGGAACTCCGCTCACCTGCATCGATGCTGCTGTCGCTTCATCGATGCGAACTTCATCAGCAAACGCCTCGGTTCGAAGCACTGCGGCAACTTCGTCGGCGTCTAAGCCTGCATCGATTGCTAAGCGCTCAACAACTTCAGGAAGTCCAATAGCTTCACCTTCAGAGAGATAACCGCGAAGGAACCGTTCTTTCACTTCCGTTTGGAGACCTCGGGAAGCGCCCAAGTGAATTAATCGGTGGGCATCAAATGTGTTGCCTGGTTGCACGATGTCGAATCGAAACTCCACGCCACACTCAACTCCAGTCGCTGTCATTCGGTCGACCATGACTTGAGCTTCATCGTCGGCAACGCCGTATTTCTTCGCCAACATCCCGACGTAGTTTCCGGACCGAGCCACAGGGGCAGTCGGATCGAGTTCATAGCTGTGCCAAACGATTTCGACATAGTCAGAATGTTCAAAGTCTGCGAGCGCCGCATCGAGATTCGCTTTGCCGATCGCACACCACGGACAAACGACATCAGACCAGATATCGACCCGCAAGGTATCGCTACTTACATTCATCAGATCTCCAGACGCTGAAGGAGTGAGCGTACCTGTCATGCCTCATTCGATCTCGCTCAAGACCGCCCTGTGTCGGCCCACACGGCTAGGTTGGATCACTACCAAGGGGACGGAAACATGGAAGACGGCATTACGCCGCCCGAGTCTGACGAGCGCGAGCATCCCCTCACCCGGGCGATGATCCTGCTGTTCCTGCTCACTGCTCTCATGTCGCTGGGCTACGGCAGCGTGTTCACTCTCCTCGCTGACATTCGCGACAAATTCGGTTTTACCGATGGTCAAGTTGGAGTAATCGCGTTCGCTGGTCTCTTCACCGGCGTGCTCAGCCAACTCTTTCTTGCCCGTTATTCCGACCGCGGCTACGCCGTCATCATGATGCGGGTCGGAATCGCTACCGCCGCATTCGGAATGCTCTGGATGGTTTTTGCGACCTCGCTCTGGCAATGGATCGCCGCTCGACTACTGCTTGGCTTGGGCTCAGGAATGGTTGGCCCCGCCATTCGCCGAGT
>CAMCTW010000052.1 GCA_945878645.1 Bifidobacterium breve
CTTATGGCCATTTACGACACCATGCAGTTCGTGAAGCCTGACATCACGACCATCTGCTTCGGCCAAGCCGCCTCAGCCGCAGCGGTGCTTCTTGCTGCAGGCACCCCTGGCAAGCGCCTTGCGCTGCCTCATGCCCGCATCCTCATCCACCAGCCATACGCCGGTGCTCAGGGCCAGGCCACCGACATCGAGCTCGCCGCAAGAGAGATTCTCCGGATCCGTTCTTTGCTCGAAGAGGTCCTTTCTTTCCATACAGGGCAGACCCAAGAGAAGATCCACCGGGACACCGACCGGGACTTTGTAATGTCTGCAGAGGAAGCCAAAGAGTACGGGATCATCGACGAGGTGATTTCCCTCCGGGAGCTCGCCGACACGAGCGGTCCAATTACGGCCGTTCGCTGAGACTCAACAGACCAAGGGGTACCCAAACGTGGCCAAGTTCGGAGATGGTGGCGAACTTCTGAAGTGCTCGTTTTGCGGGAAGTCCCAGAAGCAGGTCAAGAAACTGATCGCCGGTCCAGGTGTTTACATCTGCGACGAGTGCATCGACCTGTGCAACGAGATCATCGAAGAGGAGCTTTCCGAAACCGGGGAGCTTTCACTTGAAGAACTTCCGAAGCCTGTCGAAATTTTTGAGTTCCTGAACGATTACATCGTCGGTCAAGAACAGGCCAAGCGCATTCTCTCGGTCGCGGTCTACAACCACTACCGACGCATTCAGTACGGGGCGGCGCAGCGCGACGACGTTGAACTCGCAAAATCCAACATTCTTCTTATTGGTCCCACTGGTTGCGGCAAGACCCTGCTGGCACAGACTCTGGCTCGCATGTTGAACGTTCCGTTCGCCATCGCCGATGCCACGGCTCTCACCGAGGCCGGTTATGTGGGCGAGGATGTCGAGAACATCCTGCTCAAGTTGATCCAAGCGGCCGATTACGACGTGAAGAAGGCCGAAACAGGAATCATCTACATCGACGAAATCGACAAGGTCGCTCGCAAATCAGAGAACCCCTCGATTACTCGAGACGTTTCCGGTGAAGGCGTCCAACAGGCACTTCTAAAGATTCTTGAAGGAACCACTGCTTCGGTTCCTCCGCAAGGAGGGCGTAAGCACCCCCATCAGGAATTCATCCAGATCGACACCACCAATATCCTTTTCATCTGTGGTGGTGCGTTCGCTGGCGTCGACAAGATCATCGAAAGCCGCATCGGCAAGAAGGGCATCGGCTTCTCGGCCGAACTTCGTTCCGATAAGGCCGATGTCGGTGCGCTGTACAAGAGCATCCTCCCCGAAGACCTTCTCAAGTTCGGCCTAATCCCCGAATTCATCGGCCGTTTGCCCGTGATTGGTGCTGTTGCCAATCTCGATCGCGAAGCTCTCGTCGAAATTCTGACCGAGCCACGCAACGCGCTAGTGAAGCAGTACCAGAAGTTCTTCGAGTTCGAAGAGGTTGAACTTGAATTCACTCCTGAAGCCCTCAACGCCATTGCTGACCAGGCCCTCGTTCGTGGCACCGGTGCTCGTGGCCTGCGTGCAATCCTCGAAGAAGTACTCCTCGAGATCATGTACGAACTTCCGAGCCGCGAGGACATCGCCAAGGTCGTCATCGGGGCAGAGTCGGTTATCGAACGAACCGAACCAGTGTTCATCACCCGTGCGTCGACACCACGCACGAATCGCCCACGACGCGCTGCGTCGTAGTCGTCACTTTCTCTTCACAATGCGCGTCACCCCGTGAACTTCGACGAATCAATCGCGTACCTCGACAGTCACATCAATCTCGAGGCGACCGCCGGGCTCATTCATGGCCTTTCACTCGACCACATGCGCAGCCTTGTGGGAGTGCTTGGCGATCCTCAGGATTCGTTCCAAGTCATTCATGTAACCGGAACGAACGGCAAGGGATCAACGGCGCGCATGATCACGGCGCTGCTTATCGAGCACGGATTGTCTGTCGGCACCTACAGCAGCCCGCATTTGCAGCGAATCAACGAACGCATCTGCTGGAATGGCGAATCGATTTCCGATGAGCAGTTCGCTTCAGTCATCACCGACGTTGCTCGTGTTGCACCACTTTCGGGTATCACGCCCTCGTTCTTCGAGCTTCTGACTGCTGCAGCATTCCTTTGGTTTGCTGAATCGGCTGTTGATGTTGCCGTGGTTGAAGTGGGACTGTTGGGTCGTTACGACGCCACCAACGTGTGCGATGCCGATGTTGCCGTCATTACGAACATCGGTCGTGATCACACTGACGGCGAAGGGGAGTGGCGACAGGCAATCGCCACGGAAAAGGCCGGCATCATTACGGAGAAGTCGACGCTTGTAACTGGAGTAAATGATCTAGCGCTCCGAGCGATCTTCGACGCGGAAGGACCAGAGCGCACCTTTTCTCGTGGCGATGATTTTGAGGTAGCGAACGACCTCTACGCAGTTGGTGGCCATCTCATCGATCTACGAACCCCTTTTGGCACCTACGACCAACTACTGGTTCCACTGCATGGTGCGCACCAAACAGAGAATGCAGCCATAGCGGTTGTCGCTGTCGAGGCGTTTTTTGATCGGGCTCTAGACGAAGCCGTCATCGAATCGGCATTCCAGACCGTGACAATGCCTGGCCGATTCGAAGTTGTCTCTCATTCGCCGCTACTCATCCTCGATGGCGCCCATAACCCTGATGGTGCTCGAGCTGCAGCACGAACCCTCACGGAAGAATTTGATGTTGCGGGTCGACGGGTGCTCGTCATCGGGATGTTGACCGGGCGCGATGTTGTCGAAATGCTCGAATCTCTAGAAGCACGGCAGGCCGACCTCGTTATCGCCTGCACGCCGCAAAGCCCGAGAGCGGTCCCGGCATCAGATGTGGCGGCGGTGGTCCGCGCAATGGGGGTCATGGTTGAGCAGATCGACGATGTCGCCACAGCGGTGCAGCGAGCGATCGACGTTTCAACCGATGAAGACGTCATTCTCGTTGCCGGTTCGCTCTATGTGGCAGGTGCGGCGCGCACCGCTGCTGAACGCATCGCTCGGCGGGCCGACTGACCGCCGATCTTGTAGCGAATCGCATTTTGGGTAGGTGCTGGTCTAGCGTTTCGGGCATGGACCGCACGTTTATTATCTGCAAACCCGACGCCGTCGAACGAGGCCTCGTCGGAGAAATCCTCTCTCGCTTTGAGCGCCGCAACCTCAGTGTCGTTGCCGCAGAGCTCCGAACGATCGATCGCGCTACAGCCGAACAGCACTACGGCGAACATTCCGACAAGCCGTTTTTCGGTGAACTCGTTGAATTCATCACACGTGGGCCAGCGATGCTCGCAGTGATTGAAGGTCCGGAGGACACATGGAAGGTTGTTCGGACGATGATGGGTTCGACGAACCCCCGCGATGCTGCTCCTGGCACCATCCGCGGTGATCTCGGGATTCTCTTCACTGAGAACCTGATCCATGGCAGCGACGGCCCCGAAGCGGCTCAACGCGAGATCGCACTTTTCTTCCCTGGCCTCTGATTCCAGCGTTAGTTGGTCCCGCGAGGGCCGCGGACTAGCCTGAACACAGGACGGAGAAGGTCAGGCGCATCGTTGCGCTGGCATGTTGGGACCGTCTTCTTCCACCTCATTTATCTGCATCGCTTCACTGTCGCCTTTTCACACCAGAGCAGCAGGCCCAGAGCTCCAACGGGAGGCTCACCCCATGGCCGGGAATATTTTCAACTCGATTTCTTCGAGTATCTCCAAATCGATCGCTTCACGAGACTCGCTGTCCAACATTGTCGGGCGCGACATGGCTGTCGATCTCGGCACCGCCAACACCCTTATTTACGTTCGCGGCGAAGGCATCGTTCTTAATGAGCCATCTGTAGTCGCCATCAACGTCAAAGACGGACGGCCCGTAGCCGTAGGCGCTGAAGCAAAACGCATGATCGGGCGCACGCCAGCGCATATTCAGGCGATTCGTCCCTTACGCGACGGCGTTATCGCCGATTTCGACATCTGCGAAAAAATGCTTCGCTATTTCATCCAGAAGGTTCACACTTCGAAGTGGGCGAAGCCACGCATGGTTATTTGTGTTCCTTCAGGGATCACTCCCGTTGAACAGCGCGCCGTGCAGGAAGCCGCAGAGTTCGCGGGAGCGCGTAAACCGGCATACATCATCGAAGAACCAATGGCTGCCGCAATTGGCGCTGGGTTACCAGTGCAGGAACCGACCGGAAACATGATTGTCGATATCGGCGGTGGCACGACCGAAGTTGCCGTCATCTCACTCGGAGGCGTGGTTACATCGCAATCGGCACGCGTCGGCGGCGATGCCATTGATGCTGCGATCATCAGTTATATCAAGAAGGAATACAGCCTCGCCCTTGGCGAACGTACCGCCGAAGAAGTCAAAATGGCGCTGGGATCAGCGTGGCCTCTTGAGATCGAATTGCATGCGGAAATTCGCGGACGCGACCTCGTTACTGGTCTCCCAAAGACCATCGTGACGACGACCGAGGAAATTCGTGAGGCGATCGAAGAACCAGTCGCAGCAATCGTCGACGCTGTGAAAGTCACGCTCGATAAGACTCCTCCGGAACTGTCTGCCGACATCATGGAGCAAGGCGTTGTGCTTGCTGGCGGTGGAGCATTACTTCACGGAATCAGCGAACGGCTCGAACACGAAACCGGTATGCCGATCATCATCGCCCAAAATCCCCTTTTCGCCGTCGCTATCGGCTCGGGCCAATCGCTTGAGGAGTTCGACGCATTGAAGGGCGTGCTCTTCTCGTCGACTATCAACTGAGTCGATCTGCACCATGGCGTCGCCGAGGCGAAGAGGACGAGCACGTATCACGATAAGTCTGTTGCTTCTGTCGGCAGTTCTTCTTTTGACTCTTGATAGTCGGGGGTCAGGGCCCGTCCAATCCGCCCGGAGTGTTGTGCTGTCGGTGCTGTCCCCACTTGGCAGTGCTGCGGCGACTGTTGTGAATCCCTTTCGAAACGCTTGGAATAGCGCCTTTGATCAAGGGAATCTGAAGAATGAGAATGAAACACTCCGTGAGGAGAACGATCGTTTGAAAGGCGATGTAACGGCCAACTCCATAGCGAAGGAACAGTTGCAGCAACTTCTGCAACTTGTTGGTATCCCATTCGTTGGCGATACCCCTGTCGTGCACACCCGTGTTCTTTCCGGTGCTGTTGGAAACTTCGGCGATCGAATCGAACTCGATAAGGGCTCGAATTCGGGCATCGAGAGAAATATGCCGGTAGTGACCGGCGAAGGGCTCATCGGAAAAGTTATCGAAGTAAGCGAGAACCGTTCAGTTGTGTCGCTACTTTCGAGTGGGACCTACAGGGTCGGGTTCTCTGTCGTAGGGACTGCTGCCATCGGGATTGCACAGGGGAGTGGTGGCGATGGCAGCCTCCGCGGAACCAATATCGATTCTCGCCAGGCAGTGACAGTGGGAGCGATTACTGCGACGAGCGGCTTAGCGGGCAGTCCGTTTCCTCCGAATCTTCCGATCGGCACGATCACCGCAGTTCGAACCAATGAGGCGGCACTCGAATCGACCGTTGATATTTCGATGTTCGCCAACCTCAACGATCTCGTCTACGCCGATGTCGTCCTATGGAAACCCGCTGGCTGAGTCATGAATAACCCTGCACTGCGTTATCTGATTGTGATCGCGACAGCGGCGGTGCTGCAGTACACGGTCGTCACGCAATTTCGAATCTTGGGAGTGAGTGCCGATCTGTTCCTGCTTATCGCCATAGCAGCAGGCATGATCGGTGGCGCTGAACGTGGAGCAATCGTGGGCTTTGCCAGTGGGCTTTGTCTTGATTTGATGGTGACAACGCCTTTCGGACTCTGTTCAATCTCAGGACTCGTTGCCGGTGTCGTGGCTGGCTTACTTGAGGACGCGACTATGCATTCCGCTCGATGGCTGACGATGGTGATTGCTTTTCTGGCGAGTTCCGCTGGAATTCTTTCGTTCGCCATTGCAGGAAACCTGCTTGGCCGTCCAGATCTGCTCTCTGGACACCTCTTCACGATCCTTGGGATCGTCGGAGTCGCATCTGCTGCACTGGTGTTTCCCGCTCTAAGGGCCTGTCGATGGGCAGGCCCGGAAGATTCCCTCCTCCGGGCTGCAGCCCGCTGAGGGCCTTGATCTGCTGAACTGTGGGCGCCGTGATTCTCCAGCTCGTGCATCCCACCGCCTTCGCGTGAACCCCTGACCCATGGACACCTCCTCGCCTCGTCTCCGCATGAGCATTCTTGGAGTTGTCGTTCTCGGGTGTTTCCTCGCCCTCTTCGCTCGGCTTTGGTACCTGCAGGTAATGGAAGCACCTGCTCTCGCTGTCCAAGCGACGGTAAACCGCACTCGAACGGTCGCTACTGAAGCACCCCGTGGTCGCATTTTCGACGCGAAGGGTCGGGTGATTGTTGACAACCGAACCTCGCTCATCGTTTCAATCGATCGAAACGAATTGAAGAAAGTGAAGAATCGCGACGACCTCATCGCAAGGCTTGCCGATGTTCTGACAGCGAATGGTGCGCCGATCAAGATCTCCACGATCGAGAAACGTTTGTCCGACAAGAAAGCTGACCAGTTGCAAGCACTTCCAATTGCCTCTGATGTCACCGAAGAGGTCATTCACCATCTTTCGGAGTATGCCGAAGATTTTCCTGCGGTTTCTTATGAGCGCAAGACAGTCCGCGTGTATCCCTACGGCACGATTGCATCGAACATCCTTGGTTACACCGGTCGCATCACCGCCGAGACACTCAAGAGGTTGGAACCAGGAACTGATCCTGATGGAGTTGAGAAGTCCTATCAACCAGATTCCATCATTGGGCTGGCCGGAGTTGAGTCGACCTATGAAAAGGAACTTCGCGGTACACCTGGCATCGAGTTGGTGCAGGTTGATTTCAAGAATCGCCCAGTAGGTACTGAGTCGTATCAACCCCCGAAGTCTGGCAACGACATCCAGCTCCATATCGATATCGAAGTTCAGATTCGAGCCGAGCAGGCGCTCGTCGAGCGACTGAATGTTTTGCGTGGGACAGCCCAACGAGACGGCACAATTCGAGGCGCTCCAGCGGGTTCCGTTGTCGTGCTTGACCCTCGAGACGGGGGAGTTGTGGCGTTGGCATCGGCTCCGTCGTATGACCCCCAGGAGTTTGCAGTTGGGATCACCCAGGAGCGTTACAACCAGCTTCAAGACGTCAACGGGGCGAGTGCGCTGATTGATCGTTCAATCACCGGCCAGTATGCGCCCGGCTCTACGTTCAAACTTGTGACTGCTGCTGCTGCGTTAAGTAACGGGCTCATCGATGGGAACTCATCGATATACGACGATGGCGTCTACCGGGTTGGCAATCCCGTTCAGGAATTTACCAACGCCGGCAAAGAAAAATATGGAAATGTCAACGTGGTTCGCGGCCTTACGGTCTCGTCGGATGTTTACTTTTATTGGCTTGGCGACCGCATGGACGGAACCACGCTGATTCAGGACGCTGCGGCAGCATTCGGTTTCGATAAGCGAACCGGCATTGATCTCCCGAATGAATCTGCCGGCTACGTGCTGACCAAAGCCGAGAAGAAGGCACTTTCCAAAAAGTACCCCGACGCCTACCCAAATGGCGATTGGTACACCGGCGACAACGTCCAGTTGGCGGTAGGTCAGAATGTGATTGTGGTTACTCCGTTGCAACTTGCTCGCGCGTATGCGGCATTTGCGAACGGTGGCACCGTCTACCAGCCACATGTGGTGTGGAAGATTCTCAGGCCCAACAGCACTACAACAGATCCATCTGATGTTCTGCGGGTGCTCGAACCGGTGGTCACAGGCACCGTGACGCTCCCGCCCGATGTCCGTGGTCCAATTGCTTCAGGGCTCGAAGGAGTTACAAGCGGCTCTGGAACTGGGGCCTCGGCCTTCGTGGGTTTCGACCAACAGGCCTTCCGCATCGTCGGCAAGACGGGAACTGCTCAGGTCGATGGCAAAGCCGATACTTCGCTCTTCGCTTCGTATGGGCCTGCTCTCTCGCCGAAATGGGTGGTGGCCGCAGTTATGGAGGAGTCGGGCTTTGGCTCCGAAGCTTCGGGCGAAGTCGCTCGTCGGATCTATGAAGTGATCGCGAATCAAGCGCTCACTGGTGCTGGAACCGCAACGAACGGATCGATGGACTGATGTTGCCGCAATCGATTTCCTCTCGTGCGTCAAAGTTGAGCCGGCGCGATCCAACCGCACCGCTTCGACACATCGATCCCGTGCTCATCGGATGCACGGTGGCTCTCTCGATCTTGGGAGTAATCGCTGTGTATAGCTCAACGCGTGGTCCGGGGCCCGACTATTCGAAGTCGTATTTGTATAAGCAGACGATATTCATGGTCATCGGCGCAGGAGCGATGGTCTTTTGTAGCGTTGTTGACTACCGAAAGCTTCACGACTGGGCGTGGGTGTTTTACGGGATTACCACCGCTCTGCTTGTGCTCGTTGTCTCTCCGTTGGGTAGCGAAGTCAATGGAGCAAAATCATGGTTTTCCCTGGGACCGTTTCAGATGCAGCCTGCAGAGTTTTCGAAGCTGTCGCTTATTGGCGTCCTCGCGTTTTTGCTTTCGGAGTTTCGCGGTGATGTTGACATTCGGCGACTCGTTGCACTTGTCGCGACGGCTGCGCTGCCTATGGCTCTCATCATGTTGCAACCGGATCTCGGTGAGACACTGATTCTTCTTGCCATCACGATGACGATCATGCTCGTGGGAGGACTCCCCACGAAATACATCGCGGTGCTCACGATCGTTGGCTTGGTAGGCGTCGTGGGCGCATTGAACTCACCGCTATTAGCGGACTATCAGCGCGACCGGTTGACTGCTTTCGTGAACCCGAGCGATACTTCGAACGCTGCCCTCTACAACATCGAACAGAGCCAGCAGGCCATCGCCAATGGCGGGATCACTGGTCAAGGTCTTTTCGATGGTCCGCAAACAAAGTTGGGTTTTGTCCCTGAGCAAGAGACGGACTTCATCTTTACCGCCGTTGCTGAGCAGTTTGGCTTCATCGGAGCATCCACAATGCTGTTCTTGTACGGGCTTCTCTGTTACCGGATCTGGAGAATCGCCCAAGTTGCCAAGGATTCATTCGGCACGTATCTCTGCGCTGGAGTCTTGGCGATGTTCGCCTTTTCGGCGTTTGAGAACGTGGGTATGGCAATGGGGATCATGCCAGTGACAGGTATCCCTTTGCTTTTGATCAGCGCGGGGGGTTCGGCAACCATCACGGCATTGGCCGGACTTGGCCTTGTTCTCAACGTTTACATGCGCCGGTTCCAGTAGGCCGGGGGTACCCCGGTAGCATCTACCGGTCATGACCGATGTATGGCCCCAACTGGAGCCCCTTCTGGCCAAAGTGGCGAAACCTGCTCGCTACATCGGCCTCGAGGACGGAGCCCGTACCCCACACCATGCCCCCGACAAGGTGGCGTGGTTGTTGTCGTACCCCGATACGTACGAAATAGGTCTCCCAAATCAGGGTCTGCAGATTCTCTACGAAATCCTCAATGAGAATCCCCACGCCGTTGCCGAGAGGGCCTACGCGCCATGGACTGATCTCGAGGGTCTTCTTCGCGATCGCAACATCCCGTTGTTCTCAATCGATAGCCATCGACCCGCATCGGCATTTGATCTGATCGGCTTCAACCTCTCGGCTGAACTGACCTACACAAATCTTCTCAACATGGTCGATCTCGCTGGCGTGCCGGTGCGCAGCGCTGAACGCCGACCCGAGCATCCGCTCATCGTCGCTGGGGGACACTGCACCTATAACCCCGAGCCGATTGCTGACTTCCTCGACATTGTTGTGTTGGGCGATGGTGAAGAGGTCATCACCGAAATTAACGAAGTGGTTCGCGATTGGAAAATGTCGGGCCGTACCGATGGCAGCCGGGAGAATGTCCTTCGTGAGCTGTCACACATCGTCGGCGTCTACGTCCCGTCGATGTACGACGTCACCTACGAGGGTGCAGACCTCGTGGCCGTTACCCCGCGCTATAGCGATGTTCCTGAACGGGTCGAGAAGCGCACCGTTGCTGATCTCGCCGAGTTCCCGTATCCCAAGACGCAACTGGTCCCAATCACCGAAGTAGTTCACGATCGCTTGAATGTTGAAGTGTTCCGCGGCTGTACTCGCGGTTGTCGGTTCTGCCAGGCAGGCATGATCACTCGCCCGGTTCGTGAACGACCCGCCGAGCAAGTTCGCACCATGGTCGAAGAGGGTCTGCGTCGAACCGGCTACGACGAGGTTGCCCTCACATCGCTGTCGACTGCGGATTTCTCGGGAATCGAAAAACTGGTCGGCGATATTGTGAAGTCGACTGACGACGGACCACCTGTCTCGGTATCACTTCCGAGTCTTCGCGTTGACGCGTTTGGTGTTGGTATCGCTACCCAAATCCAGCGTGCGCGTCGAACCGGACTCACCTTCGCTCCCGAAGCTGGCACATGGCGCATGCGTCAGGTCATCAACAAACTCATTCTCGAAGAGGACCTTTACAGCGCTGTCGAAGCCGCTTACTCAAACGGTTGGCGCCGAGTGAAATTGTATTTCCTTGCGGGTTTGCCAACCGAAACCGATGAAGACACGTTGGGAATCGCCGAACTTGCTCGAAACTGTGTCGAACTCGGAAAGGCGCATACGAAGAGCCCATCAGTTACAGCGTCTGTTGGCGGTTTTGTTCCGAAGCCATTCACGCCATTCCAATGGTTCGGGCAAAACACGGTCGAAGAACTCCGCCGCAAGATCAACCTTCTACGCGACGACACCCGCAAGTCTCATGGCGTTCAGGTGAAGTGGCACGACCCAAAAGCGACACTCGTCGAAGGAATCATGAGTCGCGGCGATCGACGCGTTGGCGTTGTCATCGAGGAAGTGTGGCGACAGGGCGGAACCTTCCAAGAGTGGAACGAACGGTTCGACCTTGACCTGTGGACGAATGCCATGGCCACCCATGGCATCGACCCGGACTGGTACGCCTATCGACACCGCACCGAACACGAGGTGCTTCCGTGGGACCACCTCAGCGCCGGTCTCCATAAGGATTTCCTTTGGCAGGACTGGCGAGATGCCCTAGCCGAGGTCGGGCTCCCTGATTGCCGTTGGACCCCGTGTTATGACTGCGGAGCATGCACCGGTTATTCGATCGAGCACATCGTGGCCTCAGCCACACCTCCAGCAGGAGGTTCACAGGGAACCGGACAGGACCTCGGTCGTTCCGTTCCCGTGACGCTTCTCGGCCGTGCACCCGTCGTGGTGGGGTCGTAATGAGGATTCGAGTGCGGTATTCGAAACTCGGAAAGATTCGTTTCTCGAGTCATCGCGACATGGCCCGTTGCTGGGAGAGAGCGCTTCGACGCGCTGAGCTTCCCGTTTCTATTACCGAAGGTTTTTCGCCACGACCGAAGGTCCACTTCGGGCTGGCGCTTTCTACAAGTCATGAGTCGCTGGGGGAGTACCTCGATATCGATTTGCAGGAGCCTGAGGGCTCAAGCGTCGATCTCGGGACATTGCCCGAGCGGCTCACGCCGTTCCTCCCACAGGGCGTCGTTGTCGAGGCAGTCTCGGTCATCGAACGCTCAGAACTGTCTCTTCAAGAGGCAGTCACGGTTTGCACATGGTTGATTGAAGTTCCAGGAGTAAGTCCTGAACAGCTTGAGATCGATGTGCGCACCATGCTCGATGCCGCAACGCTTCCGGTGATCCGGGAACGGAAGGGCAAGAAGGTGGCCGACGATATTCGGTCAGGAATCATTGATCTTCGGGTCATTGGCGCCACGCCTTCTGATGCTCCTGAACAAGGGGCCGTCTTCGAAGCCGAGCTGGCAACCCAGCCCCGCTCCGTGCGACCAGCAGAACTTCTGGCCGCATTCGACCCGCCCCGCAACGAGGGGCGCGTCCGCAGAACACACCAATGGATCATCACTGACGGCGCGAGACGGGAACCGATCCCGGCCCACGCGACGGCACGCGCACCTGCACAAGCGGGCGCGCGATGAGAAGGGAACTCAATCATGTCCGACCCCACGGTCGAACCCGGCGCTTCAGCGTCGAATCGTCAAGACCACCAATCAACCGAGAGCGCTCGTTCAGCAAACGCTGAGTCAACGCCAATCGCTTCTTCGGAACCGGCTCAGCCGGTTGCACAATCGGGTACTGTGGGACCAGGTGGTTCCAGCGAGCCCGAAGGCGAGACCTCGCCGGGCGGAGACGGCGTTAATCGTCCGCGCCGTCGCCGAGGTTCGCGTGGCGGAAGAAATCGCAACCGCTCAGGCGGAGCTCAGCCTCGACCAAGCGAGACCGCTAGCGCGGATGAAGCGGTCGCCCCCAAGCCACAGATTGGCGATAGTCGACCTGCTCCTGAATCGGATGAAGCCGACCCGTCTCCGAAGGACGAGGATCAAGCCTCTGGCCAACCACGAAGCGGAAATCGCCGACGTCGAGGTGGTCGTGGTCGTGGCGGTGGCGGTGGTGGTCAGCAGCAAGGCCAGAACGCTGAGAAGGCTCAGAATGCCCAGCAAGGCCAGCAAACCCAGAATGGTCAGCGGAACCAGCAGAAGGGCCAGCAACGCAAGGGCGTCGCACCGAAGCCGGTTGAGGCGATCCTTGGTGGCGACGGACCAGACCTCGACGAGGAAACGCTTGAAAAGCGCAAGGGTCGTGAGCGCAACGGTCGTCCAGTCGGTCGCTACATGATGGCGGTCAGCGTTCGCCCCGAAGCCACACAGATTGCCGTACTCGAAGGTCGAAACCTGATCGAGCATTACGTCTCCCGTCCGGCCGATGACGTTGCCCAAATCCACGGCAATATTTATCTCGGCAAGGTCCAGAACGTGCTGCCCGGAATGGAAGCTGCTTTCGTCGATATCGCAACGCCAAAAAATGCAGTGCTCTACCGAGGCGATCTGCAGTTCGATGCCGAGGATGTCGAAGGTGCCGCTGCAAATGCACGCATTGAGCAGATCTTGAAGCCGCGCCAAACAATCATCTGCCAGGTCACAAAGAATCCGATCGCTCACAAGGGAGCACGCCTCACCCAAGAAGTGTCGCTTCCTGGGCGCTTCGTGGTGCTTATTCCGAACTCCAGCACCTATGGCATCTCAAAGCGTCTCGACGATGGTGAGCGTCGCCGGCTTCGCAGTATCCTCGACAAAGTGAAGCCGCCGCAGCATGGCGTCATTGTTCGAACAGCAGCTGAAGGCGTGACCTCCGAGGAGATTTCCTCAGACGTGCGTCGGCTCCTGTCGCAATGGGAACAAATCGAAAATCTGGCGAACACTGCTCAAGCGCCTGCGCTTCTCTATCGAGAGCCCGATATGGCTGTTCGGGTCATTCGAGAAGAGTTCAGCGACAACTATCGAAGTGTTGTCATCGACGACGAAGCCCTCTACAACGATGTGCACGACTACGTGTCAAGTATTTCTCCGGCGCTTGCCGATCGCATCGACTTCTACGACCGCTCCACCGAACCTCTCTCGATCTTCGAGCGACACCATGTACACGAGCAGGTTCACAAGGCGCTCGACCGCAAGGTGTGGTTGCCTTCCGGCGGTTCACTCATCATTGAGCACACCGAAGCACTCACGGTGATCGATGTGAACACCGGCAAGAACGTCGGATCGAAAAGCCTTGAGGAAACCGTTTACCGAAACAACCTCGAAGCTGCTGTCGAAATCGCAAAGCAGTTACGCCTTCGTGATATTGGCGGCATCATCGTTATCGACTTCATCGACATGGAGATCAAGGGAAATCGCGACGACGTCGTCAAGGTCTTCCGTGAAGCGCTGGCGCGAGATAAAACCCGCACCCAGGTGTTCGATATCTCCGAACTCGGTCTCGTTGAAATGACCCGGAAACGGATTGGCGAAGGGCTCCTTGAATCCTTTGCAACACAGTGTCCCGATTGTGAAGGCCGGGGCGTACAAGTCGACCCGGACCTTTTGGTCTGAGGCGACTCAAACTCCTGCTCCCGGCCCGGGTTTCCTAATCTTGGGCCGGGGGGCTAGAGTTGGACCCCTATGTATGCCGTGATCCAGACAGGTGGCAAGCAGTACCGCGTCGAAGAGGGCCAACGACTTGATGTCGAACGCCTCGGCGAGGCTGACGAAGTCACCCTCACTCCAGTGCTCGTTGTCGATGGTGACACCGTTCTCGCTACTCCCGCGCAGCTGGCCGGTGCCAGCGTCTCCGCTCGGGTTGTTGGCGCGACCAAGGGTCCCAAGGTCATCGGCTTCACCTACAAGAACAAGGCCAACGAGCGTCGTCGTTGGGGTCATCGTCAGCACTATGCGACGATCGAGATCACCGGCATTAAGAAGGGCTGATCCATGTCAAAGACTAAAGGTGGCGGTTCAACCCGCAACGGACGCGACTCTCAGAGCAAGCGCCTTGGTGTGAAGCGATTCGATGGCCAGGCCGTCAACGCTGGCACTATCATCGTGCGCCAGCGTGGCACTCGTATTCACCCCGGCGAAAACGTCGGCAAGGGTGGAGACGACACGTTGTTCGCTCTCACTGAAGGAACCGTCAAGTTTGGATCCCGTAAGGGTCGCAAGCTTGTCGATGTGCATCCAGTCTGAGTTGCTCGCGTAAGAATCTGATTGAAAGCGGACCATTTGGTCCGCTTTCTTCGTTTTAGTCCCGAGAGTCGATTCCGAGCGGACGGCGCTCATTTGGCCATTGAAGCAATCGGCCGGCGGTGTCGAATGCGAAACGGTCGGTCATGCCGGCGACGTAGGTGACCGCCGCAGTGACGGGATCGCCGTCGGCCACCGATGGGA
>CAMCTW010000053.1 GCA_945878645.1 Bifidobacterium breve
GGCGCATTGTCAACAGTCGCTGCGGTGTAAAAAGACGTGCTTCCGACCGCTCCCATCCACATCCCACAGGAGACCTGGCCTGCAGAGTCGTAGGCCAACCCCGTTGCGAGGTAGAGCGCAATCGCGTCAGCGCCATCGGTTGACGAGACAACCGAAAGAATTCCTGCGAGATCGTCGAGTGCTGTCTCCCATTCAACCTCGACTCCCCGCACTCGAGGAGCATTTAGACGCGTAGAACTGTGATGCCATTGCGGAAGAGCGCGTCCTTTTTCGCAGGTATATCCGCGTGAGATCGGGTGATCAATGTCGCCACGGACCTTCAGCACCGAGTCACTCTCGACCGTGACGACTATTCCGCAGGCGGCGGCACAGATTCGACAATACGAACGTTGCTCTGTCACCAAGTGAACTCAGCGCTCGTCAAGGAGTGAAGGGTCTACACGTAGTTCCATTCGCGCCATTGCTTCCCAGAATCCGATGAATCCGTTCCCATCGTTGGTGCGACCTCGTTCAAGCCACCAATCAGGAACTACCGATTCCTTACGTCCGCCTGCTGCACGGATATGCCATGCCCGTTGGCAGCGCTGCTCTAGCGCAACCGCCCGTTGATGGACGGCGCGAATTGTTGAGCCGAGTACGAAAACTCCATGCCCGCCAAGCAGAGCAAGGTTTGCTTCACCCATTGCAACCACAGCATCACGAGCGGCAGACGAATTGTCCACACCGCCGCCGTACTCATCGATCAAGATCAGTTCTCCTCCACCGCCGAGACCCGAGCTTTGGTCATAGACCGGCGGGATCTCGCCCATATCGGCCCACACAGTTCCGTACAGTGGATGGCTATGCATAGCGACACCAACATCTTCACGAAGTTTGTGGAGTTCAAGATGAAGAGGGATACCCAGAGGCGCTGGCCAGTCCCCCTCAATCACATTCCCTTCGAGATCAATCCGAATCAACTGCGAAGGACGCAATTCATCCCAAGTGATAAACCACGGATTGCAGAGCAACGTTCCGTCGCCCATGTTCACCGTGATGTGCCCGGCAAGATGATCGGCGTATCCCTCGCGCCAGAGCGCTCGGGCGAGCAGAACAAACTCTTGGCGCAGTGTGAGTTCTGGCAGCAGCTGCTGTGGTGTCGGTGTAAAAGTCATTTCGTTCCCCCATGCTGGTGAGTGGCTCCCGAGTCGGAATTTTCGGCCCCTCACATCTGTATTCCCCCGACACTAGAGTCCGCCCATGCGATTTACAGGGAAACGAGTCTTTGTTACTGGTGCAGCCGCCGGAATCGGCGAGGCCACCGTCCAACTCTTCCGCGAAGAGGGTGCAAACGTCGTTGGCGTCGACATTGCCGAGGCTCCCGGGATCGGACATTGCGATGTGTCTGATCCATCTTCGGTGACCGCAGCCATGGAGGCCGCTATCGAGGAACTCGGCGGCCTGGACATTCTTGCCAATGTTGCTGGCGTCAACTGGTTCTCCAAAATCGATGACATCACCCTCGACCTCTGGAACCGTCACCTCGCGGTGAATCTGACTGGTCCCATGCTCGTCACTCAGGCAGCTCTCCCCCATTTGCGAACCTCAAAGGGAAATATTGTCACTGTCGGATCAATTTCCGGTCTCCAAGGCCAGCCCTACAACTCCTCATACTGCGCCTCAAAGGCAGGCCTCATCATGTTCATGAAGGCACTCGCCGTTGAACTTGCCGTCGATGGCATTCGTGTCAATCTCGTCTGTCCTGGTGGTGTCGATACCGCCATGAGCACCAATGCGCTGTCCAACGTCAAAGGAGACATCGATTTCTCCCATTTCCCGAAGATGATGGGTGTACTCCCGGGGATGATGGCTCCAATCAAGATCGCCGAAGCGCTCGCTCATCTCGCGTCCGACGCGGCGAGCACAACAACCGGGGCATCGCTCGTCGTCGACAACGGAACACTTTGGTCATGAGCACACAATCTGACCTTGACCAAATTCATCAGTTGAAAGCCCGCTACTTCCGCCTGATGGACACGAAAGATTGGGACGGGCTACGCCAGGTTTTCACACCGGACGTGTGTATCGATACGACTGAAGACAGTGGCACCGTCATCGACGGTGTCGACGAGTATCTGCCGTTCCTCATCTCCCAAATAGGCGATGTCGTCACCGCCCACCATGGACACATGCCAGAAATTTCATTCGTCGATGACGATCACGCCACGGGTATCTGGGCGATGGAAGACGAGCTGTGGTGGCCCGAAGGCCAACCCATCAAATATCTTCACGGATACGGCCACTATCACGAGGCCTATAGCCGCACACCTCAGGGCTGGAAGATCAGTTCTCTTCGATTGACGCGAGTTCATCGCATCTTTGAATTTGCCGACTGAGTCTCGGCCCGACCATCAGCGGTTAGTTGAGCAACTTGGCTTTCGCTGCCGTGTACTCCTGATCTGACAGTGCACCAGATGCGTGCATCTCGCTCAGCTTCTGAAGTTGGGCAACATGATCTTCTGAATCGTTATTGTTGAACCGAGACGCGATTGCGGTCCACGTCTTTGCTACGGAATTCTTCACGCCGTCAACATCAACATCGAACTGCTGGTCTGGGAACTCAGCGAGTGACCGACTGCGAAGGTACTCAAGCCCAAGCGCCACGACCGCTCCGATGATGATCACTGACCACCAAAGCCGGAGCGCTGGCGACGGCACGATGAGCAGAACGAGCAGGTACACAACCGCCGCACCCACCCAGAACAACGTGCGATCCGCGTTGAGAACTGGGGCGGCAGTACGACGAGCCCACGTGGCGACGCGATTTGGGCCGATGGCGAGCATTCCCGCCACGATGATCGCACCCCAACTAATCAAGAACCACGCCGTATCAAAGAGCAACTCCGACAAGATTCCAAAGATGATCTTTCCGGCAACGCTGTACTGCGGATCGGTAATGATCGAATTGATGTAGTTGCCGGTAAGCCTTCGCATGGTGGTGAGTAAAAGACCAACGACGATGATCGACCACCCAACATTGCGCAACGTGAGCCGGCGGCGACCACGGGCAAGCCATACAGCCAATGTGTACAACGCAACAATGAGGACGAAGAGGATTGGGCCCAAAATGTTGACGACCTTCACCGCGTTCTGAATCGCAGCGAGCGAGTTTGACTCAAAAATTGTGATTTGACCGATATCAGCCGGAAGCTTGTCCATCACCGATGCGGGGATTCCTAGATCGGTTCCGACGATGCGAACGATTTCACCTATATCGAGTGTGACCTGGCCGTCCTTCGTGGATCCCACTCTCGTTTTGTCCTCAAGAACGTTGACGAGAGCCTGGTGGGCCTTCTCGTTGACTGTGTGCCAGATCTTCAGCACGCGGTCGGAGGACAAGATCTTCTCGACAGCAGTTGCAGCCGGCGTGCGGATTCCAGCGGCCAAAGGACCGGCGACGCCCTTCCAACCTTCAGGGAGTTTGTCCGACAATTCTTGTTGGACGTCGACGTTCGAATAGATCTGATCGACGATGTAGGTAGATAACGCCTCCTGCACCTTGGGATCAGCAAGGATCTTGTCGCTCGCGGCCACCCATTTCGGCGTACTTAAGACCTGACGCTTGACCCAAACGTCAGCGGCGGTGCCAAAGAGCAGGACCGATGCCAGCAGGATCAGCACGAAGATCCCGATACGCCGGCGGCGTCCCGAATGGACCGTTGGAGAAACTGTTTCGTCAGTTCCTGAATCAGGTGTCGTCGAAGTCATGCCACAGAGTCTGCCCCGAAGAAGGTTCGTTTTCGGGGATTCCCGGGGCCGACCTCAGCGCGTTTCGGGGGTGAACTCGATCTCAACCCGGTCGTAGGCACGGGTAAAGGTGGCTCCGAGGATCTTCGATTCTGAGCCTGGCGCGATGCTCCAATCGGGGATCCGGCGCAGAAGCTCTTCGAACATGACCCGGATCTCGATTCGAGCCAATGAAGACCCCAAACAGAAGTGCGTGCCAAATCCAAATGCGACATGGTGATTATGGGTTCTCGTCACATCAAAAACTTCTGCTTGCTCGAACACAGACTCGTCACGATTTGCCGAGGCATACATCAGAAGCAACTGATCACCCTTCTTGATGTCCTTTCCGCGGAAGACATGGTCCTCAGTTGCCGTGCGACGCATATTGAGAATTGGCGTTACCCATCTGATGAATTCCTCAACTCCTGTTTCGCCCAGGAGTTCAGGGTTCTGAATCAAGAGTTGACGTTGGCTCGGATTCAGCGCCAGCTCACGGATAATCGAACCAATTACCGTTCGGGTTGTCTCCGCGCCCCCATCAAGAAGCAACAAACATTCCGAGATAATCTCCCCATCGGACCAGCGATGTCCGTCGACTTCGGTCGTCGCCCAAATGGTGATGAGGTCGTCTTTCGGTTCTTTCCGACGCTCTGCAATGAGTTCAATCGTCGCCGCAGCGAACTCCATGATGGCGTTCGTCGAGAGTTCTGAAAACGCCGCCGGAGTCCCATCGGGAGGATTCTGCCCTGATTCGTACATCGTCACTTCTGACCACTCGCGCAACTTTGGCCAGAGTTCGCGCGGGAACCCAAGCTTGTCTCCGATCAAAATCGCCGGGAGTGGCGAAGCCAGCGATTCAATTGCTTCACATCTTCCGGCGCTCGCGACATCGTCGATGAGTTCATTCACTATGTTGCGAATTTTCCCCTCGATCTGCTTGACCGCACGTGGCGTGAACTGACGGGCCACCAACATTCGCTGTTTCTGGTGCTCCGGATCATCGCGATTAATCATCGACGTGTCATCGCGTTGGTCGGTCGCCGGACGGGAACCATCAGCCGAGGTGTACAACTTCCAGTTCTTCTCGACTTCGACGATGTCCTCATACCGAGAGATTCCCCAAATGCGGTGAGTGGAGTCCCAGAACACCGGATCATTCGCGCGCAGCCATCGATAGGCAGCCCACGGATCGACGTAGAACTGCGGATCGAGCAGGTTCACATAGGGAGTTTCTGTTGCGGTCATCGCCCCTCCTAAAAAGACTTCCAATGCCGATGATGAGTCTTACCTAGAACGGTGTCTCAAGAAACACCTTCCGGGAATGGCCGTCGTCACTTGCTTGCCAGCCGCATCGACACTTGACTGACGATCACGTAGTTCACGTTGGACACGGAGTCAGGGGGACGCATGCCACCGTCAAGGCCAGCCGAAACAGGATCCACCGACGTCGTTGTCATCGGGGCTGGGTTTGCCGGCCTCTACATGCATCATCGTTTACGTGCCATGGGACTGCAGTCTGTGGGCATCGAAGCGGCAGGAGACGTCGGCGGCACTTGGTGGTGGAATCGCTACCCCGGCGCCCGTTGCGACATCCGCTCGCTCGATTACTCCTTCTCCTTTGATCCTGATCTCGAGCAGGACTGGGACTGGTCCGAAAAATACGCGACGCAGCCCGAAATTCTTTCGTACGTCAACCACGTTGCCGATCGCTTCCACCTGCGAAGCGATATTCGATTCAACACTCGAATGGTCGGTGCAACCTGGGACTCAACAGATCAGAATTGGAGAGTCGAGACCGACCATGGCGACCGCTGGACATCACAATTTCTCGTGATGGCAGTCGGTGCGCTGTCTGCCGCGAAAGACCCTGAGATCGCAGGCATTGATTCATTCGCAGGGCAGATACTGCACACCTCTCAGTGGCCTCATAAAGGTGTCGACCTCACCGACAAACGCGTCGCTGTCATCGGCACAGGATCTTCAGGCGTTCAGAGCATCCCGCTTATCGCCGAACAGGCGGCCCAACTCACTGTCTTCCAACGAACTCCAAATTTCGCCGTCCCCGCTCAGAACTCGCCACTCGACGCCGAAGAAGTTGCGACACTGAAGCATCGCTACCGCGAGCACAGAGCCGAACAGCGAAGTTCCTTCGGTGGAGTCGTTGGCCCGCAACCCGAGCAGTCCGCCCACGAAGTCGATGCTGACGAGCGAACGCTCCGATTCGATGCAATTTGGGACGAAGGCTTCCTGTTTGGATTCCTCGGATCATTCAACGACGTCATGATCGATCCGGCCGCCAATGCAGTCGTCGCCGATTATCTACGAGATCGAATTCGGTCGATCGTGACTGGCCCCGTCACTGCCGAATTGTTGTGTCCCAGGACCTACCCAGTGGGTGCGAAGCGACTTTGCCTCGACACTGGATACTTCGAGACCTTTAACCGCTCCAACGTCACTCTCGTCGACCTGCAGTCAACGCCGATCACGCAGATCGTCGGCGCCGGCGTTGAGACGACCGACACGCTTCATGAATTCGATGCGATCGTGTTTGCAACCGGTTTTGACGCAATGACTGGACCACTGCTGAATCCGTTGATCGTCGGTGAGGAGGGTCGCACACTGCGAGAAGAGTGGGCTGCTGGTCCTCGCACGTACCTCGGTATTGCGTCCCACGGCTTTCCAAATCTGTTCATGATCACTGCGCCGGGTAGCCCGTCGGTCATGACGAACATGATTGTGAGCATCGAACAGCACGTTGAATGGGCCACCGACGCAATGGCCTGGATGGCCAAACACAATTATCGGGAAATCAATGCCGATCATGCTTCACAAGAGGCTTGGGTTGCTCATGTCAATGAGATCGCGAATTTCACGCTCTTCCCACAAGGCAACTCTTGGTATCTCGGCGCCAATGTGCCCGGCAAACCCCGAGTATTCATGCCCTACATCGCTGGCGTTGGCCCCTACCGCGAAATCTGCGACGAGGTGGCGAGCGAGAACTACCGGGGATTCACATTCCACGACTAGTCATCATCAGATTTCACTCTGGATTGTTACTTTAGGGGATGCGACCAAACGTCATAATCGGGCCGTACGTCCACCAGCCATTCATGGAGGTGACCGCAACGCCACGAGCGGTGTGCAGAATCTGGTTACCACCGATGTAGATGGCGACATGAGCCGAACCACCAGGACCCCAGAATACGAGATCGCCTGGTTGCAACTGTGATTCCGAGATACGGATCGTCGACTGATACATCGCTCCGCTGTAGTGCTGCAGGGAGATACCTACCTGCAGGAATGACCAGCGAACAAATCCAGAACAGTCGAAGACATCTGGTCCTTCAGCGGCCCAAACATACCCTGCACCCAGTTTTGTGCGGCCTGCAGCAATCGCCCGGGAGACCTCTGGCCGAACTTGTCCGGGGTTGGGGTTTGGGGCTGCAGACTGACGCCCTACCGACGTGTTGGCTGCGGCCCGAGCGGCTGCTGCCGCTGCTGCGGCTGCGGCAATACGAGCCTTCTCGGCGTCAACAAGAACCTTTAGTTCACCCTGCACCTTCGCGTTGAGCACCGCTTGCTGCTTCGTGGCATCGTCAGCAGCCTTCTTGAGTTGTTCAATCTCGGCAGCTTTCGCTGACGAAACATCTTCGGCGGCCTTCAGTCGAACGCCGTCTTCCTCAGCCTTCTGGCGAGCGGCATTAAGAGCATCAACGAGATCCTGGCGACTGCCTGAAATCGACTGCAAATAGGAGCGCTTCTGAACACCCGTGCCGGCATCGTTGGTGATGAGCGCATCGAACTCGGGGCTGTCGTTGCCAGTTTGATAGGCGGCTACGGCATAGTTACGGAGGTCGGAGCGGCGCTTGTCCGCTTCAATCGCGGTTTGGGCGGCAAGAGTTTTGGCGGCCGCAACTTTTTCTTGGGCCAAGCTCAACTCGTAATTTGCCTGCTCAAACTGTCCATTAAGTTCTTGCTGGCGGTCTTGAAGCTGCGCAAGCTGAGCTCCGATCTGCGCAGCCTCGGCTTTTTTGTCAGCGATGGGGTCTGCCCCAGCGGGAGTCACCACGATCGCACCGGCGAGCACCGCGAAAGCTGCTGTGAGCGTGACTAGAACCGAACGCACCGAGAACTTGGATCGTTTCACTTCGAACACCTTGCCACCCTTTGCCGTGCCTCGCGCGCACCCAAGAGGGTCGGAATTGCCGAATTTCTCGGCAAGGATCGGGCCCCGACGCTGGGGCGATGCTCCTGATTCCATGTTCCAGAATCTTTACAGAACCACCAATCTGCCGCAACGCACGCGGACCCTTGGTCCCATGATTTACCCGGTGGGCTCGCGATCGCCACGCGCGGGGCGATCTCAGCGACCAGTTCATCCGCCGAGCCGCGAAATGGGCCCTCAGAACCTTCCAATTTCCGTCATCACAACTGTCCCGCACTGACGCTGGGCGTGTTTGCTCGCTCTCTCAGCCAGCGGGCTCATTACGATCAGACCATGGGGGATGTCGCATATCGGATCGTTCTTGATGGCCTTTGGTTCGGGGAAGGTCCGCGCTGGCAGAACCAACGGCTGTGGTTCAGCGATATGCACGGCCACCGAGTGATCTCTACCGACCTCGAGGGCGACCTTCGAACCGAGGCAGAGATGATCGACGATGAACCGTCGGGACTGGGATGGCTTCCCGATGGCAGCCTGCTGATCGTTGCGATGGAGACACAGCAACTCCGAACAATTACCAGTGACGGAGTCATGGCTGTTCATGCAGATCTGTCCTCTGTGGCCCGGGGTTCACTCAACGACATGATCGTGGCCCGCGATGGAACGGCGTATGTCGGCGACATGGGCCACCGCATTCAGGAAGGAGGCGAGCGGCACCCTGGCCAAACCATCGCGGTGCGCGCTGATGGCTCCTGGTTTGTCGCCGCCGACGAATTGGAATCGCCGAACGGGCACATCCTCACTCCCGATGAACACACGCTCCTTATTGCGGAAAGTGCCGCCGCTCGCATCAGCGCATTCGACCGGGCCGCCAACGGAACACTTTCCAACCGACGCATCTACGCGTCGTTACAACCATCGAGTGGTGGTCCACCGTTTGCGCCACCCGACGGCATTTGCCTCGATGCCGAAGGCGCAGTCTGGGTAGCCGACCCAATTGGGGCTCGCGTCTTTCGCGCTCTTCCTGGTGGCGAGACGACACACGAGTATCGAATCGACGGACTGATTCCTGTCGCGTGTGTGCTCGGCGGAGTCGATCGACGAACGCTCCTCATCTGCGCCGCTGCCGATTGGAGGCGTGACGAAGTTCGAAAGTCGCCTTCGGGAATCATCGCTGCGATTGACGTCGAGATTCCTGGAGTGGGAAGGCCGTGAACCACGGGACAGATATCAGAGCTCGCTCCGGTATCTGAAGAAGGCCTTCTCGACCATCTCTTCCATCGGTCACGCCTAGCCCAATCCGGCAGGAACCAAACTGACTGGATCGAGACCCAACAAGTCGATGGCGTTCGTGCGCACCATCATCTCGAGTTCACGAGCACTCACACGCTCGGCGATCCGAGCGACCACATCAGGCGTATTAGGCCAGGTGGAATCTTGATGTGGATAGTCAGTCTCAAACAGCATTTGGGTGACGCCGATGAGATGGCGAGTTTCGATTCCAACCATGTCGTCGAAGAAGCACCCATAGACGCGACCCGGGACGTAGGAAGACGGTAATTCGGTTACCGATGGATTGATTTCGCACCAACCGGAACTCTGCAGAAAGACGCGATCGCAACGTTCGAAGACGTACGGCATCCAACCAACTTGGCTTTCGGAGAATGCGATCTTCAGATTCGGATATCGAGCTAGCACTCCCGACAGCAACCAATCAGCCAACGCCATGAATGCATTGATCGACGTGACTGCTACACCGACGCCAGAGGGCGCGTCGATGCTCGTCTGAGGCATTTTCGAACCGGAACCAATATGCATATGGACCGTCACCCCAGTGTCATTGCAGGCCTGCCACAGAGGCTCCCAAAAGTGATCTCGATCGTGGATTGATGGGAGTCCCAGAAAGGTTGGCAATTCAGGGAAAGTGATCGCGCGACAGCCCGCCGCGGCAATGCGACGTACTTCGGTCGCCGCAAGTTGTGCGTTCCATAACGGAACGATGCATAGCGGAATGAGTCGACCCCCGCTCGGACCACACCACTCGTCGATCATCCAATCGTTAAACGCCCGAACCGACAGAAGTGCGACTTCCTTGTCAGGTGACTCATAGAACATCTGACCAGCGAATCGAGGAAAGGTGGGGAAGCAAAGTGATCGCTCGACATGGTTGATATCCATGTCTGCGATTCGCGCCTCTCGGTCATAACAACCCGGGCGCATCTCTGAAAATGGAATTGGTTGCAGAGTGAAATCCTCTGGCTTACTGCCGGCACACGCCATCACTTGCGGGATTGGGCGCAGCGCATCGCCATACACCCACCAATCAGCAATCGGACCGTTGCCTCCCTTGACGAAGCTATGAGCTCCCGTTGCGGGATTAAAGGTCATCTCGCAGGTGTCCTCGACGACATGCGGTCCACGATCACGAAGTGCACTCGGCAATCTTGAGGTCCAGACATCTTTAGGTTCGACGACATGATCGTCGACGGAAATGACCCAAGGGAGATCGCTCATTTACTGACCTTTCGATTTTCGTTGCGCGATTGACCACGCAAGAGACGTCCCGGTGTTGCGCCCGTGCTTTGACCATCTCGAACCGTGACCTCACCCGCAACGATGGTGGCGAGAAAGCCTGTTGCCTTCTGCACAATCCGCCGGGCTCCTGACGGCAAGTCGTGCGCAAGAGTCGGGAGCGCCGGGGCGACCGTACCTGGATCAAAAATGTTGATGTCCGCGGCCAATCCCTCTCGCAGAACACCGCGATCGGTGAAGCCCCATGCTTGCGCGGGCGCGCTTGTCATCATCTGAACCGCTTCTTCAAGGGCGAACTCGCTCCTCTCCCGAACCCAATAGGCAAGAAGGTGCGTGAAGATCGAAGCGTCGGACATCTGACTCACGTGAGCGCCCGAGTCTGAGAAGGTCATGACCGTTCCTGGCGACTTCATTGATCGAACTACCGCAACTTCGTCGAATGACGACATCGTCTGAACAAAGAACACTTCGAAATTACTTTCGAGGCCGAGATCGACCATTGCTTCGACCGGATCGATCCCTCGTTCGGCAGCAACTTCAGCGACGGTTCGATGAGGTGGCACCGGCGATTCGAGAACCTGCATACGTTCGAACACCGGAGGTCGTGCCTCTCCCCCAAAGGTTGCGCTGTACTGCGCGTTACGCGCTACATCAATCAGCGCCAGACGCGTTTTAAGGTCACGAAGGCGTTGAAAAAAGACTTCCTGTCCGTCAGCTCTAGCTTGCGCCCATTCAGGCAGCGTGTCGAATGGCAATTGGCTTTTGAACGAAGACATCGTGCCGATGCCGCGCGGATGAGTCATCCCCGTCATCGTGCCGCCTAGCGATCTTGTTGCGGCAATCAGTTCGAGGGGTCGAGTTGACCCCGAAGTCGCTCCGATTATGAACGGCACTCCTGACCTTGCGGCAAGTTCGGCAAGTTGCTGATCACGGGCGGCGCGGTCGGCATCGGAAGGCGGATCCTCTACGAACTGGAAGATACCTGCATCGAGATCGCCCATCAGATCGATGAGTGCTTCCACCTCAGACCATTCAGCGAGTCGCGATGCCACTGGTTCACCATCGGGTGTCATGTGGTGCACAGTTCGCGATGTCGTAAATCCCCACGCTCCCGCACGCAATGCATCAGCAAGTTCAGACTTCATGCATTCAAGATCAGCCTCATCTGCTTGCTCATGAAACGCTCGCTCGCCCATGGCCCAACTGCGGAGCGCGCTGTGACCGATGTTGGAGGCGTAGTTGATTGCCTTTGGCACGCGGTCGATCGAGTCGAGATACTCGGCAAACGTGGTCCAGTCCCAGGGCACGCCCGCCGCCATCGCTGCAGCAGAAATATCTTCGGAACGTTCGATCGATCGAACTGCGAGATGATGACTATCGGCACGAACGGGAGCAATAGTGAAACCACAATTGCCCATCACAACTGTCGTCACACCATGCCAACACGAATTCGTTCCGGCGGAATCCCAGAACACTTGAGCATCCATATGCGTATGACCGTCGATGAAGCCAGGAGTGACCACGTAACCGGCAGCATCGATCTCGACTTGTCCGCGTTCGGGAACCTCACCGATGCGCGCAATCAGGCCATCGGAAACTGCAACATCGGCGACGACCGCTAACGACCCGCTGCCGTCGATAACACTTCCGTTGCGAATCACAAGATCGAACTTCACAGGTCCCCACTTCCGTTCACGACCGTACTCTCCACCAGCTATGGCTGCTGTGAACAGATCCCGAGCGCAGTAGGCAACCTAAAACCGTTATTTGAGTGATTACGCGTCTGGACGAAGCAGCACCTCGTGGATTCTTCCATCGAGATCAGTGAAGCCAAGTTCACGGGCGAGGGCCGCTGACGAAAGTGGCTTACCCGAACGCTCGACAATGTCGGCACATCCGTAGAGAGCAACAACTGCTCTTCCGAGGAATCGCGGCGACTCGGCGCCGGAAAGATCGAAGCGGCCTTCACCAGGAAGTTCGATGAATATCTCGTCGCCCTCGGTCTGCGCTCCCAGATCAAGAAGTTCGGTACGCACAAGCCCGGGCCACAACGACACCACAGAGACGCCAGTTCCGTGAAGTTCAATTGCCATATCGGCGGTCATCCTGTCGACAGCCGCCTTACCAACGCCGTAAACGACATTATGTCCGTAACTCACCGCGCCCGAAGATGACACGTTGACGATGAGACCGCTTCGATTCGCGAGCATCAACGGTGCTCCAAAAACACTCGCGACATAGTGCGAACGAGTGCCGATGTCGATGACTTGATCCCACGCCTCAATCGGAAGTTCCCAGAACTTCTTTCCTAACCACGGAACAAGGTCTGGCGCGGAATACACGTTGTTGACGAGAACATCGAGGCGCCCGTGTTCTTTTTCAACGCGCTCGAATACTGCCTTCACCTGAGCGTCATCGTGATGATCGCAAGCGATGGCAATTCCGTGTCCGCCTAGATCGTCGACCTGTGCCGCTGTTTCCCCCACCGTGCCCGGGATCATTCCCGCATCCACAGATCTTCCTGTCACGTATACCGTGAAACCAGCAACTCCCAACTCGAGGGCAATTCCCTTACCGATTCCCCGACTTGCGCCGGTGACGACTGCGACCTTTTCTGACTCCATGACACTCCCCCAGAAACGGGGAGCGAGACCGGCATTGGCGCAGTCCCCGTAGCCGACGCCGCTTTAAGTGTACCGATCGCCAACTGATGCCTACATCAAGCGCACGCCAGCGGGACGATGAGTACCCTCATCACATGGCCAAGCACAATCTCGTCATCCGCAATGGGACCATCGTCGACGGCACTGGCAGTCCGCGATTTCTCGGTGATCTCGCCATCGATGACGGCGTTATTACCGCCATCGGCGACATCAACGAGAGAGGCATCACGGAGCTCGACGCAACCGGACTTCTCGTTACTCCTGGGTGGGTCGACATTCATACCCACTATGACGGTCAGGTGAGTTGGGATCCCTACCTCACGCCATCTTCGTGGCAAGGAGTCACCACTGCGGTCATGGGAAATTGCGGCGTGGGTTTCGCACCAGTCGCCCCTGATCGACATGACTGGCTGATCGAGGTCATGGAAGGAATCGAAGACATTCCCGGCACTGCCCTGCATGAGGGAATCACGTGGGATTGGGAATCGTTCCCCGAGTACCTCGACAGCATCGACAGCACTCCGCATGCCATCGACTTTGCCGCCCAGATTGGCCACGCTGCGGTTCGTGGCTATGTCATGGGAGATCGCGGCGCCGATCATGCCGAGCGAGCGACACCAGATGAGATTGCACAAATGGGTGCGATCGCAGCAGATGCAATCCGTGCCGGTGCACTTGGCTTCACAACTTCGCGCACCGTTGCCCACAAATCTGCTGATGGTCGACACACTCCGAGCCTCACCGCCTCACGCGAAGAACTTGTCGGAATTGCGCGCGCCGTCGGGGCGACCGGAAAAGGCGTTCTCGAAATCGTTGCCGACCTCTTCGACCTTGATGCTGAATTTGCGCTGATTCGCGAAATGGCTGAAGTAAGCGGTCGTCCCATCTCGGTTTCGCTTCTCCAGCGACCCGAGTTTGCTCCCGACGAATACCGGAAAATTCTTGACCTCATAAAATCCGCCAACGACGACGGCTTACGCATCACCGGGCAAGTTGCAGCTCGGCCAGTTGGGCTCATCATGTCGCTCGAAGGTCGCGTCAACCCACTACTGCCATCTTCGACCTATCAGTTGCTTATGAACCTCGATCACCTTGATCGCGTTGCTGCTCTTGCAGATCCGTCAACCCGAGCAACGATCATCGGTGAAGTCGAAGCGACGGGTGGCGACATGAACGGTCTGGCTAGCACGATGTTCGCGCTGAGCGATCCCATTCGCTATGACCAATCCCTTGACGAACGCCTCGACATCGCTGGCGCTTATGACACGCTGATGTCAGATAATGGCAACGGACGTATTTATGTTCCGGTGATGAACTTCGTCGAAGGGAACCTGAAGGCAACTCGCGAAATGATCGCTCATCCCAATACCGTCCCCGGACTTGGTGATGCTGGCGCTCATTGCACGATGATCTGTGACGCCAGCTTTCCAACCTGGATGTTGCAGTACTGGGGACGAGACGTTGCATCGTCGGAGAAGTTCGAGATCGAGTGGCTCGTGAAGCAACAAGCTCATGACACTGCTCACGCTGTCGGGCTCGACGATCGAGGATCTCTCCAAGAAGGCAAACGAGCCGACATCAACCTGATCGA
>CAMCTW010000054.1 GCA_945878645.1 Bifidobacterium breve
ATGCTGATGAACTCGCGGTGCAGGTGGCAGGCCTTGCGTGGGCGGGTCTCCGCGGGCTTTCACCAGCCTGAGCCGACAGTTACCGGCCGTTTTCGAGATCGTCGCGTTCGGCGGCCTTCACTGCGTAGCCCGTAACGATTGCGGGGGCGAGTAGTGCGGAGCCAATTGCCATACGCGCAACAATGATCGTGACGAGACCGCCGGTGAATCCGGCGAAGAACCCAATAAAGAACAGAACGATGGCAATGGCAAACAGTAAATAGCCGATGCGTTGTGCCAGTGATGCTGCTCGAGCGATCTTGGCTCGACGGGCGCGTACGGGGTCGTTTGAGTAATCGGGTGAAGCGGTCACGGCAACCAGCCTGCCTCATCGAGAAGGTCAGTCAGTGCCGCTTGCATGATCTCAAGCGAAAGCGTCGATTCCACGACCTCGCGGTTGTGATCGAGAAGCGACAGGTCGGGATCTGCGCTCCAGGTCCTGAACGATTCGAGATTTTCAGGATCAAACCATGTGAATCCGAGGGATCGGAGTTCTTCGGCGACGGGGTAATGACTGACGATTGCTGCTCGGCGGTGAATTGCCGCGTCGATCGGTGGATTGCCAAAGCCTTCCCATGTCGAAGGGAAAACCACGACGTCGCTGGCGGCGTACATGTCCGCAAGCGAAGAGGATGACTCGTGAACGACATTGATTCCGTTCGAGCGAGCCTCAGCGAGCAAGGCATTGAGCGTTGCTTCGTAACCCTCTTCTGCGGGGCCGGTAAGCCAGTAGGTCGCACCGACTCGTTGTGCGATTTCGAGCGCGAGGGGAATGTTCTTTCTTTCGATAGCCCGCACTGGATGCACCATTACAAGTTCATCCTCGGAAAAGTTGTGTCGTGCTCGTTCGCCATCGCGGTCGCCTAGTTCAGCGTGGACATCGAAGCCGTTGTGGATGGTTGTCGCTGCGATACCTCGCTTAAGGAACTCGTTGCGAGTGAATTCATTGATCGTCACGTGACGCCACTGGCCACTTTCAATGAGTTCTTGTGGCGGGAGTTCGGTCACATCGGCATATCGATCGCGTTGCCATGCCGGGTCATGGTGGTGCCAGATGGTCGGCAGACCTTCACGTGCTCTGGCCACAGCGATTGAGGCGGGAAGATTCATCGGGATGGATCCAAGGTTTTCGACAACCACGAGATCGGCGTCGGCAACGGCGGACCGAACCTCCGCGGTGAGGCGGTCGATTTCTGCGGCAGTGGCCGCTCCCACCCCGTGGAGCCCCGTGCCGCCATCGGGCCAGCGTCCAATGGCAAGGTCAGGAACCTGGATATCGACCTGCCCTTCTCCGGCAACCGTGCGAACCTCGAATCCGAGACGATGCAGCGCGTCGATCCATGTATCGGCCACGATGGAGACTCCATCGGTTCCTCCGAGCCTGAACGAAAGCACTGCGCACGTGGACATTGACACCAGAAGGGGACGAGGGTGACCGACGGGATCGACGGCGAAGGCCTCACGCTACCGGCCGATCCCGATGAGGTTCGGGCTGCGGCTCGCTCGGTCCTCGAGGCCAATTGGCGCCCCGAGGGATACACCGTTCCAAATGCGTCGGTGTATCCGTTCCAATGGTTGTGGGATTCCTGTTTCCACGCCATCACCTGGGCGGAGCTCGGCGAGCCTGAACGGGCCCGCAGCGAACTGGCGCACTTGTTCCGCACTCAAAACTCCGAGGGGTTTGTTCCCCATGTTGATTACGAGTACTCACCCAACCATCACGGGGACTTCTGGAAGCGTGAAGGGCATTCCTCGATCACACAACCCCCGATGTTCGGTCATGCCATTGCTGAACTAGATCGTCGCAACATCGATGTCAGCGATCTCGTTGGGCCAGCGACTGCCGGACTCAACTTTCTCTTTGACACGCGGTCGCGCATCGATGGGCTGATCGCGTTATGTCATCCGTGGGAAAGCGGGGGCGATGATTGTCCGCGTTGGGATCACTGGTGTCCCGGTGGATGGAACGTGGATGATTGGCGCGAGATCAAAGGAATGCTTGTCGCATCAGTTGAACATTCAGCGCTCGGGTCGCCGATAGCGAACCCTGAGTTTGTTGTGGCCAGTTGTGGTTTCAATGCTTTGGTTGCATTCAATGCTTTCGAACTTGCAACCGTCACTGGCGATAGTGCATTGATCAAGAAAGCAAACGCAGTGGCAGACGTGTTGGCGACGCGCTGGGATGACGCGCTCGGAACGTGGATTGATGCCGGCGATTCAGAAGTTGACTCTGGCCGTGTGCGTTCCCTTGACGCGCTGCTCCCATTGCTTGTGGAGAGCGATAGTTCAGTAATTGAAAGGGTTTTTTCCGAACTTACGGACAACGCTTCTTTTGGTGGTCAATGTGGTCCTGCAGGAATGCACCGCGCTGAATCAACGTTCTCGGCGCGCACCTACTGGCGCGGACCAGCATGGCCGCAACTCACTTATCTCTTTTGGGTTGCTGCGCAACGTCATGGTCGGAATGATGACGCGCTCGCGCTCGCAGCCATGCTTACGCGCGGAGCCGAGACCTCATCATGGGCAGAGTATTGGGACGCGAACGATGGAACTGGTTTGGGTGCAGCACCTCAGTCGTGGGCTGCGCTCGCTGCAGTTGTGCAGCAGCGCTGAATTTAGGAAGCGCGATTGAGTCGTGCCGCGGCAGCAGCCGCTGCTGCGTCTTCGCGTTCGATCTCGGCTGCAGTGAGAATTCTCACCGAACTGCCACCGGCTGGAGCAGGACGTGGCGGCGGAACCAATGTGCTGGCCCGGATTGCGGGATCGAGAACCGTTCCGGAGATGCGAACCTCGCCCGTGAGATCGCGGGTGAGGGCAAGGTGGTTACGGGGATCGGGTACGACTTCAACGATCGACCACAGTGCTGCGTCGGCGCCGACAGGGAGACGAACGTCAGTGGGACGACCGGTCGTTCGATTCGCGGAGAATTCACCGGATCGACGATTGGCTAGAAGAGCGATGACGAGGAGTACTGCGAGGAGGAGAGCAGCGGTCACGAGCACCATGAGACAAAAAGTAGAACCACCGCGCGTCGGGGTGGTGGATCCTCTTCGGCGATGTTCGGCGGACGCGTTTGTTGTCGAGCGCTAGCGCTTCGAGTCGCGGACTGAGCCGGTGAGCTTGCCCTTTGGGTCGAACGCGGTGCAGCCGATTGTCTGGACTCCGCGGTTTCGCTGTTCTTCGGTCGGCAGCACCCAGCCGAATTCAAGCGATGAACTCGGATAGGGAATCCCGATGTAGGTCTTGAACGCCGCGGGGCAGAGTTTTTTCGCAGCAACGGTGAACTGTTCGTTTGTTGGGGCGGGCGTCGGGGCAAGACCGGCATTGGGTACGGCGATGACCTCATATTGGTGGGGGAGGTCGCAGCTGAGCCGAAGCATGACGTCCTTGTCGGACTTCATCGTGGCGTCCGCAGTGGGAAGCGCCCGGGTCGTTACTGCCTTGCCTGTTGCCACAGAGCGCAGATCGATGCAGTCGCCCACTACTGGGCCATAGACGAAGGAAATACGACCAACACCGGCTTCGGGTTCAAGGGTGGTGGTTGTAGTCGGACCAGGAGCCGCTGTTGTTGTGGTGCTCGATGCGGAAGAGAGCGAGGAACTCTTCGATGACGAGGAGCAGGCACCGAGCGCGATCGATGTGATCATGACAAGTGCGGCGAGGGTTGCGATCCGGCGGTAAGTGTTGGTCATTAGTAAGAGGCTGGCAGTAGTCGAGCGATGTTTGCGAAAGCGATGAACATCAACACCAAAACAATCGGTGTGCCGATCGCATAGGTGGTGAGGAATTTCCAGTCTTTCCAGCGTGACACGCGTTGGGCACGTTTACGCAGCAGCGACGGAGTGAAGTAGCGGGCGAGCCACCAAATGCCGAACCACGCCACTCCGGCAAGGAGCGACCAGAAAATTGCGGCGGGCCACGCAGATGAGTCCCCACCGGCGAGAGCGTCGGACGACGCGTCGGTGGTCACCCCGTCGGTAGTCGGGATCGGAGTGGCCGGCACCGGGTTTGAGGTCAGTGTTGCTGTCACAACGATGCGCTGGGCAGCGCTGAATTTCGGATGGCAGGCCATCAGTGTGAGGCGGTTGACACCGGCTTGATCAAGGATCGAAAGATCATTAGGAGAAACGATGACATGACCCGAGGTGGATCCGTTTTTGGGGTCGATCTGAGCATCGACCTTGTACGTGAACGTCCCTTGCAACGTCTGCGCAGTGATGATGTCGCCCGGTACGAGTTCGTCAATGCGATTGAACGGGGCTTGGTAGGTAGTGCGGTGGCCTGCGACTGCGGCGTTGCCTGGCTGGCCCGGAAGTGGTGTCTGTGGGAAATGACCAGGGCCCTCTTGCAGCCACTTGAGGTCGACGCCCTGCACCATGATGAAGTCAGAGTCGATCTTCTTGATCGTGAGGCGGGCGATGGGATCGCCAGGTTGAGGAATGGGGAGATCACTGGGCGCGGTCACGATGGGCGGTTGCGTCGCCGAAGTCGCAGGCTCTGAATACTGCGCGATCTGTGAGTCGAATTCTTTCGTGAGGGTGTCTTGGGCGCGGGCAGTCGCGAACCCGGTCCCCCAGAGTTGGTAGGCGACGAAGAGGAGGATGACGACGCCGGCTCGCATCATGAATCGACCGATTGCGCCCACGACGCTCCAGAACTGCACGGGCGAACCCTAGCGAGGGTGGTCGCTTGGTCTTCTTGCGGGGCAGGCCGCTACCCTCAAGGCACCCCATGGAGCCCGACCACCCCACTTCCCGGTCCGGGACAGAGCCCGTGGTCCACCTCCGCGGGGCGGTGGCCCTTCTCGGCCGATTCCCTGCCCTTGCCGGTGTCGATCTTGATGTCGATCGCCGCCGAATCGTGCTCTTACGCGGAGCGAATGGCGCAGGAAAGACGACGCTCTTACGAGCGCTTGCCGGTCTCGTTCCGATCTCCGCGGGTGAAGCCATTGTTCTCGGTGTTGACCTTCGCGTCGATCGCCAGTCGGTTCGCCATCGTGTGGGATTACTTGCGCATGGCACCGGCCTCTATGACGAACTCAGCGTTGCCGACAATGTGCGATTTTGGACGCTTGCCGCTGGCGCCGTCCTTGCCGATGCCGAATCGGCGATGATTCGTCTTGGCCTTGATGGAAGGTTGAGCGATGTTTCTGTCGGTCGCCTTTCCACAGGTCAGCGTCGCCGCACCTCGCTTGCATGTTTGATCGCTCGTCGGCCCGAACTATGGCTGCTCGATGAACCGCATGCAGGTCTCGACAAAGAAGGTCGCGACGTCGTCGATGAACTCGTGCGTGACGCGGCCGCCGCGGGGGCGACGATCATTCTCAGTTCACACGAACTGGATCGAGCGATTGATCTGGCCGACGAAATCGTGACGCTTGGCGGCGGAGTTGCTCTCGACGATTCGGGCGCGGGCGGTGATGGCCATGTTGCATGACGCATGGCTGATCGCTCGCAAAGACCTCAAGCTTGAGATCCGATCCAGAGTTGCGCTGAATCAGGTTGTCCCCTTCGCTCTTTTGGTTCTGGTTCTCTTCGCCTTTGCTCTGGATCCCGATCGTGGTCTTCTCGAAAAGGCCACTCCGGGTCTCTATTGGATAGCGGTGTTGTTCAGCGGACTTCTGGCGATGCAGCGATCGTTTGCGGTCGAGGCCGCCGATGGTGTGACCGATGCCCTTCGACTTTCCGGCCTTGTTCCAGCGGGCATTTATCTCGGCAAGACCCTGTCTGTGGCGGTTCAGCTGCTGGTGCTTGAAATGCTGCTTGGCGTTGGGGTTGCTGTCCTTTACGGCACGTCAATCACGGGCTGGCTTCTCCTCCTTGCCACGATCGTGGTCGCGACCGCGGCCATCTCGACCGCCGGTACTCTCTTCGGCGTTGTGGCTGCGGGTCTCCGAGTTCGTGAAACCCTCTTGCCACTTCTACTGTTGCCAGTACTCGCTCCGGTGTTAATCGGAGCGACCCGTGCCTTCGAGGCAGCGCTCAGCGGAACACCGTCCGAGGGCTGGCCGTGGGTTGGGTTGATGAGTGTGTTCGCCGCTGTGTATGTGGTGGCCGGAATTTTCGGATTCGGCCCCTTGATGGAGGAATCGTGACCACCGAGACCGCCGGGCCGTTTGGGGCCAGCGACAGCGGGCCCACCTCCACTGGCTCGCGCACGACAATGATTCTCGGCATCGTGACGCTTGTTGCGCTCGGTGTGCTCGTGCTCTTCGGACTCATCCTCAGCCCTGCAGACGAAAATCAGGGTGATGCAGTCCGCATCATGTACGTGCACGTTCCCTCCGCAACGCTTTCGTATGTCGGTTGTTTCCTGACCGCTATTGGCTCGGCGGTCTTCCTCTGGCGAAAGTCGCGATGGTGGGACCTCGTCGCTTACGCCAGCGCTGAAGTTGCCGCGTTGTTCACCGCGTTCACGCTTGTAACGGGAATGTTGTGGGGTCGCCCCACATGGGGAGTGTTCTGGGTATGGGATGCGCGTCTGACCTCTGAAGCGATGCTCATGCTTCTTTTGCTCGGATATCTCGCGGTGCGAGGCATCGCTGCCGATTACGGGGTACGAGCCAAGCGTGCCGCCATCGTGGGTTTGCTGCTTGTTCCGAATGTTTTCATCGTCCGCCAGTCAGTGCAGTGGTGGCGCACGTTGCATCAGACACCAACGCTTTCCCTCTCCGGGGCAGAGATTCAGGGCTTGATGCTCTTTTCTCTCTTCACCGGCTTCATCGCGATCACCCTTTCCTTCATTTGGATGGTCATTCACCGATTCCGTGTCGCTTGGCTCGAAGAGCAGGTCGATGCCGAAGGTCTTGACACCGCAATCGCCGAACGACGTGCCGAAGGGGTGGTCTTGTGAGCAACGCTTTGATCCTCGGTGAAGCCACCGGAACTTGGCCGTACGTAGCGGCGGCTTGGGCTGTCGTGTTCGGCGGCATGGGCGCCTACGCGTTTGCGACCGTTGTGCGTGGTCGCCGCTTGAGCAAAAAAGTTCCACCGGAGAAGCGTCGATGGAGCTGACCCCGCGTACTGGCCCAGATTCAGAAGGCGGCGACGATGCGGTTTCCGTAGTGCGCCGAAAGCGTCGCGTGAGTGTTCCGGCCATGGTGATCTTGGTTGCAGTTGTTGCGATTGGTGGTTTCGTAATGGTCAAGGCGCTCGGAAGTGCCACCACCTTTTATCGGAACGCCGATGAAGCGGTTGCCCAACGCGATTCACTGGGCGTGAGGCGGTTCCGCCTCCAGGGCACGGTTGTCCCGGGGACCATCGCTCAAACCGGCGAAGGCGTGACATTTGAGATTTCGTATAACGGAGTTCCAATAACGGTTCACCATGTTGGCGATCCGCCGGAAATGTTCAAAGAGAATCAAACGGTTCTTCTCGAAGGTCGCTTCGATGCCGATGGCACGAACGCCTATGACTCCGATCTCATGATCGTGAAGCACAGCGAGGTCTACAAAGAGAAGGAACAAGAACGCCTCAAGGAGGCCGAGGCGAACGGGCAGGTCCCAGTCACCACAATGCGGAGCGGCTCGTGAATCTCGCACTCGGAAGAGCGGGAGTCACTCTTGGTCTTGCTGCTGCCGTCCTCGGGGTAATCACCGTTGGGTATGGACTTATCCGTAAACGCCCCGATCTTGTTCGTCTTTCGCGTTGGTATGCAGCGCTGGTCTTTCTCGGTGGATTTGTCGCCGCGTGTGCGATGGAGAGCGCGTTAATTACCCGAGACTTCACCGTGAAGTACGTCGCTGAAAATGGATCAACAAAGACCCCGGCGCTCTACAACTTCGCGACCATGTGGGGAGCGCTTGAAGGATCAATCATTTTGTGGGCGCTAATTCTCGGTGGGTACCTCGTTGCGGTCGTGCTGAAGTTCCGCAAACGGCTGGCCGATCCACTGGTGGGTTGGGCTGTCTTAACGATGCTCATTGTTTGTGTGTTTTTCTTCGGGCTCATGGCTGGACCTGCGAATCCATTCACGGGTTTCTCGCCACCGGCTGGCTTCGACGGGCCGGGGCCCAATCCGTTGCTGCAGAACAATCTGTTGATGGCGTTTCATCCACCAATGCTCTACCTCGGTTACGTCGGATTCACTGTTCCATTTGCGTTTGCAATCGCCGCGCTGGTCACCGGTCGCGTCGGCGAAGGATGGTTACTTGCAACCCGCCGATGGACATTGATTGCGTGGGGGTTTCTCACCGTCGGCATCATTCTTGGTTCGTGGTGGTCCTATGAAGTACTGGGTTGGGGTGGCTATTGGGCCTGGGACCCCGTCGAAAACGCGTCGTTGCTCCCGTGGCTCACAGGTACCGCGTATTTACACTCGGTCTTGGTGCAAGAACGACGTGGCATGTTGCGGGTGTGGAACATCTCGCTGTTATGCGCGACGTTTGCGCTCACAATCCTCGGCACGTGGATTACTCGTTCTGGAGTGCTCGAGTCAGTACACGCGTTTACAACCTCAAGTATCGGTATCGCTCTCATTAGTTTCTTTGCACTCATTGTTTTCTCCACGGTGGGACTCATCGGTTGGAGAGGTGACCGGCTTCGATCGCCGGGGCGTATCGATTCACCGCTCTCGCGCGAAGGAGCGTTCTTGGCGAACAACGTTCTGTTCGCCGCTTTCGCTTTCGTCATCTTGTTAGGAACGTTGTTCCCGCTAGCGGTCGAGGCATTGAACGACGATCGGGTGTCAGTGGGAGTGCCGTATTTCAATCGCATGACCATGCCCATCGGGTTGACGTTGCTCTTTCTCATGGCGATCGCACCGGTGTTGCCGTGGCGTAAAGCCAGCGCGGAACTTCTTCGTCATCGCTTGATCTGGCCCGCATGGATCGGCGTCGGATCAATGGTCTTCTCAGTCGTCGTGGGTGCGCGCGGATTCATTCCAGTCTTGGCCTTTGGCCTCGGAGGTTTCGCCGCCGGGTCGGCTGGACGCCAGATCGCCCTTGCGACTCGTCGTCAGGGATGGCGCGGATTCGTCGGACGAGCAAACGGCGGGATGGTTGTTCACCTCGGCGTCATCATCATTGCGATGGCGTTTGCCGCAAGCTCGAGTTACGTGCGCCAAGCAGAGTTCACGCTCACTCCGGGACAATCGGCGAAGTTCGCAGGGCACACGCTTGTTTATGAAGGCCAGAACAGAAAGCAGGAGTCGGCAAAGATTGTCGATCAGGTCTTGATCCGTATTGATGGAACTGGTCCGTGGGCTCCGTCGCTCAATAAGTTCGCGAATGGGAATCAGACCATTGGTACGCCGTCGGTTCGGTCGACATTCAAAGATGACGTCGCACTGTCGGTGATCGATATCAGAGATGGCGAGAACGGTTCAGTCACTATTCGAGTGACGGTACAGCCGCTCATCATCTGGCTCTGGATCGGCGGTGGCGTGATGGCGTTCGGAACACTGCTTGCTGTCTTCCCTGGACGGCGGCGAAATCCTCTTGATGCAGTGTCGGCGCCATTATCGATGGAACCGCCAAAGGAACCGACCGGAGTAACCCCATGACGGCCGCGTCGGGAGAATCCGTTTCGCCACGCGGCGGTAGCAAACTCGCTCGCAACGCCGCAATCATCGTTGGCATCTTGTTAGTTGGGCTGATTGCACTGCTTGCCACGCGTGGGACAAGCACGCCGATCTCAAGTCGCGTTGTTGGTCAAGCGGCACTCGATTTTTCGGGCACGACACTCGACGGCTCAACGTTTCGCATGGCCAATCATCGAGGCGAGTGGGTGCTCGTCAATTTCTTTGCAACCTGGTGCACTCCCTGTCGACTCGAAAATCCGCAGATCCAACAGTTTGTCGATTCCCACAAGGCCGACCCGGTAAAAGTGGTGAGCGTCGCGTTCTCTGACGATGCGGCATCGATTAGCGCGTATTGGGTGAAGGAACGCAATACCTGGCCTGTGATTTCTACTGATACCGGATTGATTGGACTTGATTACGGCGTCACGAAAGTTCCTGAGTCGTACATGGTTGCTCCGAGTGGTCTTGTTGTCGCCGGTTTCTTTGGTGGCGTGACTGCATCAGACCTCGACACGGTCATTGCTGACAATGGCGGGATGGGCGTGGCCGGGGTGGGGACAAAATGAGTTCGTTGATCGCGAAAGGTTCTCCGCTCCGCCGCTGGGGCCCATGGATCGCTCTCTTCGTCGTCGCTGTCGGAGTTCTCTCGATTGCAACGTTCGGCACGCTGTCTGCGCCCACCGCACAAGACAGAGTGACCACGATCTCTAATTCGGTGAAATGCCCAGTGTGTTCGGGCGAATCCGTCGCTGCATCAAACGCCCCGGCTTCCCAAGAGATTCGCCGCCAGATCGCCGAACAAGTGCAGCAAGGCCAGACCGACGAGGAGATCCGCTCGTTCTATGCCGCGAAGTACGGGCAAGGGATTTTGCTGACGCCATCGGCCTCGGGTGTGAATGCACTCGTGTGGATCCTTCCAATCGTTGCATTCGCAATCGGTATCGCAGCCTTAGCGATTGTGTTTCGACGATGGTCAACGATGCCGGCGGAACGGGCGACCGATGAAGACAGGGAACTTGTCGACTCTGCGTTGCGGGCGGAAGCAGATGACTCCGATATCGATAACGATCCTCACGGCGAGGGAGCATCTCGGTGACAACGCCCACTGGTGGTGGCGGAACCGCAGCTCGTCGAGCGGCACGTGAATCGTTGGCGATAGAAGGCCAGAAGCCGGCGCCCAAAAAATCGGTTACGAGCGCACCGCGGCGTCGCGATCTCGATCCCGATGTTTTGGTTGCGCTTGAAGAGGAACGAGATTTCCTCCTTCGCTCTTTGCAAGACCTCGAGAGCGAGCATGCAGCGGGCGATGTCGACGATGCTGATTACGAAGAACTAAAGGATGACTACACCGCTCGCGCTGCTGCGGCGATCCGTGCTGTCGAAGATCGCAATGCAACGGTAAAAGCGTTAAGGCCGCAACGGGATTGGAAGCGAACTGCACTCGCATTGGTCGTCGTTGGGTTCGTTGCCGTTGGTGCTGGTTGGGTGGTCTTTCGCAACGCCGGAACTCGAGCTCCTGGGCAAGGACTCACTGGGGAAGCCCGCCAAGACAGCGCCAACCTCATCTTGCAAGCGCAGGGACTCACCGGTCAGGCCCAAGCATCGCTGCAGGCAGGCGATTCGGCGAAGGCCTTGAAGCAGTTTGAAAACGCAGTGCAGGCCTACGACAAGGCGTTGCAGCTTTCTCCCACCAACGTCGAGGCGATGACCTACCGCGGTTGGGTAATGCACACGATCGCGTTAAGCAGTGAGCCTTCCGTCGGGGCTCAGTTCGATGTAAAGGCGCGGGAGTATCTCAATGAAGCGATCGCAACTGATCCCACCTATTCAGATGCCCGAGTGTTCCGAGCGATTTTGCAACGCAACGCTGGCGAGTGGGCTGCAGCCAAGATCGATCTTGATGCAATCGACATGAATGAGATTCCGTTGTACATGACGCAGATGGTCAATAGCGTCAAAGACGACGTCGCTGCACGTCGTACGAGCTAAATCCTCTCACTTTGACGGCGGAACATAACGGCCATGGAATGGTCGGCCGTTTCGCATTTCGATGATCCACGTCGAACCCTTTTGGTCGATCAGTGAGCCGTCTGTGTCCATGCCGTCGGCAACGAGCCGGCGCAGAAGACGGGGGATGACGTCACCATGGCTGCAGACCACTCCGTCATCGTCATTCAGTGCGAGTAGCAAGCGATAGGCGATCTCGTCGTCGGCACCTTCGGCGAACGCGTCTGAAGTTTCGATGGTGAGATCAAATTTGGTTTCGAGTGGTTGCACGGTCTGCATGCATCGCACGTAGGGGCTCGAGACGATGCGCCCAACCACGATGTCACCGACGACTGCAGTGAGCGCTTGGGATTGCTTGATCCCGCGATCGGACAAAGGCCGCGAGCGATCATCAGATGCCCATTCCGAACGTTTGCCGGCATGAGCATGGCGAATGAGGAAGATCGTCACCCCAAGAACGTAGTCAACCAAGCGCCGTTAGTTTTCGTGACGACTGATGCGTCGTCGATTGGCTACTGAGCAAGGGATCGAAGGTCGTGCAGAACTTGGGGTAGTTCTTGGCAAAGGGCATCGATGTCAGAACTAGTGGTGTTGTGGCCGACCGAAACCCTCAATGACCGCTGAGCATCGACGCCCATAGCTTCAAGCACTGGTGACGGTTCAAGTCCTTCGGAAGCACACGAACTGCCTGAGTGCAGCGCAATGCCGCGGCGGTCGAGACCGAGGACGACTCCCTGAGGCTCAACGCCGGCGACAGCGAGACACACGAGATGGGGTAGGCGGAGATCTGGATTGGCGGGACCGAGAAGCGATACGCCATCGATCGCTGTCAGATTGCTCACGGCTGTTGCCAGTAATTGGCGAGCGGTAGTCGATTCGGCGGCGAGTGTTGCCGCATCGAGTTCTTGGGCCGCGGCACCAAAGGCGATCGCTGCCGCGATGTTCTCAAGACCAGCGCGTCGTGCTCGTTCTTGTTCACCACCGGTGAGAAGAGGTTCGAGTCGCAATCCCTGGCGGATCCATAGTCCGCCGATTCCACTGGGTCCGCCAAACTTGTGACTGCTGAACGAAAGAAGATCGATGCCGAGTTCGCTTGGTACGACTGTGACATGACCTACGGCTTGGGCTGCGTCGACATGTAGGAGGATTCCGCGGTCATGGCACGCGCCGGCGATCTCGCGTAACGGTTGCAACGTGCCGACTTCGTGGTTTCCCCACTGCAGGTGCGCGAGCGAGGTCGAGGGTGTAAGCGCGGCAATGAATTCGTCGACATCGATGCGACCAGTCGGGTCGACGCCCACGACAGTGACGGAACCGCCAAATGCTGTCGCAAACATTTCGCTTGATCGCCGAACGGCGGAGTGTTCGACAGCAGAGTGCACGACGTGTGGTGAGGTTGCTGTGTTCATGCTGCGGCGAACTGCGCCCCACGTTGCGGAAGCGATGGATTCGGTCGCGCCGCTGGTGAAAATGATTTCTCGTTGTTTTGCTCCAAGAAGGCTGGCGATCTGCTCACGAGCATTTTCGAGGAGCACTCGGGCGGTCATGCCTTCTTGGTGGATGCGACCTGGATCACTGATCGATGCTTGTTCCAGCATCGACTGCGCCTCGGTGAATGCGGCGAACGCGGTCTCTCGGAGCGGTGAGGTCGACGCGTGATCGAGATAGTGGCGAGCCACGGCCGTCAGGCTTCGAGTGATGTGATGCACACATCGTCGCCCATGGGCTTCGACGATTCGAGTGCGATCGTGGCATCGCCACCGTGAAGTTCGGCAACCATGCCCTTCATCATTCCGCGGTCAACGGCACAAATGACGGGATTCGCCATAACCGCATCGCCGAAAGGACAGTGCTCGGACACGATGCGCAGTTCGTTATTGCGGCGTTCGGCATGCGCCGCGAATCCTTGGGCAGTGAGCGCGTCGGCAACAGTTTGCAAGATTGCTTGAATTGACTGATTGCGATCGACTCCTTCGCCAAGACGTTGCGCCATGAGACGGCCGTATTCGATACCGACCTCTTCGGCCATGGCCTCGGCCTGATCGCGCGGAAGCATCTCGAGCGCGCGTCCCAAGAGAGTGATCAGTACGTCGTCGTGTCGGACGGGAAGATCGAGGTGATCGCCCTTCGTAGTCGCGGTATAGCGCTTCGATGGGCGACCGGCACCCGTGCCACCGCGGGCAACAGCGACTTCGAGGTACCCACCAGCGGTGAGTTTGTCGAGATGATGGCGAGCGACGTTGGCATGAAGATCAAACTGGGTGGCCACAGCGCTGGCGGTAACTCCGGCCTCAGAAGCTCGGGCGAACAGGTAGATCTCGCGGCGAGTGGGATCGCCAAAGGCCGATGTAATGGCCGTAACCACCGAACTGAATTCGGTCGGACTGAGGGTCGCCTGTTCCACCTCGGTATTCTACCTATTGCCGTAGGAGAAATTCCCCGACCCGAAGCGAGACCCCCTAAATGTCCATCACAGATGCCGATGTCATCGAGGTACTTCGCCCCGTTGAAGACCCCGAACTGCACCGAAGCATCGTCGACCTCGGGATGGTTCGCGGCATCGCGATCGATGGCCCCGTCGTGGCCATCCAGATTGCGCTCACGGTTGCTGGCTGTCCTTTGCGCAACGAAATCCAAAATCGAGTCACGAATGCAATTGTTGCGCTCGATGGAATCGATCGCGTCGATCTTGATTTCACTGTCATGACCGATGAGGAACGCGCTGGTATTCGCGAACTCCTTCACGGTGATCCTGCATCGACTGCGGGAACACATCAGGCTCACGGTCATGCCGAAGGTCGGGTGATTCCTTTTGCAGACGCGTCGAGCTCTACGCGTGTCTTGCTGATTGCTTCAGGTAAGGGTGGTGTCGGCAAATCATCGATCACCACAAATCTCTCAATTGCGCTTGCCCAACGCGGGCACAAAGTTGCAGTTGTCGACGCCGATGTATGGGGTTTCTCGATTCCGCGCATGTTGGGCGTCGATCACACACCCACGATCATTGACGAGATGATTGTTCCGCCCGAAGCGCATGGCGTTCGGTGCATCTCGATGGGTTTCTTTGTCGAGGAAGATCAGCCCGTCATCTGGCGTGGACCGATGTTGCACAAAGCGCTTGAGCAGTTCCTCACCGATGTCTTTTGG
>CAMCTW010000055.1 GCA_945878645.1 Bifidobacterium breve
AGTCAGTAAGAAACAGGGCGAACTCTCCCGAAGGTGACGTGCATGACGATCGAGACCAACCGCAAGGATCTGGCCAGCACTCGAATTGCCGCTGATGAAGCCACTCCTCTCGAATCGGGTCAGTGCCGTTTGCGAATCGACCACTTCGCACTGACAACGAACAACATCACCTACGGCGTCTTTGGCGACATGCTGCGCTACTGGGATGTCTTTCCCGCCTCCGATTCTCCTTCCGAGTGGGGCCGAATCCCGACTTGGGGATTCGCCGAAATCGTTGAAAGCAAGTGCGAAGACGTGGCAATCGGCGAGCGTCTGTTTGGTTTTCTCCCGATGGGTGAGGAAACGATCATCACTCCAGGAAAAATCGATGATCGCGGGCTCAGCGATATCGCTCCACATCGGGTTGGGCTTGCTGGCGCGTACAACCGTTATCAAAAGGCATCCACCGACCCGACGTACCGCGCCGGCCGTGAAGCACAGCAAATGGTGCTCTATCCACTTTTCTTCACGAGTTTCGTCATCGACGACTTTCTGACAGACAACGAAGACTTCGGTGCTTCGCAAGTCGTGGTTTCGAGTGCATCGAGCAAAACCGCTATCGGCGTCGCCTACCTCGCAAAACAACGAGGGATAAAGACAGTCGGACTCACCTCTACTGGAAACCGGGAATTCGTCGAATCACTCGCAGTGTTTTCAGAAGTTGTTGTCTATGAAGACGTCAACGAAATCGCGAAGGTCCCATCGGCATACGTCGACATCGCTGGGAACCAAGATCTACTCCGAGCGGTCCACGCTCATCTTGATGGCGTCCTCAACCATTCGATGGTTGTTGGAAATACCAACTGGGATCACATTGCGACCGATACCAGCGAACTTGCCGCCCCTCGCCCTGAATTCCTTTTCGCTCCGACACAGATTTCGAAGCGAACAAAAGAATGGGGCCGAGACGAACTCGATCGTCGTATTGGAACCGCTTGGAGCAACTACTCCGAATGGTGTGACTCCTGGATTGAATTCTCTCAAGCTGCTGGGAACGACGAGGTTCTCGCCGTCTACGAAACCTTGATCAGCGGACGACCCGATCCGAAGCAGGGATTCATCTGCTCAATCCATTCTGGGACGAACAAATGAACACTCCACTTCTCCCCAACTCAACGAATTCACCGTCAACCGATGGGCGTACCGCTCGTCGCGATCGCGGAAGAACTGCAGTGCTCGAGGCAGCACTGGAATTGTTCGAGGAAGAAAACCTTGAGCCAACGCCCGAGCAGATAGCACTCCGAGCAGGAGTCTCTGCCCGTTCGGTGTATCGGTACTTTGAAGACCGCGACCAACTTGTCCGAGCAATCATCGCTCATAAGCAACTCAAGATCCTTCCGCTCTTTCACATTGCCGACATCGGCAAGGGCGAACCCGACGTTCGCCTTACCCGCTTTGTGGACTCCCGCCTGAAGGTTCACGAAGCAATCGGAGCAACCGCACGAGCGATGGCGATTAAGTCATCAAGCGACCCCGTCATCCGTGAACAAATCGATTTCCGTAAATCAATCTTTCGGGAACAGGTGGAACTGAGTTTCGACCAGGAATTCGAGGCGATGAGCGTGGCGCAGCGAAACGCAGCGATCAACGCAATCGACGTGCTTACGCAACTTGATTCACTCGACCGGTACCAAGTTGATCTCGCTCTTTCCCTAAGTGAAACGCGAGAACTCCTACTCATTTCACTACGCGCACTACTCCACATCGACTCATAAACCGCCTCCACGTAGACGACTACTTCACTCCCAGACAGGACGACTAATGGCTGAGCAACTCGATCACCCCTATGGAAAGATCAACATCGAACTCGTTGGTAGTTGGCTCAACATGAAACCAGAAGATGATGGGTGCTTCTGGGCGCTCAACCTCATGAAGTACGTCGAAGTCGCCAACTACGACGACGGCCGTGAAGCAGTTTCAGGCAAAGCCGCCGACGACGCATATTCGCCCATCGGCCCGCTCGCAGCAGTAGGTGCTGCGGTTGCGTATTTAGGCGATGTCAAAGATCAACCGCTCGGAACGCCCAAGTGGGATCGAGTCGCAATTGTGCGGTACCCAACTCGCGCTTCTTTCTTTGCCATGCAAGAACGCAAAGACTTCAAAGAGGCGCATGTTCATAAAAAAGCGGGCATGGACTTCACAATCATCCTTTCCTGCCTCCCGAACACACACGATGAAGCCGCGTCAACCGATGGCGATCTTGTTCTCCTCATCGATAAAGGGTCCAAAGATTCCTTCGCATCGATCAACGGTGCAACACAGGTTGCTCTCTTCGATGTCGAAGGCGTCATCATCGGCGACGAACGCCGTTACGACCGTGCCCGATTCGTACGCGTCACTGACGACGCAACTATGGCCTCACTCGTAAGCGCTGCAGAGAACGCTGAAGATGCCCAGATCCTCATACTGCGCAGCTTCATCGACAACCTCGTCGACACCATCGTTACTGCCTAAGCGATTCCTCGGCCCATGGAATTTCTTCGCACACCAGATGAATGCTTCGAACATCTCGAGGGTTACGGCTTCGAGCCGCATTACCGATCGATCACAACTGCCAACGGTACGAGTCTGCGGTTCCATTTCGTCGACGAAGGACCTCGAGACGCTGCGCCCGTTCTTCTGCTGCATGGAAATCCTTCATGGTCGTACTTGCACCGTTCAATGATCCAAGACTTGGCTAAACGAGGTCACAGGGTTATCGCTCTAGACCTCATGGGAATGGGTCGCTCCGACAAACCGACCGACAAAGCTGATTACTCATTGGCCAACCACGTCGACTGGATGAGTCAATGGCTTGAAGCCGAAGGTCTCTCCAACATCACTATGTATTGCCAGGATTGGGGCGGCATCACCGGTCTCAACTTGTTGCCATTTCACGGTGATCGCTTCGCGCGGGTGATCGCGTCGAATACGGGTCTGCCGACCGGTGAAGGCGCTGGGCCCGCCGTTGACCAATGGCTCGCTTTCGTTGCCAGTGTCGACGCTCTCCCGATCAGCGCGTTGATTCAGGGTGGCACAACACGGAAACTTTCCGCCGGGGAACTCGCTGCGTACAACGCTCCTTTCCCAGACGGTTCCTACCAAGCCTCCCCGTTGGCATTTCCGTTTCTGATCCCCGTGAAACCCGACAACCCCGGCGTTCCAATGTGCCGCGACACGTGGACCTATCTCGCGACGTGGACCAAACCGTTCCTCACCGTGTTCGGATCAGAGGATCAGATTGCGTATAAAGCGGGGGCTCATGTGCGCATGCAGCGAGAAATTCCGGGGGCCGCCAATCAGCACCACGTCGTGATCGACGGAGCGAACCACTTCATCCAAGAAGACGCTTCCGATCGACTCGTTGACATCATCGACCAATTCACGAAACAGGACATCAACTAATGCATCGTTCACCCCGGGTACTCGCTTCAGTAGTTTTTCTTTCAGGTTTTCTTTTGGTCAGCGCGTGCAGTTCCAATTCCAGTTCCACACAGTCGCCTGCGCAGACCACCGCGCCACAACAAGACGACATGCGCGATATGCGCTACTGCGAAGTGCTCCTCGTTTCCCTCGCCACTGGTCAGCCCGTTGCCACCGTTTACAACACGTACCCCCTGAACCTGTGTCCTGCGGACAAGTGGACAGCCCTCGACCCGAAAGCAATTGCGGCTCAGTACGGGGCAACAGTGGCAATGTTGAACGGCCCTCGACATTGGATGATCAACCATGTCGAGAAGGTTGGTGAGCCTTCGCTCGAGAAGGCCGACTTTGGCGGAATCGAGATGTACAAACAGGCAACGGTGCCGATCGGGTCACTTCTCGACCAATCGAAGCCGTATTCGGTGTATCCGGTGAGCCGCTCGGTGATTTTTACCTGGCTCGCTGGTACGGAAATCTTTGAACTGACGGGTCCCGATGGAGCGCGCTACATCATGCAATCGTTCAGTCAGCAGAAAGACCAAAGCCTTACGCTCGCAACGCTTCCCACATTGCGTTCCAAACTCGCACTGCCCACTGGCTGGATATTCAGTTCGCGAATTCTCACCAATGATTTCCAACTTGTCACCGTGAAGAACCCCGCACAGGTAATGCAAGATGATCTCGGAAATAGCTATTCAATGATCCCCTCGACTCCAGAGAACTGAGTAGGCAATGACGAGTGACAAACCAGAACGCCTTGTTCCCGATATGCGCAACGTTCGCTACGGCGAAGTCCTAGGCGTCTTCGCTCGCGACGGACGATTCGAGGCCGAAGTATTTGGCACCCAGTTGATCAACGACTGCCCACAAGAACTCTGGGAAACGCTCAATGCAACGGAAATCGCCGCCGACATGGGCGCCATCGGAGTGAAGCTCAACGGGCCGCGCTACTGGACATTGGACGCGTTCGGCCAGAAAGTCGCCGTCGCCGAACCCGTACTTCGCGATTTCAACGGAATCACCATGCGTCGGATCGCCACTGTTGATCTCGGTGAGATTCCCAAACTTGGTCCTTACAACGAAACCAAGGTCAACCGCGGTGTGATCTTCTTTTGGGACGAGGGCCAGACCATTCATGAACTCATTAACCCTGAGGGCCACGCCTACGTGATGCAGGCATTGTGCACCGGCGTCGACCCCACGATGAGCCCGGAATCTCTTTTGACTCTTGGCGAACGCCTTGAGCTTCCCGATGGTTGGTCATATCGCACACGAGTGCTCGAAGAGGAACTCATCGTCGACACCACCTCAACGATCGCAACGGTTCTTCAGGACGAATTCGAGAATTCCTACACACTTCCCTACTGAAAGCCTTTGGAACACTGATGACCGACAACGAACGGCGTATCGCACTTCGCGACGAACGCGTAAAGGCAGCCCCGTATTGGGGCGCAGTTGAACCGAGGATCATTCTGACGTTCCTGTTTTTCTCCGCGGCTTGGATCGCCGTCATTGTTCTTAGCATCAACGGCACCATTCCGCTTTGGGTGGGATTGATCCTCAACACCGTCATTGCCTCGACGTTCTATATGCCGATGCACGAAGCAACCCACGGAAACATTTGGGGTCAAACTTCAAAAGGGAAATGGGTTGAAGACCTCATCGGAATGCTTTGTGCGATACCTCTTGGGTTTTCGTACAAGGCTCACCGGCCATCACATATGAGGCATCATGCACACACAAACGACCCGCAACGTGATCCGGATTATCACACCGCCGGACCGATATGGACCGTGCTCAGAAGTTGGTATGCACAAGTTCTCATGCTGACATTCCTCCCATTGTTCGCATTCGTACCTGCGGCCCGCCGCCTCGTCCCACAATCGGTGCTTCGATCAATGGCCGGAGATGCAGGCAACAAGAAGAGCGGTCTCATACAACTTCGTTTCTGGTTCTTCTCCACACTTGTGCTCGTCGTCGCGTTTCTCACCGGCTACGGGTGGGCCGCCCTGCTGCTCTGGTTCATTCCATCGCGGCTCCAGGGCCTGTGGTTGCTCACCGTCTTCGCCTGGTTCCCGCATCATCCCGCCACCAAGATTGGGCGCTACGTCGACACTCGAGTCGCAGTGTTCGCCGGATCACGATTTCTCATTCGCGGCCACGACCATCATGCCGTTCACCATCTTTTCCCGCGCGTTCCCCATTACCGACTTCGTCTTTTGTGGAGCGATATCGCCGATGACATGGTTGCCAATGGTGTTCGCAGCGAAGGCCGGGCTCTTGACGCAACCGGCCCGATTATCTGGTGAGCATCGGCGACGTGCGTTCGACGATCCATCACTAGGCTCCCAACGTGGGAGAAATCAGCAGTGAAAGGAACCGGCGACCGCGCCGAGGGCTCGGCCTGCTCACTGTTGGGGCGATCGGAGTTGTCTTCGGCGATATCGGGACAAGCCCGCTCTATGCCTTTACCCAAATCTTCTCCGGCGCACACACGATTCCTGTAGTCGAGGCACGCGTACTTGGCGCCCTCTCAATGGTTTTTTGGACGCTCACGCTTGTGGTGTCGGTGAAATATGTCGTCATTGTTATGAGGGCCGACAATCAGGGCGAAGGCGGAATCATGGTCCTCGCCAGCTTGGCTTCAAACGCCGTCAAGCGACACAGGGCAAGTGCCGGCTTGATGTTGCTCGGTCTTACTGGAGCTGCTCTGTTTTACGGAGACGGCCTCATCACACCAGCGATATCGGTGCTGTCTGCAGTCGAGGGAATCGGCGTTGCTGCTCCCAGCCTGAACAGACTCGTCATACCAATCGCATTAGTCATTCTTTTTCTTTTTTTCGCGGTTCAGCGATTTGGGACTGGCCGCGTTGGTCGGGTGTTTGGCCCGATCATGATCGTGTGGTTTTTATCGATCGCGATCCTCGGACTGACCAGCATCATAAAAACACCGGGCGTGCTGCGTTCCATTAATCCCTATTATGCCTTCACGTTTTTTAGCGGCGAACCGGGGCTCGCATTTCTCGCGCTGGGAGCAATCGTCTTATGCGTCACCGGCGCTGAAGCGCTGTATGCAGACATGGGACAGTTCGGGCGTTCACCAATCCGACTCTCGTGGTTCGCAATCGTTGCCCCGGCCCTCTATCTCAATTACCTCGGCCAAGGTGCACTCGTACTTCGCGATTCTTCTGCGGTCACAAACTCGTTCTTTCTCTTAGTCCCCCACGCACTTCAGATACCTATGGTGATTTTGGCGACGGCGGCGACCGTCATTGCCTCGCAAGCAGTTGTTTCCGGTGCATTCTCGATGACTCAGCAAGCAATTCGCCTTGGTTACCTCCCACGGATGACTGTTCGCCATACCTCGGCCAATGAAGGCGGACAGGTCTACGTGCCCGCCGTGAATTGGATGCTGATGGTCGCCGTCCTTGGTCTCATCATTGGATTCCAAGATTCGTCGCGCCTCGCATCCGCATACGGCATTGCTGTGACCGGAACCTTCGTCATTACCGGTGTGCTCGTTGCGATCCTCGCCCGCAACAAGTGGGGCGTTTCGCTTTGGATAGTGATTCCGGCCGGAGCAATTTCTCTTGTTATTGACGGTGCTTTTTTTCTCTCCAACCTCACGAAATTCACACATGGAGGATGGTTCCCACTTGTTATCGCTGTCATCATCATCGCCCTTCTCAGCACCTGGCAGTGGGGCCGGAAGCGTCTCGCCAGTCATCTGGAGTCGCTCGAAACAAGTGCACAGGAATTGCCTGCGTACCTCGAAGCACAGCATGTCGTCCGCACCCCAGGTGTCGCTATCTACCCAACAGTTGAAGAGGGAATACCAATCGCCCTCATTCAACGCATAGCGCTCGTTCATGCTGTCAACGAAGTGACCGTCGTCTTGCACCTCCTGACGGCTGATACGCCGTACGTCACAGATGCCATGCGTCTAGAAATCACTTCTGGTGCGGTAATTGATGTCACCGCTTCCTACGGCTACATGGAACGACCAGACATTCTCGATGTCGTCCGACAAGTCAGCCTCGTGCACCCTGAGGTCGACCCCGACACCTGCACCTTCATCTTCCATTCGATGAATGTCGAGACAGTCGAATCGAATCTGATCAAACGAATTCCCACAGAGGTGTTCACGGTCATGCTGCGTAATGCCGCCGATCCTCAGCATTATTTTGGGCTGCCCGCTGATCGAGTCCTGGAATTCGGCAGACTCATTCAGTTTTAGGTTTTTCTGTCATCTTCAACGCGATCTCACGGTTGCCTTACCTACTACTTACGTTGTCTGCATAAAACATGCGGGCCGACACGGCCTTCTCGCGTCAGTCGTCTGAGAGTGAACCGAATACTACGAACGCGACCGCGTCTTGAGAGATCGCATCCCATGCCGGATGCGCCTCAGGCTCGCGTCCGATCTCGATATAGATACGACCGAGAATCTGTCCCGCCAACCACTGCATAAACGCTTCGAGATCCAGATCCTGCCGAATCCAGCCCTTGTCTTTATAGGTCTGAAAACTCGCTGCGAGCCGATGCAAGAAACTCCGAGCTGCCTCTCCGATGGCCACGGCAAGATCAGGCCGACCTTCGGCACTTCCGAGAGCAAAAATGCGTTGCTGGCGAGACACAGACCGGGAGGGATCGTAGATCAATGCAAGGATTTCGCTGACGGCTTCGCGCAACTCTGCACGATTCGAAACCCGACTCAAGATCACTACCGACATGTCGTTGAAATCGTCCAAACTCCTCAACAGCCGCTCAGCCTGGGCGGCGACTACAAGACCTTCCCGGCTACCGAAGAAGTGGTAGATCGACGGAGCTGTCACCCCGACTGCGACCTCGATGTCGTGAACGCGCACACTCGCCTCACCACTTGCCTCAATGAGCCGAATCGTCTCGTCGAGGATCTTCTGCTGGGTGGGGTGATGTTTCATCACCCCCGACCCTAGGTCCCCTCGCCGTCACACTGAATGATCTGACGTAGTAAACCTCTGGGGTCAATGCGCTCAGGGGGAGTACCCGAAATGTCTGAACCACTTGTTCTTACCGAGGCTGAGGGCCCGGTCCTGGTTGTCACGATCAACCGCCCCGAGAAGAAGAACGCCGCGAATGCCGAAGTGCTTTGCCGGCTTTACGACGCATGGGTACGCCTCGATACCGACGACTCGCTTCGCGTCGCCATCCTCACCGGGAAAGGCGACACCTTTTGTGCCGGTATGGACCTCGCCGAAATCGGCCGACTCCGCGAAGGCATTGTCGACAACGAGTGGCTCCAGCGCTTTAAGGATCAGCCCGAGGTCATTCTTGGTGGCTGGCTCAAGACTTACCGCCCCACCAAGCCCGTGATCCTCGCCGCCGAGGGTTACGCCCGCGCCGGTGGAACAGAGATTCTTCAGGGCACCGATATCCGCGTTGCTGGTGAAAGCGCAGTCTTCGGCGTCACTGAAGTCCAGCGCGGCCTATTCCCCATGGCTGGCTCTGCTGTGCGCCTCCGCCGCCAAATCGGTTACGCGGTAGCGGCAGAAATGCTCCTTACTGGCGAAGACCTCACTGCCCAGCGCGCGTATGAACTCGGACTCGTGAATCATGTTGTCCCCGACGGCCAAGCACTCAACAAGGCGCGAGAAATCGCTCAACGCATCGCCCGCAATGGCCCACTTGCTGTGAAGGGCATTCTTGCAACGTTGCGCGAAACCGAAGCCATGCCCGAGGTCGACGCGTTCACCATCGAGATGAAACACGGCGGCAAGGTCATGCAATCGAAAGATGCCGGCGAAGGCCCTCGTGCCTTCCTCGAAAAGCGCGACCCGGTCTTCACCGGCGAATGATCGGCTGATTTCAATGGCGGCATCAAAAAAACCAACAGTCATCGTTGCCGGTCTTGGCGACACCGGCGCGCTGATCGCCACACGATTAGCGCGGACTTGCAACGTTGTCGGGATATCGACGCGACCTGCATTAGTGAGCGGTCAGGAACTGGGCACACGCCTTATAGACCTACCCCGCTGGCGACGTACCTACCTCATCCCCTATCGGCGTTTTCGCAAACTTGATTCGGTCGATGTTGTTCACGGCCGGATCCAAACCGTTGACCTCGACGCGTCAAAAGTTTCTGTTGAACTCGCTTCAGGTTCGGCACGAGAAATCATCTACGACTATTTCGTGATCGCAACTGGTGTGACCAATGGTTTCTGGCGCCATGACCGCCTGGAAGACCTCGTCACGATTGATACGGAACTCTCAGCAATCAACGCCGAACTCAACGGTGCTGGAACAATCGCTGTCGTCGGTGGTGGAGCAACTGGCGTCAGCGTTGCCGACAATCTCGCTCGCGCCGGGCGTTCAAAAGTGCACCTGTTTCATAGTGGCGAAGAGCCCCTGCCTGGCTATCACCCCAGCGTGCGTCGCTGGATGGCCCGCCAACTCGCGACTGACGGCGTCACTGTTCACCCAGATCATCGGGCCGTTGTTCCCAATGGCTTTCGTGGTGACCAACTCACCCACGACGCCGTTACATGGTCAACCGGCCAGGAGCCGTTTAACGCCGATGTCACGTTGTGGGCGCTTGGCGGCGTGACACCGCATAGTGCGTTCCTTCCGGCATCAGTTCTTGATGACGAAGGCTTCGTGCTCGTCGATAAGAACCTCCGAATGCCTGAGCATCCAAACGTGTTCGCGGTCGGTGATATCGCAGCGAGTGACCCGCTTCGCAGTTCCGCTCGCAACTGGGGATTCCGAATCGTTGTCACCAACGTGAAAGAACTCGTTCGCAATCGCCCCACCAAACTCAAGCCCTACAAGGCTGCCGAATACCGATGGGGGTCAATCCTCGGCATGCAAGATGATGGCCTCACGGTTGTGCAACCCAATGGCAAGCGTTTCCGCATTCCGCGCAAGCTCGCCGAACCGCTGCTCTTCAGTGTGTTCGTGCAGCGCATTCTCTACGGCGGTCTACGCAAGCGGTAATTATTAGCCATCGATTCTTGGAGATTCCTTATGACCGCTTCACCACATGACAATGACGCCTCTCCAAACGTTGACGGCGTAGACGCAGTCTTCTGGCATATCGACGACATCGACTGGACCGAGGTGCAGCGCCAGCAGAATGCCGACGGTTCCGTTTCTGTCGTTCGTGAGAAGTGGCCGATCATTCGCCCCGGCTTTCTTTCAGCGCACGTTCACTATGAACCGGAAATGGTTGTGCGTCGCCACGGACATCGCAGCAACCACGTCGTGTTTGTACTCGGCGGAAGCGGCTGGATCGGAACAACACCCTGCGAACCCGGATCACATATCCATGTTCCGCTTGGCTCTGCATTCGGTCCGATCATCGCCGGGCCTGACGGGCTGACTTGTTGGGAACTGAGTTTCGGCGAGTTCGGCGGCTGGGGTGATCAGCCTGAGCTCTACGCGAACGAAATCGCCGAACGTGGTATCACACCGTTACCCGATCCCCCGCTCGAAATTGGCGATTGGTTTGTTGATCCACGCGGCGATTGGGGTGGTGAACGTCCTTCACCAAAGGTCGAAGGACTTCACTCGTTGATGACACACGTGAGCGAGTACGAGTGGACCGACGTGAAGCATCAGCAAAACGCTGATGGCTCGGTATCTGTCGTGCGCGAGAAATGGCCGATCCTGCAGCCCGATTTCATGAGCGCGTACATCGAATATTCACCGGGGATGATCGTGCGTCGTCACGGACACTTCGGCTTGCACCTTGTCTACGTGATTGAAGGCGGCGCGTGGTTTGGCGACCGCTGGTGCCCCGCCGGCACCCACATAGAACTTCCCTTCGGCGCAGCCTTTGGTCCCATCGTTGCCGGTGACGAAGGCGCGTTGTTCCTCGAACTCACCGATGGCGACTTCCGCAGTTGGGGAGATCAACCCGAACTTTTCGAAAAACTGATTGCTGAGCGCGGAGTCACGCCATTGCCTGACCCGCCCATTGATCTCGGAGAGTGGTTTACCGATCGCCGCGACTACTGGGCCCCGTAAGGCGGCTAGGCACACATAAACCATTCGGGACTAATAGCTTCCGCTTCGTTTCAAACCACCATCGAAGGCAGTGGGCGCTAGATTCGCAGACAGATTGCACCCGGGGGGGGCACATGACAATCCGCTATTCAAAACCGCCAGTACTCATGCACGATGTGATTGACGATCTCAACGAAGTGGTTCGTCTTCTCGAATCACAGGCTCCGTACACGCCACTTGGCGGTTGGTATAGCCCCGGCGCAGACCCAACGAAAAAGACTCGACCCATGTGGTTCCAGAATGACTGGGTCCACGATGATTTTGCCGCTGAAGGCTCTGATCTATTTCTTCAACATGCGGGCTACATCGAAGCAGCGAAACACTATTACGGCGCCGAAATTGTTGAACCGATAAGTGTGTATGTAAATCTCATGGTCGCTATCGACGGCGGCGGTCCTGCACACACTGACAACCCGCGCTTCCACGGTCGTGACCGAACGAATACACCCATGTGGTTATTGCGGGCGATGTTGTGGTCAGGTTTGTTCAACGAGTTCGAGATTCTTCAAGCAACCGCGATTTGGTGGCGAAACGATGTCGAGGGCGGAGCGTTGTATTACTGGCCCAACGGTGCAGCCAATCCACCCGAGGTTCACTCCGACAACATGGCGAATACGGCGTTGATCGGCGATAACCACGGAATGTTCCATCAGGTAGGCCCTATTGGACCTTTCTCTGGTCAATCACTGCTGCTCACTCCTGCTGCCACACTTGCACCAGTCAACGACGGCACTGGCGATTGGGCTATCACCGATCTCGACGAAGAGGTATTCCGTGCGCCCCTAGACACCTACAGACTCAGCGTGTTGTGGAAGGCCGACGTTTACAAAACTGCGGCTGAACGTGATCGAAAGAAGCAGAACACTCTCACGATGCAAGATGTTGCCGACCGATTCAACGATGATCTCGCACAACGTGGCTCGGAGATCCGATTCGACTTAGCTCGAGTCGACGATGTTGCTCTTAGCGCTGAACTGAAAACCGTCTACCCCGAAGACAAACCAGTCGGAGCTTTGCGATCAGTTTTTGATGCGGCCTAATGGACTTCTTCCCTATGCTGGCCAAAGTGAGTCTTACAACCTGAGGTGGGGGAAGCAATGAAGTCACGCGCTGCGGTGTTATTCGAAAGCCCGGGTCGTTACGAGGTCGTCGAGGTTGAGGTCGACGAACCGAAAGCTCATGAGGTTCTCGTTCGTTATGTTGCGAGCGGCCTATGCCACAGCGATGTTCACTACCTCGATGGCAGCCATGCCGGTCCACTCCCGATGTGTGCGGGACACGAAGGTGCAGGAATCGTTGAACAGGTCGGCCCCGGCGTCACTGGCTTCGCTCCCGGCGATCATTTTGTTGCCTCATTCATTCCGAGTTGTGGACGTTGCCGGTACTGCGCTCAAGGCAGAACCAACCTCTGTAATTTGGGAGCACATCTGCAGAACGGTCCGATGCCTGATGGCACCTACCGCATGCACTACGACGGGCAAGACCTCCATCAGTTTCTTTTGATCTCTACGTTTTCTCAGTACGCCGTCGTTTCGGAAAACTCTCTGGTGAAAATTCCAAACGACGTGCCTCTTGAAACTGTCTGTCTTCTGGGCTGTGGTGTCGGCACGGGCCTCGGTTCCGCTATCAATGCTGCTGAAGTTCGGCCGGGAGACAACGTTCTTGTCCTTGGTGCGGGCGGTGTCGGCATGAGTGCAGTTCAAGGTGCCGCTCTTGCCGGAGCAGCAACAGTCATCGTTGTTGACCCCGTGGAATTCAAACGAGAAATGGCCACAACACTGGGAGCCACCCATACCTATTCCACGATCGCCGAAGCCACCGACTTCGTCCGTTCTATTAGTGACGGACAAGGCGCCGAGTCGGCAATTCTCTGCATGGGTCAGCCGACAAATACCGATGTCGCCAATGCGTTCGATGCGATCGCAAAAGGCGGGACAGTTGTGGTCACCGGCATGGCCGCCAATTCCGAACCAGCGGCAATTCCGATTCACTTGTTGGCCCTTGGCGGAATGCAGAAAACCATTCGAGGTGCACTGTTCGGAATGTGCAGTCCGCCGGTAGATATTCTTCGCCAGATCGATCTCTATCGAGCCGGCAAACTGAAACTCGACGAGATGATCACACGGCGCTACCAACTCGATGACATCAATTCCGCTGTCGATGACCTTGCCGCAGGACGAAACATCAGAGGCGTCGTCACCCTGTAAGTAACACCTAGATTTGCCAGTGAGCGCCGACTACGAGTCGGGCTAAGAGGGGGAAACGTGCTTGATCATCGAATCATCGGTGCAACTGTGGTGGACGGCACCGGCGCGCCGGCATTCGCTGCCGACATCGGCATTCGCGATGGCCGCATCGTGGCGATTGTCGAACCGGGCACATTGAACGAGGAATCGCGCGAGACCTTCGACGCCACTGGCCTCGTAGTGAGCCCCGGCTTCGTCGACATGCACACGCACTACGACGCACAACTTTTCTGGGATCCCTTCGCCGCTCCATCGAATGTTCATGGCGTTACGTCGGTGATCGGCGGTAACTGCAGTTTCAGCATCGCCCCGGTTCACCCGCAAGATGCCGACTACATCCGACGGATGCTGGCAAAGGTCGAGGGCATGCCGCTCGATGCGCTGGAGCAAGGAGTGCCGTGGACGTGGTCGACCTTTGGTGAGTACCTCGACGCGCTCGAAGGAACGATCGCCGTAAACGCTGGCTTCATGGTCGGCCACAGTGCGCTTCGCCGCTACGTGCTCGGAGCGGAAGCGAATTTCCGAGCAGCAACCCCGAGTGAACTCGATGACATGCGGCGCGCGCTTGGTGCGTCGATTGAAGCGGGCGCCCTCGGTCTTTCGATGGACTGCTCAACCTCGCATAGCGATGGGAATGGCGACCCAGTGCCAGCAAAGGGCGCCAACCGTGAAGAGATCCTCTCGTTGTGTGAAGAGACCGGTCAATGGCCCGGCACCACCCTCGAAGGAATCTTCGAAGGAGCAAGTGACGGGTTCGACGAATCAG
>CAMCTW010000056.1 GCA_945878645.1 Bifidobacterium breve
GCCACGATCGGGGGCGGTCTCGACCCAATCCCGCTTGATCAACTCGACCCCACTCAGATTCACGAGGCCGAGGGTGTTGGCGCAATCGGTTGGTTCCTCATCCTTCGAGCGTTCGCCTCAGGCGGCGCCGCGCTCACCGGCATCGAGGCCGTTTCGAACGGCGTACCTGCATTCCGCGATCCAACATGGAAGAACGCCCGTTCAACCCTCATGGTCATGGGAACAATGCTCGCCTTCATGTTCCTCGGCGTTTCGTGGCTTGCGTCCCAACTCGAAACCATCCCGGTGACAGGCAAAACTGTTATCGCCCAGATTGCTGACGCTGTCTATGGGAGCAGCGGACTCGGACAGGCCATGTTCGTCTTTACGCAGTTCGCCACAATGCTCATCCTGGTCTTGGCCGCAAACACTGGCTTTGCCGATTTCCCCCGTCTTGCTCATTTCCAGGCAGAAGATTCATTCCTTCCTCGCCAGCTGACCAAGCGAGGCCATCGGTTGGTCTTCTCCAACGGCGTCCTTGCGCTTTCTGGTGCCGCCGCGGCGCTGGTCCTCATCTTGGGCGCCGACGTCACGAAACTCATTCCGCTTTATGCAGTGGGCGTCTTCACAAGTTTCACGCTGTCTCAGACAGGAATGGCCCGCCGCCACCTTCGCCTTCGCGAACCCGGCTGGAAAACTGGCCTAGCTATCAATGGGGCGGGCGCGCTGACCACAGGCGTGGTCACGATCGTCATCTGTGCCGCCAAGTTCTTTGACGGCGCGTGGGTGATCATCGCCATCATCCCGATCTTTTGTTGGGTTGTCGTTCGTCTGAACCACCAGTACGAGGCGGAGAAGGCAGAACTTGAGGGCGACGCGATTCTGGCCGCTACCGCATCGATTCTTCGTCGTCACGCAGTCGTCGTTCTCATCGACAGAATCGACCGCACCTCAGCTCGTGCGATCCAATACGCCCGCACACTCCACCCAGATCGACTCTGGGCAGTTCACATCGCAGTCGACGAAACCCGTGCAGCGGAACTCGCCGCCGAGTGGAGCCGCCTTGCGCTCAAACAACTCCCGCTCGACATTCGCGAATGCCCCGACCGACGAATTAACCGCACTGTGCTCGAGGTCGTCCACGAACTCGCCGCCGATGGAGATACTGAAGTTTCGATTCTTATTCCGCGTCGTGAATACCGTTCGCGTTGGCATCGTTTACTTCATGATCACACCGCCGATGGCATTGCCAAGGCTCTTAGTGATGTCCCACATGCGAATGTGACTTTCGTTCCATATCACCTCACCAAAACCTCGAAGGGACAGCACCTCCAAAAGGTTGAACACGGCGCGGTCTCTGGCACTTCAGATATTCATAACTGAGATGGCACTTTTCACACGGAACTCAAAGCGCCTAGAGGCCGAACGTTTCGCCGAGACCCGCGCTGCTTTCGATGATCTCGGTGATCGCTCCCTTGCTGGAGTGATGCCGATCAGCAACATTGTCTGGCGCGAGCACGTCAAGGTTGCGGGCCGAGTGAAGGCGCTTCGGATTCAGCCCTGGGCGGAACAGATCGCCAGTCTTGAACTCACCCTTGCCGATTCCACGGGTGGGGTCACGGTGGTTTTCATGGGTCGGCGCACGCTAGGCGGCGTGAAACTCGGTACACATTTAGTTGTTGACGGCATGGCCAGTGAGCACCATGGCCTGCTCACGATTCTCAACCCCGCGTACCAACTGCTACCGCGGCAGGTCACACTGCCCTTTTAAGTAGCGATGGCGTCATAGCGAGAGCCTCGCTATAGCCATCGGTAGTTAGGCAGTTCTTGCGTTCACGCGATTCATTGCGGCGTCAGCGCCATCCCTCACGATGAGTTCCACGGCATCAGCGGCAATTTCGATCGCAATGTCGAGCAGTTCACGATCGGCCTTTCCGACCCGCTTCAGCACGTGATCGGCGCCTTCGTCTTTGTTCGGCGGCTTTCCCACACCAATGCGCACCCGAACAAATGAATCGTCGTGAAGGTGAGCTTTGATCGACCGGAGACCATTGTGGCCAGCGAGTCCCCCGCCTATCTTCACTCGCACTGTGCCGGTTGCAAGATCGAGTTCATCGTGGACGATGACAAGCGCTGTTTGATCTTCAATGCCAAAGCGACGAACCAGAGGCGATACCGATTCGCCGGAAAGGTTCATGAATGTTGTCGGCTTGGCCAGAGCCACACGCTTCTCACCGATTCGTACCTCGTCTACGAGGGCGCGTTCCTTGCCCGATTTCAGGCGGCCGCTGTGGCGGCGTTCAAGCAGGTCAATAACAGCGAAGCCCACATTGTGGCGCGTGCCATCAAACTCACTTCCGGGATTGCCTAAACCGACGACGAGAACGTCAGCCGGCGTGCCGCGTCGGGGGCGATTGCCACCCCTGCCGCCAAAGGCCACTTACTCGGCGTCGTCAACGGCTACTTCAGCCGCCGGCTCACCCGGTACAGGAGTTTCTCCAGCTTCGCCAGCTTCGGCACCATCTTCAGCGGAGAATCGAGTCGCAAGACCAAGCACGAGCTGAACGCTGTCGTCAATGTCGGTGGTGACTCCGGCGGGCATGGTGATCGTTTCAACGGTGATGGCGACACCGATGTCGAGGTTCGTAATGTCGATTTCGATCTGGCTCGGAATGTCAGCAGGCTTGGCCTTGACGGTGAGCGACTTGAGCGGCTGATCAACGATGCCTTTGCGGGCCTCAACGAGCTTCGCTTCACCAACAAGGATGAGCGGAACTTCAACGGCCACGGGAGCGTCGGGGTCTACTCGCAGGAAATCGATGTGCAGCACGTTGCGACGCACCGGGTGACGCTGAAGATCCTTGATGATGGCAAGGTCCTTCTGGCCATCGACATCAAGGGTGATGAGAGCGTTCAGCCCAGCTTCGGTCGTGAGCGCACGACGCAGATCGGGCCACGGCACCGAGACAGCGATTGCATCGCGACCTAAGCCATAAACGACCGCAGGCACGAGACCGTCCGTGCGAAGACGGGTCGATGAGCGGGAACCGGCAATACGTCCGGTTGATGCGGTAAGGGTGATGGCCATGATTGGGGCTCCTGGAGGCTGCGCTGGTGCGCGCCGTCGGCTGACGTTCGTGAAACGGGTGGCAATCCTACCGATCTGCCCCAGAGAAGGCGAACTCGCTCTTCATGAGGCTGTTCTTGGGGGGACTTCACCACTCAGCGGCGGACTCGGACGCCCTCATTCACACCTTTGTCCGCCCCGACAGCGGTCCACGAAATCCCAGGCTTGGCCAAGGCAACGGCGCGGTGATCGCGCCGCTCTCTCGACGCGACCAGAACTCAGCTCTGGTTATGACCGTCGAAAATTTCGCTGACGGAAGTGTCTTCGAACACCGCGTCGATCGCATCGGCGATGATGCCGGCAACCGAAAGCACTTCGATTTTGTCCGACTGCTTTTCAGGCGGAAGCGGAAGGGTGTTGGTCATAACAACTTTCGAAATACACGAATCGTTCAAACGCTGAATAGCGGGACCGCTGAATACGCCGTGTGTGCACGCCGCGTAGATCTCGGTCGCACCGCGAGCCTTGAGTTGTTCAGCTGCAGCAACGATCGTTCCGCCGGTATCGATCATGTCGTCGATAAGAACACAGATACGCCCATCGACTTCACCGACAACGTCACGGGCTTCGACGGTGTTCTTCTGCCCCTTGACGCGACGCTTATGAACGATTGCCAGATCGGCATGAAGTTGATTGGCATAACGCTCAGCAACTTTGACGCGACCAGCATCGGGAGAAACGATCACAAGGTCATCGCCGAGACCAGCCATGTAATCGACCAGTACCGGCATTGCGGTGAGGTGGTCGACAGGTCCATCAAAGAAACCCTGGATCTGGCCGGAGTGCAGATCGACAGAGATAAGGCGCTTTGCTCCGGCTGCCTTGAACATGTTGGCGATCAACTTCGCGGTAATTGGTTCGCGACCTTCGGATTTTCGGTCCTGACGCGCATAGCCATAGAACGGAGCGACAGCAGTTATCCGCTTCGCCGATGCACGCTTGGCAGCATCGACCATGATGAGTTGTTCCATGATCGCGTCGTTAACGGTCATCTTTCCGGAGCCGACATGCGATTGGATAATGAACACGTCAGTACCGCGCACCGATTCGCCGAAACGCGTATGAAGTTCACCGTTGGCGAATTCTGCAAGATTCGCGTCGCCTAATTCGACACCAAGACGTTCAGCAATTTCTTCGGCAAGCGGGAGATTGGCCCGACCTGAGACGATATGCAGCCGCTTTTTGGTGACGAGTTCCATTCGGTTTCTTTCGCCGGTGCGTTGATTGGTCATTCTGTTGGTGAAGTGTAGAACGGTCCGGGCCGCGCGCCGTCAGAAACAATCGCTCCGGGTTCGAGAACTGCAAATGGACCGAGGCGGACATCGTCGCCGATATCGGCTCCCCGACCAACCGAATTTTCCACGACTGATCGAGCCCCAACTCGGCAATCGACCAACCGGGTGTTTGGACCGAGTTCGGTCCCGGCCCCAATCACACACGAACCCTGGAGGATCGTGTCGGGAAACAAGGTCACATCAGCAGCGAGCTCGACCGTCGTATCGACATAAGTGCGTCCGGGATCGACCATCGTGACTCCCTTTCGCATCCAAGCCTCGTTCGTGCGGCGGCGCAGCTCCATCTCGGCCGCAGCCAGCTGTAAACGATCATTCACTCCAGTGGTATCCAAAGCATCCTCGGCAACAACTGCAGAGACGCGATAGCCCGCCGAAGCAAGCACCTCGACGACATCGGTGAGGTAGTACTCACCCTGTGCGTTCTCTGGAGTGATTCGGCGCAATGCTGGACCAAGGACGCTGGCCCGGAAACAATAAATCGACGTATTGACCTCAGTAATTGCCAACTGTGCTTCTGAAGCATCGGCTTGTTCAACGACGCGGTCGACTCGGTTATCTCGACCACGGACGATGCGTCCGTACCCGGTGGGATCGGTCACTCGGGCGGTGAGCAACGTGCACGCAGCATCGGTGCTCTGATGCGTGGCAAGCAGCGCAGAGATGGTTTCAGCACGCAGGAGCGGCGTATCGCCGGGGAGCACGATGATGTCGGCTTCGACGTCATCGAGTTCTTCAGGGCTGAACGCCGTTAGGGCAACACCAACAGCGTCACCGGTGCCGCGTTGGACTTCCTGTTCCACGAATTCAAGCGAGACATTTGGAGCCTCGTCGAGCAATTTCTTGGTCACACGCTCGGCACCGTGACCGACGACCACAACAGCCCGGCCAACCTCGCATCCAGCGAGTGAATCGAGCACATAGAGGACCATTGCCCTTCCGCACAATAAATGCAGGGGTTTCGGACGCGAAGAGTGCATTCGAGTGCCTTCGCCAGCGGCGAGCACGATCGCAGAGAGCGGCCTCGGGGACATGCATATCTTTCTAGTACGGTCTGCCTCGCCTTCCGGGGCCTCACCTTTCGGGGGTGGTGTAATTGGCAACACGGCTGGTTTTGGTCCAGTCATTCGGGGTTCGAGTCCCTGCCCCCGAGCTTTTCCGCTTCCACCGGTCACGATCTCCCCGATCGGCGGCCGCAAGGAGTTCGTTTCGCACAAGAGAGCCCCGGGCCGCTACAGTCGCTGCGCCATGGGATCTCTTATTAAGAAGCGCCGCAAGCGCATGCGAAAGAAGAAGCACAAGAAGATGCTGAAGCGAACTCGCTTCCAGCGTCGAGCTGCAGGTAAGTGAGCTCGGGCGTCCCTGACGCCCTTTGTGCCCATAGTTCTCTTTGACTCCACCCGGCCCGAGAGCCGGGTGGGTCCGCGTACGGGCCCACTCTCCAGAACCTCGCAGGCGGTCAAGAATCTCCGCTTCGGTCGGAGAATGAACTAGCGAGCTGGGCTCGTGTGCGCCACGACTCGGCCCTCGCCGGGATAGTCACCTTCAACGAACCAGGTCGAGCCTGAACCGGCAAGACGAGGCCGGACTCCGGCGGCATCGCCGAGCTCATCGCGCCAACGGGCCAATTCAGGAGCAACAACTAGCGCTGCAGGCTCGAGATCGTTGCCGTTGTCTCCCGATGGTCCGCCCAAATCGTCCCAAGCGCGATAGACCGCCGGCGTTGAACACATCACCGGCGGAGTGAGCAGTGTGAAGACCCGCTCTTCAAAGGGCAATTGTTCGATCAGTTCACCGATGCCTTGGACTCGTGCGTGCCCGCCGACAACACAGAATGCGACGTCGGCCCCAAGCGATGCCGCGGCAACCGGATCACTGTGGCCAGCCCAATGGAGAATCGCAGCGGCATCGGCGGAACCCCCTCCAAGCCCAGCACCAGCGGCAATAACTTTCTCGATCCGAACACTCACGTCGCTACCGACGTGTCGAAGCGCCCGCGAAACGAGATTGTCGGGGCCAAGGTGCAGTTCGTTTCCTTGCGAATCGAAAAATTCAACGACCGGCGATTCCGCTTCAGTCACAAAAAGCCAATCACCAAAATCGAGTGACACCATGTCGGCATCAATGAGATGGAAGCCGTCATTCCGCCTACCGAAAATTCTCAGCGAGGTCGTCAGCTTGGCTGGCGCAAAGAGTCGCAAGATTCCCTCAGACATGGCACCCATCGAATCACGCCTCGGCGTGTACCGCGGCGGTTAAGGCCCCCCACTGGACGATGTCGAGGCGCTCAGGGCGATCTGAGGGGTCAATCCCTGCGGCCTCGAACTGCTCGGGTGTGACTTTGGTCGAAAGCGACCGACGCAGCATCTTTCGTCGTTGACCGAATGCAGTACGCACAAGATCCATCAGTGCATCGTGATCCACGTTGACGATGGCTTCAGATCGGCGCTGGATCCGAACCATTACCGATTCAACCCTCGGTTGAGGAATAAACACCGTGGCCGGAATTCTGGCCACAACGGAAGCCGTCGCCCAGAGGGCCAACTTCACCGAAGGAATGCCGTAGGTGCCATCGCCAGCCCCAGCGGCGAGGCGCTCGCCAACTTCGCGCTGAACCATGACAAGCATCGTTTGGATCTGCGGAACGTCATCGAGCAGGTCAAGAACGATCGTCGTGGCAACGTTGTAAGGAAGATTGGCCACAAGATTCCAGACGCGATCTGCGGGCAAGACCTCGGCCCAATCAAGTTCGAGCGCATCGCCGTGCACGACGCGCACTCCGAGTGGCTCGACTGTTTCCGCAAGAACAGGAAGCAAATGACGATCGAGTTCAACCGCAACAACGTTTGCGCCAGTGGCCGCGAGTTCCGTCGTAAGTGAACCAACTCCTGGTCCAATTTCGACAACGTTCGTAGTCGTATCAATTTCGGCGAGTCGGACAATGCGCCGCACCGTGTTTGGGTCCGCGAGAAAATTCTGCCCGAGCGCGCGACTTGGTTCGAGTCCGTGGCGCTCGAGAAGTTCCGTAATGTCACGACGCGTGAGTGTCATACGGTCACCGCGAAACTTCCGCGGTCGTCGTCACCCGCAGATGCCGAGTGGTAATGACGAGAGTCGTCGTATCGGAAACACACCAAGAACGCTTCATCTCGCCTAGAGGGGCGAGCACCCGGACCACGCGCTCCAACCGGTTCTGGCAAGAACACGCTCGGCGATGACGATCTGCTGCTCTCGTGTCGCTTCCCATGGGTGAGCGGAGAATTCCTCGCCGCCAAAGGCGCGCCATGTCGACCAGTTGGAACTGTGGGCGAACTGAAGTCCACCTCCGTATCCGTTACCGGAATTCGCTGCCCAGTTTCCGCCGGTTTCACAGGCGGCGAGTCGGTCCCACTGATTCGGCGAGGCAGCGGCATTGCCGGTCGGCGCCGGTGGTGGCGTGGCACGTCGCGGGGTTGTTGTTGTGGTGGTCGGTACCCGGCGCGGAGCGACTGTTGTCGAAGGGGCCACCGTTGTGACTGGAGCCGGGGCTGTGACCGGAACCGTGACGGCCACGGTTGTCGTGGTCGAGTCTTCGGTCGAGACAGAGGCAACAACGAGGCTCGGATCGGTAGAGCTTGCTGTTTGAGATGCACCGCTGCTCGGCGAGCGCTGGAACATGTCGATCACCAGCAACGGCAAACACGCGAGCGTGACAACGAGTGCAATCAGCAGTCGGCGTTGCGTCGGGTGAACGGAGGTGTTCAGAACTGCATCCTTCGTTGAGCAATAGATCCTGGACACGAACGAAGGAAGCCCTGCGCTTCCGCACAGTGCAAACTCCGCCCGGAGCCGTGGGAAGAACCTAGGAGCGTGGTCCGGGACCCGCAACTATTCCGGGCGCCTGAGACACCCGCCGTTCAGATGCGCGTAACCCCTGCTCAGCCGATCGCGACGAGTTGTCCACAACAGCCCGACCTCTATGGGAGATCGCGTTCTCCCTGCTCGGGGAGCCGATAGACCATCGCGGCATTTCTCCATGTGACATCTGCCACATCGGCCACCGGAATCTGCTTCGCATCGGCAATTGCCGTTCCCACAAAGGGAACGAGCGCCGGGCGATTCGGTTTTCCACGATAAGGAACCGGGGCCAAAAACGGTGAATCAGTCTCTACGAGGAGTCGATCGAGGGGGCAAAGGGTGGCTGCCTCAAGCACTTCGGGCGCACCAGGGAACGTAACGATGCCGCTAAAGGAAAGCCATGCCCCGAGATCGAGGCACTTCTGCGCTTCCTCGGGACCACCGGTAAAGCAGTGGATCACCGTTCGATCGGGTACGCCTTCGCTTGCGAACATCGCGAATGTGTCGTCCCATGCCTCTCGCGTGTGCACCACTAACGCCAGGTCATGTTTTTTCGCCAACGCAATCTGCTCTGCGAAAACCGCTCGTTGCACCTCACGCGGGGAATGGTCGTAGTGGTAGTCAAGACCGCACTCCCCTACAGCGACCACCTTCGGGTCAGCGAGAAGTTCGGCGATGCCATCGATGCCACCCGAGGCATCGTGCGGATGCACACCAGCGGTGGCCCAGACTTCGTCATAGGCACTCGCAACTTCGATCGCAAGTTTCGATGATGCAAGATCGCAACCGACTGTGATCATTCGCATGACACCCGCTTCATGGGCATCGGCGATCGTGGCAGCGGCCTCGGGCCACTTATCGGAACCATCACCGAGGTGGCAGTGATCATCTGTCCAGCGCATCGTTACTCCGTCAACCGACCGACGGCTTTGCCATACGCGGGAACAGGCCATCGCCCTTTACGACGGGACGACCACCGGGATACCCGCCCCACTTCGCTCCGGCGACGCCAGCATCGACCGGTGAGCCGGACAATCCGATTCGTTCCCATATCTGCCCACATGTCTCGGGCATTGCCGGTGTGGCCAAGATCGAAACGATGCGCAGTACCTCGAGAGCATCGCCCATGACTGCATCAACCGCAGAACCTGACTCCATCTTCCAAGGTTCATTGGCTTCAAGATGCGCGTTTGCCGCACCGACAAGACGCCATGTTGCTTCAAGCGCAATGCTCGGCGTCATGTTGTTCCAACCAGCGATCGTGTCAGTCAACGATTGCGCTGCAATTGTCGCGAGCGGCGAATCTGCAGCAGGCGCAGGACCGATTCCTTCACATTTTTTGGCGACAACGGTGGCAACTCGCGAGAGCAAATTACCGAGGTTGTTGGCGAGGTCAGCGTTGTAACGCGTGACCATCGATTCATAGGAGAAGTCTCCGTCTGGACCAAACGGGTTATCACGCAGGAAGTGGTAGCGGAATCCGTCGACCCCAAAGTCAGCGACGAGGTCAGCTGGGAAAATCTGGTTGAGACTGGTCTTCGACATTTTTTCGCCCCCGACGAGCAAGAACCCGTGAACCCCTAATTTCTTCGGCGGTTCTATGCCAGCGGCAAGGCACATGGCGGGCCAGTACACGCAGTGAAATCGAAGGATGTCTTTGCCAAGTAGGTGGTGAACCTGAGGCCACCATTCGGCGAAACGTTCGGGATCATCGCCGTAGCCCACTGCGGTCGCATAGTTAATGAGCGCGTCGTACCAGACGTAGAAGACGTGGCCTTCGTCCCAAGGAACAGGCACGCCCCACGAGATTGAGGTGCGCGACACCGAAACGTCTTCAAGACCTTGCTTGATGATTCCCAGCGCTTCATTGCGCTTTCCTTCAGGCTGCACACATCCCGGATTCGCTGCGTACCAATCGAGGAGGGGCTGTTCGAACTTCGAAAGTTCAAAAAACCAGTTGTCCTCTTCAAGCCACTCGACGGGACGGCCGTGAATCGGACAATTGCCATCGACCAGATCAGCTTCGTTGTAATAGGCCTCGCACGGAACGCAGTAGTGGCCGGAATAGGAACCTTTACGGATCCAACCATTGTCGAAAATCGCCTGCATGAACTTCTGTACGGAGCTGATGTGGCGCGGCTCGGTGGTGCGAATGAAATCATCGTTGCTGATATTCAGCAGTTCCCAAACTTCCTTGAACCGAGCGCTGGTTTGGTCAGCCTGTTCGAGCGGTGTGATTCCGTTGGCGTCGGCCGATCGCTGGATTTTGAGACCATGTTCATCGGTGCCGGTCAAGAAGAAGGTGGGATCTCCCGCCAACCGATGCCACCGAGCAAGCGCGTCTGCTGTCACCGTTGTGTAGGCATGGCCGATATGGGGCACATCGTTCACGTAATAGATGGGAGTGGTGACATAAAAGGGTTCAGACACACTGCAAGGCTACGCAGGCCTGACACTTCTCACGAACCAAGCATGTCGCGGCCACAGTTCAGTGGTTGTCCAGGACCTCAAGAGCGCGAGTGAGGAACCCCATCGCCCCTGCCCCAACGTCTTCGAGGTTCGGCCGCGTCGAGTCATGCAAGGAGCGCTGGTAGATCCCCTCCAAGAGCACCGCCATGCGGAAGTTGTAGAGAACCTCGTAATACGCGAGGTTGCTGGGCATCTCAATCGAACGGCGCGATTGGTAGTGAGCGATGAGTTCCTGCCGACGGGGCCAACCTGGCGCAGCGGTCGCCTTTCCCCATATCTCGCAGAAGCCGATGAGATCAAGCAACGGATCCCCAATCGTCGCCGTTTCCCAATCGAGGATTGCTGTCACCCTGCCTGGCGGTTCTGCTGCGATTAAAGCGTTGAACATATGAAAATCGCCGTGCATGAGCGATGGTTGGTATGTGTCGGGGATGTTGGCGGAGAGAAATGTCGTGACGTTCTCGAGTCGTGGCAATTCGCGTCCGCCATAGGAAGCCAATTGTGAGGTCCAACGCTGAACCTGACGTTCGTGAAATCCCTCCGGCTTTCCAAAATCGGCCAAACCGTTTGATTTCCAATCGAAGTCATGCAGCGCAGCAAGCGCTTCGACCATCGCAAACGCAACGCTCGGCTGATCTTCCGCAGTGAATGGCTCAGGCAACGGTGGCGCAGGGTTGACCCCTTCAACCTGCTGCATCAAGAAGAATGTGCAACCAAGCACCTTTCGGTCGTCACAAAGCGCCACGGTTTCGGGATGTGGCACGTTCGAACCATTCAGCGCATCCAGAATTCGAAACTCGCGGCGCATTCCTTCGTCTGCACGTTCAATGGCAACGAGCGCGGGTCGGCGAAGCACCCAACGAGAGCCACCACGATGAATGGTGAACATCGCATTCGATCGACCAGACATGAGCGGCGCCACTGTTATCGGTTGGCCGACTTCAAGGCCAAGACCATCTAACCAAGGGCTTAGGCGCTCGACCTTGACAAGTTCCTCGCTCACGAACCGCCACCATCGAGATTGATAAGAGCGCCGGTCATGTAGGACGAAGCATCAGATGCCAATAACAGCGCAGTTCCAACGATCTCTTCGGGCTGTCCGATATGACCAACGGTGATCATCTTGGCCAGGTGTTCGGCCGCTTCAGGGGTCGGAATCGCCTTGCTGAAACTGTCGGTAATGAACGGACCGCACACAATCGCGTTCACTCTGATGCCGCGCGGCCCGAACTCCTGAGCAGTCGCCTGGGTTATTGCATTGAGGGCAGCTTTGGAACCGGCATAGACAACAGTGAACGGCGAAGGTCGTTGAGATGCTTTTGTGCTGATGTTGATGATCGATCCGCCAGCGGGCATGTGCTCGGCAGCCATCGCCATCAGCCGCAACGGACCTTTGACATTTACCCCAAACGTTTTGTCGAACAGTTCCTCGGTAACTCCGGCAAGCGATGGCGGAACCGGAGCAATACCCGCGTTGTTGACCAGAATGTCGATCTTGCCGAACTCCGCGACCGCTGTAGCAATGAGAGCGTCACACTGACTCCAGTCGGCCACATGACACCCAACTGCGAGTGCTCGGCGTCCTTTTGCCCTGATCTGTTCGGCAACTTCTTCACACGCGTCGACGCGTCGGCTTGAAACAACAACGTCGGCCCCGGCATCGGCAAATCCCAACGCCATCGCTCGCCCAAGGCCCTTGCTCGCTCCGGTTACTAGCGCGACCTTGCCGGTGAGATCGAACAGCGCACTCGCCACTTCAGAAGCCTTCTTCGCTACTGGCTTCGAATTGCCATTGCCCGTCGCGTCGAACGATGTGACCAGCGCTTGGCGCGGCGTAATGCGTTCCAAGAATGAGCGTGCCCGTATCGCCATGCTCATCGCGCATCCGGCGGCGAGTCTCGGCGCCCATTGGACCGTCCCAATCACCGCTCATTCCCCAGTTCGGTTCGGCCCATTGCACCGGATGATGGGTCGCGTCGCCCGTGATGAGCGCTCGCTCACCATTCGATTCGATGACGACCGACATGTGCCCAGGCGAATGACCGTGGGTCGGCACAAACCTGATTTCGCTAGTGACCCGATGATCAGCATCTACGAGATCCACAAGCCCCGCTTCGACGACGGGCGCAACGGTGTCGGGAAGATTCCAGGCATAGCCACCTGGTTCGGCCATCCACGCGTCATATTCGGCTCGACAGAAGAGATAGCGTGCATTGGGGAATGTCGGCACCCACTTGCCATCCTCAAGACGCGTGTTCCATCCGACGTGATCGAAATGGAGATGCGTACAACACACGATGTCGATCGACTCAACGGGAAAACCTGCTGCGGCGAGTCGCTTCAGAAAGGCGGGATCGCCAGTAAAGCCTGGGAGTCCGGCCATGTCTCGATCACCTACGCATGTATCAACGATGATTCGAAGCCCATCGCTTTCAACCACAAACGCGTGAATCGAGAGGTCGGTGTTCCCCTCGTCATCAACGAAATGGGGCATGAGCCAAGAAAGGTGCGGTGCAAGTGCCTCCTCGGTCGCAGCAGGAAGCAACCCCTTCAGGGGCAACTCCTGTTCAAGTTCCACAACCTTCGTGACAGTGACGTCACCGATTTTCCAGCGCATAGCTCCCCCTCGTTTGGCTCAAGTGTGGCTCACCCCGCCGAAGGTTTCGACTTGTTCGCCCGGATCGGCAGAGTCGGCAAGACTGCGACGGCTCGCATGCTGCCAGGGGGAACCATGAGTGGACAGGTCCGACTCGAGATCGATGGCCCAATCGCCGTCATCACCAACGACAACCAAGAGAAGCGAAATGCCTTCTCTGACGACATGGACAAGCAGTTGTTCGACATCCTCGGTGAACTGCGCGCCACACCTGCTGTCCGAGCAGTTGTCTGGCGAGGCGAAGGCCACTCGTGGTCGTCAGGTCGAGATGTTGGTTCTATCGGCAACGACACCACCGGCCTCACTCATCACGAATTGATGACACGCGGCCATAAGGGCATCCAACAACTGTTTGATCTCGATGCTCCCGTCATTGTCCCCATCCAAGGATGGGCGATTGGCGGTTCATTCCAGCGTGCACTTCTTTGCGATATTCGCATCGCTGCTGAAGATGCAAAGTTCATGCTTCCTGAAGCGGGCCACGGAGTCATCCCCGACACTGGCGGCGTTGGCCGGCTCTTTCAAATGTGCGGCCACGGCGTCGTAAGCGACATGGTGCTGACAGGTCGCTCGCTCAATGCGCAGGAAGCACTCGCTCTTGGAATCGTGTCGCGCGTCGTGACTCGTGAAGAACTCGATGACACCGCCATAGAGATGGCCCAAAAGATTGCCGCTGCCCCTGCGGTCACAATCAAGTTGGCCCGTCGCGTCATCCAGCATCTTGCTCAGCCTGAAATCACGACGTCGATGGCCGACGAATTGATCTACCAA
>CAMCTW010000057.1 GCA_945878645.1 Bifidobacterium breve
CAACCAGAGATCTCACAGGGTCGTCTCGAAGCGTTGCTCATGTACCAGACCATGGTTTGCGATCTCACCGGTATGGACATCGCGAACGCCTCGATGCTCGACGAATCCACTGCTGCAGCCGAAGCCATGACGCTGCTCTACCGCTCGAACGGCAAAAAAGGCGAACGATTCCTCATTGATCGCGACACTCATCCGCAAACAGTGTCCGTTATCCAGACGCGGGCCGAGCCGCTTGGTTTTATCGTCGAACTTGTCGATCCCGACGCTCCAATCGCCGACGATGTTTTTGGTGTCCTTCTTTCGCATCCAGGTTCTTCGGGTGCCATACGAAATCTCGCCCCTGCTATTGACGCTGCGCACATAGCGGGCGCACTCGTCGCCGTCACCACCGACCTGCTTGCGTGTTGCCTCATAACTCCTCCAGGTGAACTCGGCGCCGATGTTGTTGTCGGTTCTTCGCAACGATTCGGCATTCCCCTCGGCTTCGGCGGTCCGAGCGCAGGATTCCTCGCCATACGGGACGAACATCGACGCGTTCTTCCCGGTCGTTTGGTGGGCGTCTCCATCGATGCTGCTGGTCGGCCTGCCTACCGACTGGCATTGCAAACCCGTGAACAACACATTCGTCGCGAGAAGGCCACGTCGAACATCTGCACGGCTCAGGTGCTCCTTGCGGTGATGGCGGCGCTCTATGCGGCATGGCACGGCCCCGACGGACTCAAGCGCATCGCGACTCGCGTCAACCGCTTGGCTTCGGTTGCGGCGACCGGCTTACGCGAACTTGGTCTTGATCTCGTTAGCGAATCGTTCTTCGACACGCTCACCGTTCACGTGCCCTCCGGAGCCGACAACCTCATGGTCACGACTCGCTCCGCTGGGATCGAAATTCGAAGAATCGATGCCGACACGGTTTCGTTCTCAATCGATGAGACCACTACGCCAGTCATCGTTGCAACGCTGCTCGCGTGCTTCGGTGCGGTCGACGTCTCGGTTATCGGCATCGACGAGCGCTCCGAAGAATCGATCCCCAATTTCGCCGTCCGCTCAAGTACCTATCTCGATCATCCGAATTTCACCAGCCACCACAGTGAGACGGAAATGGTTCGCTATCTGCGCCGTCTGGCCGACGTTGATCTCGCCCTCGATCGTTCAATGATCCCGTTGGGTTCATGCACGATGAAATTGAATTCTGCTGCAGAGATGGAACCGGTCACCTGGCCGCAATTTGCCAACGTTCATCCCTATGTCGATCCCTCAGATGCGCAGGGATACCGAACAGTGATCTCCGATCTCGAACGTTGGCTCGCCGATATCACCGGCTACGACGCTGTTTCGCTTCAGCCCAACGCTGGTTCTCAAGGCGAGTTCGCCGGCCTCCTCGCCATTCGCGGATGGCATCTCGGCAATGGCGATTCAAATCGCGATGTTTGCCTGATCCCTGAATCTGCTCACGGCACGAATGCAGCAAGCGCATCCATGGTCGGCATGCGCGTCATCGTGATTGCATGTGACGTGAACGGCAACGTTGATGTCGATGATCTGCGGACCAAAATCGCAGAGTACGCCACCGACCTTGCCGCGTTGATGATCACCTACCCATCGACACACGGAGTATTCGAAGAGGCAATCGGTGACATTTGTGCCGCAGTCCATGATTCCGGTGGACAGGTGTATCTCGATGGCGCCAACCTCAACGCACTCGTCGGTGTTGCTCGACCTGGACACTTTGGTGCCGACGTCAGCCACCTGAACCTGCACAAAACGTTCTGCATACCCCACGGTGGCGGTGGTCCCGGAGTCGGACCAGTTGGAGTCCGTTCACATCTTGCTCCCTACTTGCCGAATCACCCGGTCATTACGACCGCCGGCCCGGTTCGTGATGCTTCTGTGGCCGGTCCCCTTGTTGGAGCTGTCTCGTCAGCCCCTTACGGTTCAGCGAACATCTTGACTATTCCGTGGGCGTATATCTCCATGATGGGTCCAGCCGGCCTGGAACGCGCAACGCACGTTGCCATCCTCAATGCCAACTACGTTACCCGGCGCTTGCAAGATGCGTATCCGATTCTTTACACAGGCCGCGACGATCTTGTCGCTCACGAATGCATTCTCGATCTCCGTCCGATTACGAAAGAAACAGGCGTAACTGTCGACGATGTCGCCAAACGCCTCATCGATTACGGATTCCACGCTCCGACGATGTCGTTTCCCGTGGCCGGGACACTCATGGTGGAAAGCACCGAGAGCGAAAACCTTGCCGAGCTCGACCGTTTCTGCGACGCGATGCTCGCGATCCGATCAGAGATCGATCGAGTTGTCGCCGGAGAATGGCCAGCAGACGACAATCCCCTTCATAACGCTCCGCATACAGCAGCCGATCTCACGGCGGATACTTGGACGCATCCGTACACACGGGAATGCGCTGGTTGGCCCAATGGTCATGTCGCTGCTCGCTATTGGCCACCCGTCAGCCGTATCGACGGAGCGCACGGCGACCGCAATCTGGTGTGCTCGTGTCCGCCAATTGGGGCCTTCGCCGAGAACTAATTACTTGACGAACGGTGGCTTTACGACACGAGATTCGAGCATCGTGCCGCGTACATCGATTTCGAAAACATCCCCCACAGCCGATTCAGGGGGGAGAAAGCCGAGCGCGATCCCATGACCAAGCTCGGGCGAGAAGTTGCCGCTTGTCACCACTCCGACGGCGACGCCTTCGCTCAAAATGGGAGATCCCTCTCGAGGTGGTCGGCGACCTTCAGTCACAAGTCCGAACAATCGGCGCGAGATGCCGCGGTCACGTTCAGCGGCAAGAACATCCGAACCGCGAAACGGTCCCTTGTCGAATCTCACTGCCCAGCCCAGTCCAGCCTGGAGCGACGTAATTCCTGATCCGAGTTCGTGGCCGTGCAACGGAAGCCCCGCTTCGAGGCGCAGCGTGTCTCGTGCGCCAAGACCGGCGGGAATCACACCTGCAGCAACGATGGCATGCCATAGTTCTTCAGCGTGGTCGGCCGGGACAGCAATTTCGACGCCGTCTTCGCCGGTGTATCCGGTCCCGGCAACGACCACACCTATTCCGTTCCATTCAAGGCGTCGCACGTCGAAGCGAGCGATCGATGCAATTGCTGGATCAATTGCGGCGAGCAATGTGCGCGCATCAGGTCCCTGCACCGCGAGGATTGCCCGTTCAGAAGTGACATCTCCTGCTTCGACAGAAACCCCACCCATGGACTGCGCAATTTCTTCAATGGCCCCAGTCACGCGATCGGTGTTTGATGCATTTGGCATCACATCGAAGGTCTCAGGGTCCACCCACCAAATGATGATGTCGTCAACCACCGAAGCTGTCTCTTCGTCGAGCAGGTGCGTGTATTGCGCCCGACCCGGGCTCACCCGATTGAGGTCATTGGTGAAAGCGCGCTGCAGTACCTCGAACGCACCGGAGCCAGTAACTCGCACTGTGCCGAGATGGGAGACGTCGAATACAACTGCGCTGTGACGACATGCTCGATGTTCAGCCAACGTCCCGTCAGCGTAAGAAAGGGGCATGTCCCAACCACCGAACGGAACCATCTTGGCGCCGATCGAGCGATGGACTTGATCGAGAGGAGAAAGGCGTTCATTCACGCTCTGACCCTAGTTTCGGCAGGGGGTTGTTCAGACCACGCTTGCTACAGCAGGCACTGCTGGCGTCGGAGTTTCGACATCTTCCGATGGCGGACGTAGCTCGCGGATGCGTGCATCCATCTCGTCTCGAACCCCACCAAGCGGAAGAATATTCAGCACACCTTGGCCGTTATGAATCAGATCGATCAGTTCGCCGTCGGACTGAATTACCACCGACGTTGACCCTTGAATGACGAGATTCGCAGAAGTGATCTCCTGGCCGAGGATGTCTCGCAGATAGCTAAAGATCTCGCGAACGTTCTCGAGACGAATACCGGCATCGAGCAGGCTCTTGATGACCTTGAGCTCGAGAAGGTCGGTGTATCCGTAGCGACGACGGCTCCCGCTGCCAGCAGCGTCGGTGACTGTTGGGCGAACGAGGTCGGTCCGAGCCCAGTAATCGAGTTGGCGGTAACTAATTCCGACGATCTCGGCCGCTTTGGCCCCGCTGAAGCCTTGGTCGACGACGCGCTCGTTCTTGATTCCCATGGAAACTCCCAGATAGAACGCGCAGCATGTGCCACGCAACGGGATCGGCGTTGATCCCACGGATAACAACGGCGAAATTACGCCGGTGTGAGGACCGCTGAGCGTACAACTCAGCGCGCGCGGCGTCAATGGTTGCCGATTTTCCTTCTCAGGACGCGAAATCCTCGGGATTTACGTTGTCGATGAAGGCTCGAAACTCCTCGACCACGTCTCCCCCGTCGCCGCCGTCTTCGGTGTCGTCGTCAGGAAGAAGACCGGCCTCCTCGAGCACAGAATCAGACGCCCACACAGGACAGTGGAATCTGAGGGCCAGCGCAACAGCATCGGACGGGCGAGCCGAGAGACGCGATTCGGCATCGCCAACCTTGAGTATGAGCTCCGCATAGAAGGTGCTTTGCTCGACACGTGTGATCTCGACTGCTGTGAGAGAGGCCCCGAGATGTTCGATGGTTTCGCAAAAGAGATCGTGGGTCATGGGCCGAGGAGTAACAACGCCGTCGAGCGCGAATCCGATCGCTCCGGCTTCGGCTTGGCCGATGAAAATCGGAACCAACCGGCCTGCTCCCGCGACCTCGCGCAAAACAAGCACCGGCGCGTTGCCTGGAATGTCTACTCGTACAGCGACCACTTCCATCTCAATCACTTGGTCACCCTACCGCCGAACATGGCGTTTTGAACCCTTTGATCAGGCCTGGCCGAGATAATCCCGAAGCGAAGCCCGCACCATGACGGCCCGTAAATCGTCAGCCAATTCCGCCAGTTCCTCAAGCATCTCGACAGCCTCGTCGCGAGCTGCTGCCCGGCGCTGTTTAAGGAGCGGCGTGATCAGTTGCTCGAAAAGTCCTGCCTCGCGATCAGCCGAAACCTTGTACATCCGAAGGTGCCGCGGTTCGATGCCGAATCGAGCGAATCCAGCGGCCAGACGAGCGACAATTAGTGCCTCTTCGTCGTAGTAATCGACATGGCCCATTGAGCGAGTCTTGAGCAATCCGAACCGTTCTAAGTCGGTGACCCCTGATGCACTGAGGCCGCTCTGAACACACAGTTCCTCAACAGTGAGCGCCAAGGATGGAGCATCGGGCTCGATCTCTCCCGTGGGTATCGGAGTCGGTTGGCCTTTTGTATGCCCGGTGGGATGGCGCTTGCCCCCGCGCGGAATGAGTGTCGGTGCTTCGTTAGGCCCTTCGACCAAACTTGCAACTGCGCTAGCCCGATCCTTGGAAGATCCTTCACCATTTTGTGGCCGATTTGAATCCGAGGCAGCGGCAGACGATTGCGAGACACTCCCCGACGTGACGTTCTGGGCGCCGTTGGTATGAGTCTCAACCGGGGAACCTGAGGAACGTTCGAATGGAAGCACGCCCTCTGGTGGACCGTCCGAGAAATCGCCTGCGGCTAAGCGTTCCTTTATGACTTTCAGCGGAAGGAAATGATCACGCTGTTGGGTGAGGATCCACCGCAGTCTTTCGGTGTCTTCGTCGTGAAACTTGCGATAACCCGAAGGAGTGCGTTCGGGGTTGAGCAGGCCCTGACTTTCGAGGAACCGAATTTTTGAGATAGTGATGTCGGGGAAGTCATCTTGCAACAGCGACAGGACTTCGCCGATCGACAAATGGGACCGTGTATCGGTCACTGGTCTTCCCCACCGAGCAAAAACACGAGTTTGAATTTGCCGATTTGCAGTTCATCCCCACTCGAAAGAATTGCTGTGTCGATTCTCTGACGGTTCAGGTAGGTGCCGTTGAGAGACCCGGAGTCACATGCGAGCCACGTTCCATCGGTCACGCGTCGCAATTCGGCATGACGACGGGACACGGTGATGTCGTCGAGAAAAATATCGGAGTCGGGGTGACGGCCGGCTGTTACGACATCGTTATCGAGAGCGAATCGACTCCCCGCCTTCGAGCCTCTCCGGACTACCAACATTGCGCTATCAGCGGGAATCCCTTCGACAACGACGGTGACGTCTTCCTCGATGGGATCACTTGGTGATACCGGATGAAATGTAATCGTGGTGTGATCAGGCGCGAGCGACTCAAGAACGGCACCGCACGAAGAGCAGAAGTTTGCTCCAATCGAATTGCGGTGACCGCAGTTATTGCAGAATCCCTCGACGGCGGCCATCACGATCCTTCGATCAACCGCCGATAGCCGTCGACGTCGAGAAGGGCATCGACAGAATTCGGATCGGTGGGTTGGATCACACAGATCCAACCTTCACCGTAGGGATCATCATTCAAACGTTCCGGAGAATCTGAAAGAGCATCGTTGACTGCCACGATCGTTCCTGCGACTGGGGCGTAGATGTCTGAAACTGATTTCGTTGATTCAACTTCGCTGACTTTCCCAGAAGCATCAATTGTGAGTCCCATCTCTGGAATCTCTACATACACAACATCGCCAAGCGCATCTTGGGCGTAGTCGGTGATACCCAAACGAAGTTGACCGTTCTCGAGACGGACCCACTCATGGTCTGGCGAATAGCGGAGGTCATCTGGAAGCTGCATGGATCGCACGTTATCCGATCGCCTCGACCTCCACCGAAGCGTGAGACACGTCCGGCGAGCCGGTCAATCCCCTCGATGGCGGGGGGCTCTTCCATCGTGCAGAGCACGCAAACCGAGCGGTACGTACAACGCCGCCGCGTAGTAGGAAGCCAGTAGTGCCGGGACGGCACAGATCCAAGCAAGCACCTCAAAGGTCGATTGAAGTGGCCAAGAGGTCGAGGCCCAGAGGAATCCAGGGAACGCGAACATCAGACCGAAAGTGGCGGCCTTACCCATCCACGTCACATCGATCCGTCGGGCGCCGAAAGCTACGAGCAGCAATGTTGCGAGAGCGATCGCAATCTCTCTCACCAGAACAGCGATGCAAAACCACAAGGGCGCAGCCCCCGCAATAATGATGGCCACGATCGAAACAAAAAACAGCAATCGATCAACAACGGGATCGAAGATTTTTCCGACCGTCGAAATCTGATTGAACTTTCGCGCGTACCAGCCGTCGACCCAATCAGTGCCACCGAGCGCTCCGAGCAGTGCCCCGGCCAGCAGCGCATTCTCGGCGCCTAACAGGAGCCACACAAAGAGAGGCAAGCATGCCAACCGAACCAGCGTGATTACGTTGGGAACGGTGACGATCCTGTCCTCGGAGCTTGAGTTATTAGGCATGCTCATCCCCCGCACTCTACGATTCCCCCACCATGAGCACGTTGTTTACCAAGATCATCGACGGAGAACTACCTGGACGCTTCGTCTACCGGGACGAGGTGTGCGTCGCGTTCCTGACCATCGCGCCAATCTGCACAGGTCATACGTTGGTCGTTCCTCGCTTAGAGATTGACCACTGGATCGATCTCCCCGATGAGGTGGCAGGCCATCTGGCAATCGTGGCTCGGAAAATTGGGGCCGCTCAGGTAGCGGCGTTCGGCGCTAGCCGGGTGTCGCTCATCATCGCCGGACTCGAAGTGCCCCACACGCACCTCCACGTTCTCCCAATCACGTCAGAATCGGACATCGATTTCAAAAAAGCGGATGCTTCAGTTTCTGCCGAAACTCTGGATGCTGTAGCCGATGCGCTTCGCTCCGCTCTCGGCGCCGACGCGTCACACTGATTGCACCGCGAACACGATAGAGAAGCGTCACCCGGATTCGCCGAGAGACATTTTTAAGCGTGTGACCTTGGAGGAAAATCAACCTCGGTCAGACCGTTTTCGGGTCGAAGAGTCGGGAAGAGAATCACCTCACGAATACTTTCGACCTCAGCCAAAATCATGACGAGGCGGTCGATTCCGATTCCCAAGCCACCCGCTGGGGGCATTCCGTATTCGAGCGCTCGGATGTAATCAAGATCCACGTCTCCGGCTTCGGGATCCCCTGCCGCCTTATGGGCTGCCTCTTCTTGGAATCGAGCCAGCTGCTCGATTGGATCATTGAGTTCGCTATACGCGTTCGCGAGTTCACGCCCATCGATGATCACTTCGAATCGTTCAACCAGCGAGGGATCGGATCGGTGTGGTTTCGCAAGAGGTGAGGTTTCGCGTGGGTGATCAAAAACAATTGTGGGCTCTATGACCTTTGGTTCAACCAGTTCGTCATAGACCTCGTGGGTGCAGCGACCCGGACCCCAATGCTCTTTCCATTCAAGCCCGAGACCATCAAGAACTGAACGAGCATCTACCAAGTCCATCGAAGGATTGATATCGACTCCAACGATTTCTCGAATGAGCTCGACCATCGAAACCCGTCGCCACGGCGGTGCAAGGTCGACCGGGTTCCCCCGCATGCCAACGACTGTGGTGCCATTCGCTGCAACCGCGGCCGCAGCGACAAGGGTCTCGACAAGAATCATCATGTCGTTGTAGTCAGCGAAAGCCTCATAGGACTCAAGCATCGTGAATTCAGGGTTGTGGCGAGTGTCGATACCTTCATTGCGGAAGACGCGTCCGATCTCGAACACGCGATCGAGTCCACCCACCAATAGGCGCTTCAGTGGAAGTTCGAGTGCAATTCGCAGATACGTATCGAGTGAGAGCGCGTTGTAATGCGTAACAAATGGTCGAGCGGTGGCACCGCCCTGTTGCAGATTCAGAATCGGTGTTTCAACTTCGAGATAGCAGCGTTCACGCAAGACCTGCCGGATCGCGTCGACCGCAGCGAATCGAACTTCGAAAACGCGACGCGCATCGGGGTTAACCGTCAGATCGACATAGCGCTGTCGGTAGCGGGCGTCGACATCGGCCAATCCCTTCCACTTATCGGGGAGAGGACGTAATGCCTTGCTAAGTAGCTCCCAGGTCGTGACCTTGATCGAGAGCTCACCTTTCTTGGTGGTCATGATCTCGCCTTCGACACCAACCCAATCGCCGCGATCGAGTTTGTTGAATTCGGCGAATGATTCCTTACCCAAAACTCCGGCGGAAACAAACAACTGGATTTCCCCTGAACGATCTCGCAACTGTCCGAATGTGAGGCGTCCCTGCTCCCGCTTCAACATCAGGCGGCCGGCTAGTCGAGCGATTGAGCCTGTTTCGGTGCCGGGCTCAATTGCTGCCCACTCTTCTCGTACCGGGCCAATATCGGAGGAGCGTTCGAAACGATAGGGATAGGGGTTAACTCCACTATCCCTCAGCTCTGCGAGACGCTCGAGCCGCTGTGCGCGAATCGTGGCTCGTTCCTCGGAACTGGTTTCGAGCGCCTCAGGGCCCTCGTGAGCCTCTGTCGATGTCTCGTCTGTGCTCTCGTCTGACATCAGTCTTCCTGGAGTTCTCGGGGGTGACAGGGCGGGATGCCAGTGTGGCACCCCGCTCGTGTCTGGTCGGGCTGGCGGGATTCGAACCCACGACCTTCGGTCCCCCAGACCGACGCGCTAACCAAGCTGCGCCACAGCCCGTGGTGGAGACACCTTAGCGAGCAGAGGTGATCTCACCGAATCGACCCGGCGTCTTCACATACCGGTCGGGATGGAACCGCCGCGCCCGCCACCAGTATTCGGTTGTCGTTCCGGGCCAGATTGTGTCGACCTGACCACCCGGGGAGACGTACCAACTCGAACATCCCGAAGCCCACACTGTTTTCGCTATTCGCTTCTGCAATTCTGCATATGAGGACGCTTCGACTTCCGGACGAAGGTCCAACACGGCGGCGGATGACTTCTGCATGAATCGCAACGCCCTTGCGATGTGTTCGAGCTGCACTTCGATCATGAAGATAATCGAGTTGTGCCCGAGACCCGTTCCCGGTCCAGCTAGGAACCAAAGGTTGGGAAACCCTGAAACCGTGAGTCCAAAATCAGTCGAGGCGCCCTCGCTCCAATGGTCAGCAAGATCGACACCATTGCGACCGATGATTCGGAGCGGCGACGGAAAGTCAGCGACCGCGAATCCCGTCGCCAGAACAAGCACGTCGAGATCGTGCTCGATGCCATCGGAGGTGCGGACTCCGTTTTTTGTCACGTGTTCAATGGAGGAACTGACGAGTTCAACGTTTGCCCTTGCTAACGACGAGTACCAATCATTGGAGATCAGAAGACGCTTACAACCTGGTGTGTAGTCCGGGACCAACGTGGATGCGATCTCCGGATCCTTGAACGCTTCGCCAATCATCAATTTCGTCTCTTCGATGATCCGCTTTGTCATCGCCTGAGCAATCTTTCCGGTACCGAGGAAAGCGAAAGCGAGAAACTCTTGACGGAAGTAGATCCGCCAACGATGGAGACGCTGGAGGAAAGGCAGAGCCCTGTACAAACGCTGGCGCCATTTCGGAGTCGGACGATCGTCGCGCGGCAGTATCCAAGGCGGCGTTCGCTGGAAGACATCGAGGTGCTCCACGGCGTCCGCAATAACCGGGACGAGTTGAATCGCTGATGCTCCGGTGCCTACGACGCCGACGCGAGCGCCAGATAGGTCAACATCGTGCCGCCATGCCGCCGAATGGAAAACCTCGCCGCCGAACGAATCAAGTCCGGGAAGATTTGGAACGGAAGGCTGACTCAAAGGCCCAGTCGCACTAATGAGAGTTGATGCCTTGACGGTCTCGCCTTTTCGAGAAGTGATCAACCAGCATCGTTCGGCCTCGTTCCATACGGCTTTCTCAACGTCGAATTCGAACCTCAGTCGAGATCGCAAGCGGTAATGATCTGTGATCCGTTCGAGATAGTCCTCGATCTCGGGTTGCGCTGGATAGCTGCGCGTCCAGCGGGGATTTTGTGCGAATGAGAATGAATACAAGTTGCTTGGGATATCGCACGCGCAACCCGGGTATGTGTTGTCTCGCCATGTGCCGCCAACGGCTTTCGAGCGCTCGAGAATCACAAATGATTCGATGCCCTGCTCCAGAGCCATAACTCCAGCACCGAGGCCTCCGAACCCGCTCCCGATGACCGCGAGTTGAACAATCACCAGATCTTCGTTCACTGCAGCAACCAAAGGACTCCTTGCACAGCTCTCCATCCGAGATAAAGCCCCGCTGCCACCACCAGTATCCAAAAGTGCCACGGAACTTTCTGCGGCCTCGGTGGATCGCCAATCATTCGCCCACACGAAGGGCAGGTGCCGTCAGGAGGCATCGAGTTTGGGTTCCAAAACTTGGAACACTCTTCGCACCAAGGCATTACTGGTCAGTCCCGCAGCGTCTTCAATAGATCAGGCACATTCGACGCCTCTTGCCCCTCGCGCTCGCCGCGAGAATGGGCCTTCATGATCGCAATGCGAGCAGGCAGAGTTGCCGGAGCCCAATCGGTGAGTTCTTCCGTGCCATCAAGAGTGAAGGTCGGTCGCTGCAACTCTGCAAGCAGTTCGAGGCTGTAGGTGATTCGCCCCGTTAATTCTGTTGGCGATGCGGTGGCAAGAGCTAGCGCTGCTTCGGCCATCGTCTCGAGAGGTTCATAAAGTTCATCGGGAAGATTTGAGTGAGCGAGAAGTACCTCGGTCGCGGCCGCAGCCTGCGGTGCCAACGTATTGACCGCAATCCCGTCCGCTCCCGCTTCAACACCAAGACTTGCTGTCCAACGATCGAGGAATGCTTTACTTCCGCCGTACATGGTCCCCATCGACGCTGGACCAGTGGGGGGAAACGGCGGGCCCTCGGGTGGAATCGCAGTTGCTGAAGAGAGGTTGATGATCCACCCTTCCCCTCGCTCTCGCATCTGGGGAAGAACCTCACGTATGAGTTTCCACGGTACCCAGAAATTTAGTTGCAGAATCTTTTCGATTCCGCTGTCGGACCAATCCATAAACGGTTTAAAACCACCCGCTGCTGCATTGTTCACGAGAATGTCGATCTTGCCGAGTTCTTGTTCGACCGTTGCTACGAGTTGCGAAAGGTCATTGCTCGGATCACTCAGGTCGAATGGAATTCCAACGATCTTTGATCCGGTGGTTTCGAGGTCGGCGACTGCCTGTTCGAGCGTTCCCAGATCGGCGAGCCCGGGCTGTGGCCTCGAACAGATCGCCACCGAAGCGCCTTCAGCGGCGAGACGATGGGCAATTGCTTTACCAATACCTCGACTGGCACCGGTGACAAGTGCTACTCGACCTTCGCAAGATCTTCCCATGAGGATTAGTCCCTCTTTCGTACTCTCATCTTGATAGGTGTGGCACCCATATCGAATGCTTCGCGAAGGGATCGTTCGAGATAGCGCAGATACGAAGGTGGGATTTCCTTGTTCGCGAAAAGGGTGAACGTCGGAGGGTCAGTCGCTCCTTGCGTCGCATAGAGCACACGCGCCCCGTGGGGGCCAGGTTGCGCTGCTTGAGCCGCGCGCAGCACCTGGTTGACTTTTCGAGTCGGCACCCGGCGGTGGTAGTCCTCGATTGTTCCCTGAAGCGCCGGGAGCAATCGGTGCACGCCCTTGCCCGAAAGTGCACTGATCTTCAGCACTGGGGATTCGCCAATGAAGTGGAGACGCTGGCTGATCTGATAGCCAACCTCTTCGCGACCATCAGCATCAAGAAGTTCCCACTTGTTCAAAAGAACGACTACGGGGCAGCCCGCGGCGTCGATTCGTTCCGCGAGCCGCTGATCCTGCGCAGTAACTCCGACGGTTGCATCGATAACAAGGAGTGCAACATCGGATCGATCGATTGCTTGAAGTGCTCGCACGAGCGAGTAGTACTCGAGGGCTTCGTCGACTTTGCTCCGTCGTCGCATTCCTGCAGTATCAACAAACCGAATTGGCCCATCTTCGGTCTCGACGATCGTGTCGACTGCATCACGCGTAGTGCCGGGCATATCGTGCACAACCGAACGCTCATCGCCGATTAATCGGTTGAACAGTGTTGACTTGCCCACGTTGGGTCGACCGACGATCGAGACAGAGAAAATCTTGTCGACTTCCGCTTCGTCTTCATCGACGATGGCTTCCGGCTCGGGCGGGAATTCCAACATCAGTGATTCGAGAAGGTCTCCAGTTCCACGACCGTGGAGCGCACTGACAGGAAACGGATCACCGACGCCGAGATTAAGGAGATCCCAGATTGCTGACTCGCGATTCGTATCGTCAACTTTGTTCGCCACTAGAAGAACTGGTCGACCACGCTTGCGCAGGATCTGAGCAACACGGTTGTCTTCCTCAGTAATGCCGACAGTGACATCAACGACGAACAAAACAACATCGGCCTCAAAAATGGCTTTCTCGCTCTGCCTCGAGACTTTCTCGTCGAGGGCATCGCCGCCAGGCATCCATCCACCGGTGTCGACGAGCCGGAATTCACGCGCTTGCCACTCTGCGATCACTTCTTTTCGATCGCGTGTTACGCCAGACTTCTCTTCAACAATCGCCTCGCGACGACCGACGATCCGGTTAAACAGTGTCGACTTCCCAACATTCGGTCGACCAACAATGGCGACGAGGGGAAGATCTGTGGGTTGAGTACTCATTTCGGCTCCAATGCCCTACGAAGGGCGATCCCATCAGTGGGAAGAATCTCGACCTGTCTCGGCAGATCATCAGGGGAAAGACCATCGAGGAAAACGCCCTGCGACAGGCAAACATCCGGTAAGAGGTAACGGTGACCCTCTGGTTCAGAAGCCAGCACACGAATGAGATCAGTGCCTGTCATGAGACCAGCCACTCCGGTGTTGCCTCCGAAGAACTCATTCTCCACCGTAATGACGCGCACGTCAGATCGATCAACCGATTCGATCAGTGGAGCGATCACTTTTGAGCCGTAGGTACCAGTCAATATGGCGATCGGAGCATTGGGACGGGGTCGGAGACTGACCTGTCCTCCGCCCCGGGGCGCGCGGTAACCCTCGGGAGGAGCGCCATCGACCCATGCGAAGAAACCGGTCGCCACACCCGTGGGTGTCTCTGTTTCGCCCAAGAACTCTCGCTCGAAGGTTCGCGCCATACCGATTCCGTCCTCGTGCATCGGAAACTCTTCATAGGAGGAATGATCTG
>CAMCTW010000058.1 GCA_945878645.1 Bifidobacterium breve
CGCTCGTATCAAGCCGATGAAAATGGAAGTGCCGCTCGATTCGATGGCATTTGGCACGGTGTTCAATCAGGATTTCAACATGTTGCGCACCGCTCAACGTGGCCTCCATCAACCCGGATTCACTCGGATCACGCTTTCGCAGGAAGAAAGCCGCATTCTCAACAACCAGCTCGCGCTTGAGCGGTATATCGGAATTTCTCCAAGTGAGATCGAGGGCGATCTCCCGTAATGGTTGTCGCCACTGCAACTCGCCGTCGCGCTGACGGAGGCCCTAGTGCTCGGTCGCTCCTCATCAGTGTGTTGGGTCAATGGGTCGGACCCACCGACACGCCGGTATGGACAGCGACGCTCGTAGGCGCGCTTGAGGCGCTCGGCATTGAAGCCCGCGCCGCGCGCCAAGCAGTGAATCGCACTGCGGCAGACGGATGGCTCGAAGGGGAGTCCGTCGGTCGTTACACACGTTGGCGACTCACGAGTTCTGGACGTCGAATGATTGGCTCGGCGGTGCCTCGAGTCCAACGTTCGATCGTGTCGGACCGAACCTGGGACGGAACGTTCTTGTTGCTAACCCTCACTGGCGCGGTACTTGACCGCGAGGCGCGTGAGCGTCTGGCTGTAGGGCTCGATTTCGAAGGATTCGGAACGCTGGGACCGGGCACGTGGGTGGCTGTCGGCGAAGGTTCTCGCGAAGGAGCCGATTCGGTTCTTTCTGCCTGCGGATTGCAGGATCGGGCGTTGTTATTCAGTGCCCAAACTGTTGACGGGGCCGAAACCCCGGCCGAAGTTGTGGCCTTGGCCTGGGACCTCGATACGGCGGAGGCTGCGCATGAGGCGTTTCTGGAAGAGTTCGAGAGAGCCATGCCCGCGGACGAGTGCGAGGCGTTTGCGTTGCGCACCCGACTGGCTCACGAGTGGCGCCATCTGCTGAGCGTGGACCCTTCTTTGCCACTTCAGCTCCTGCCGCCCGATTGGGTTGGAACCCGAGCCCGGAAGGTTTTCCAGCTCCGGTTCAGCGAGTGGGCCGAGGCGGCAACGTCGTACTACATAAGGTTGTGTGAAGAGCCCGTTGTGTCGTAGATTGTGGTCATGACCGAACTTGGATTCCCCGTCTTCGATTGCGATAACCACTACTACGAAGCGATCGATGCGTTTACTCGCCACCTCGACCCTCGTACCGCATCGCGCACCATCGAGTGGTGCACGATCAACGGACGGCAGTACCACGTCATCGGTGGCAAAGTCAGCCACGCCGTGGTCAACCCGACCTTTGATCCAGTTGCGCTTCCGGGTGTGTTGAAGGATTACTTCCGCGGCAACCCCAACAATGAAAACCCGATCGAACTTCTCAAGCAGCGCGAGCCAATCCGTCCCGCGTACCGCGACAAAGATGCGCGAATCGCGATGCTCGATGACTACGGACTCGAGAAGTGCTGGCTGTTCCCCACGCTCGGCATGATTTATGAAGAGCCACTCCACCAAGATCCGTGGGCGGTTATGCAGGTTTTCACAGCGTTCAACCGTTGGATGCTTGAAGACTGGGGCTTCAACCACAAGGATCGCATTTTCACCGCCCCATACATCAGCCTCGTTGATGTCGATTGGGCAGTGAGCGAACTGAAGTTCGCACTCGATAACGGTGCAACAACGGTTGTTATGCGTCCTGCGGCACCCACCACTGTCGACGGACAGCGTTCGCCCGCCGATCCAATGTTCGACCCATTCTGGGCTCTTGCGAACGAATCAGGGATCACCGTTGTCGCTCACGCTGGCGACTCGGGCTACACCGCTCACGGTTATGGCGACGACAGTGGATTCTCGGCGGGTTTCAGTCAGCAGTCTCGTCCGCAGCCGCTCCGTATGGCCACCATGTTCGATCGACCGATCGAGGACTTCCTTGGTTCGCTCGTGTGCGACAAAATGTTTGAGCGTTTCCCGAATGTTCGAGTTGCATCTGTCGAGAATGGTTCCGGATTCCTTCGTGGTTTGCTCAAGAAGCTTGACAACACAGCGAAGAAGATGCCGGGCTGGTTCCACGAGAGTCCTTCGGAAACCTTCCGTCGCCAAATCTGGATCAATCCGTTTTGGGAAGACGACGTGCACGAGGTTGTCGAACTCATGGGTTCCGATCGCGTGATTTTTGGTTCCGATTGGCCACATATCGAGGGCATGCCGGAACCGCTGGACTACATCGATGAACTCAAAGAGTTCTCGCCTGAAGTCCAGAAATTGATCATGCGCGACAACGTCACCGAACTGAATACCCGCCGACCGGCCTGAATCACCGGTCGTCCTGGTTCCTGAAAGTTCCGGGGGGAACGCACAAAGGCCTCCACGATGTGGAGGCCTTTGTCGCGTCTGAGGTTTCGTGAACGTCGATCTTTGTGTTCAGAACTTCCCGTCGAGCACAAGGTCGCGGATTTCACGCTTGAGGATCTTCCCGGTCGCTCCCCGAGGTAATGGTTCGTCGCGCACGAACCATTGTGACGGGATCTTGAACGGGGCAATCCGTTCGGCGAGGAACGCCGTGAGTTCATCGATGTCGATGGTTTTTCCTGGGGTCGGCAGCAACGCGGCAACGACTTCTTCGCCTAAACGCTCATGCGGAAGACCGAACACTGCGACCTCGTGGATATCTTTGTGTTCGAAAATCGCAGCTTCAACTTCTGAGCAGTAAACGTTCTCGCCGCCGCGCAACACCATGTCTTTGATGCGATCGACGACGTACAAGAACCCTTGGTCATCGAGGTATCCAAGGTCGCCAGTGTGAAGCCAGCCGTCTCGAATCGATTCGGCGGTTGCTTCGGGGCGATTCCAGTAACCGCGGATGAGCATTGGGCCAGAGAGACAAACCTCTCCGACTTCACCATTTGGTTGTTCCGAACCATTTGGGTCGACGATCTTGACGCCCATGATGGGCACAACGCGACCCGTACTTGAAGGCTTGGCCATGTAATCCGGCCCGGTATTGCCGGGTCCGTAACCATTGGTTTCGGTGAGGCCATAGCCGAGTTGCGGACTGGCTTTGCCGGCAAAGGACCCTTCGATCTTGCGCACAAGTTCAGGGGCCATCGGTGCGCCCCCGCCACCAACATTTTTCAGGCTGGAGGTGTCGTACTTCGCGAAATCAGGGTGACTGACGAGGTCCTGCGACATGGTGGGAACACCGACGAAGTTTGTGACCTTCTCGCGTTCGATCAGTTGAAGGGCGCGCAGTGGATCCCACTTATGCATCATCACAAGGCGCGCTCCGGTTGTGACCGAACCAAGCATGACGGGAACACAGCCGGTCACATGGAAGAGCGGAACGGTAAGGATGAAACATGCTGGGATCGACGGCGCTGCAGTCGATGGATCGGGCGGAGTGTCTGGTGCCCATCGAAGCGCTTCGACGGTTGTGCGGCAGGCAAAGGCAAAGAGGCCCGACATAACGCCGCGGTTTGTCGAGACAGCGCCTTTGGGTACACCGGTAGTGCCTGAAGTGAAAAGAATCGTGGCGTCATCGTCTGGGTAAATTTCCACCATCGGCATCGTCGCTCCGGGTGTAACCACATCGGCGAGATGATCGCAGCCGGGCGGAAGATCGCCCTCGGAGCGTACGACGAGTCCATGAATATTCAATGCTTGGAGACGGTCACCCATTCGGTCAACGCGCTCGCGGTCGGTGATCATAACTTTGGCGTCGGCATCGACAAGGCCGAATTCGATTTCGGGGCCGGTCCACCATGCGTTAACTAAAACGGCAATTGCGCCAATCGAGGTTGCGGCACCGAACGCAGTGATCCATTCAGGGAAGTTGCGCATGTTGATAGCAACGCGATCGCCTTTGGTCACTCCATAGCGTTCGACCAAGACGGTGGCGATTTCATCGATGCTCTTGACCATGTCAGCGTTGGTCCAACGTTCGTCTTCAAAGACGAGATAGACGTCATCGGCGGGACGCGCACGGACGAGGCCAAACAGGTCGCGCAAGGCTGGAGGAATCTGGGTGAAGATGCGGCTTGGTCGGCCGAGAACCTCGGCTTCGGCGATCTCGAATGGAGCGCCGGGGCCAGTGAGCACCGCCACTGCGTCTTCGAATGTCATACCCATGGTGGATCCTCCCGGCAGTTGTCGGGACAGACGCTACGGGACAGAGCGCCCCCTTTGCTACCGGTGGGTAACGAACCTCAGTCGAGCGACCGAACGGTGGTCATGGCGAGGGCCATAAGGCGATTGTCGGAGCCCTGGTCCCTGACCTCGACTCTCACAAGATGGTCCCGACCGCGATGGCCGGTGGTGGTGGCAGAGGCCACGACGGGGCCGACTCGGCCGGGACTTAAATAATGGACAGCGAGATCGGTGAGGATGGCCTCAGGGGTGGCCTCGGCAGTGGGCCTGCCGACGACGAGGCTGCGGGCGGCGGCATCGAGCACGACGGCGCTCGCTCCGCCATGCAGAATCCCCCAAGGGTTTCGCAGCCGTTGATCGACAGTCAATGAAACGACCCCGGGAGTTGAACTCGCCGAAAGGTTGAAGAACTCATGCGGGGGTGTGTCGAAGATCGGATCGTTGGGGACAGCGCGATCGAAAGGTTTGACGGGTCGGTCAAACGGCGGGGGACCATTTGCGGGGGTGAGGATCGCACAGGACATCCACGCGGTCGCAACCATCGCGCCCGAAGCATCGGTGGTATCGATACGCGTGACGACTGATGAGCGTCCTCGTCGAAGTACGTGAGTGTCGAGTGTGAGTTCGCCAGTGCCGTGACTTCCCGTGAGTGAGTCGGGTGCGCGACGCACCATGAGATTGGTGGTGACGATCCAGTCGGGAAGGCTGGCGAGACCGGAAGTCATTCCCCCGATCGAATCGATGATGCAAGTGAGCAGATCGGTGCCGAGTCGACCATTGGCATCGAACGTATTTGGGGCTCCAGGAAAGTGACCACGGGTGTGGGGGAGTGCGGCAGTCCCATCACCGATTTCCTCGATAGTCATCAGCAGGTATTGCGCGACACCGATTTCAGCGGGACTTCCGAAACCGCTCATAATCCGCACACTTCAGTCGTTGCATAGGACACGAGCATTTCGTTTCCATCGCGAATCTCAACCACAGCCGAGACGTGGTCGGAGGATGGACCGCCAACTGATATTGCTGTTGCGCTCAATGGTCCAACGCGGCCAAGTTCGAGATAGGCCAAGTGCATATCGGTAGTGACGACATCGCAACCAAGGAGCGAGCGAGCCAGCGATGCCGACGCTTCGTCGACCAGCGAGGCGTGAACCGCGCCGTGCAACGCGCCAACGGTGTTGCAAACTGCGGGATGCAGTTCGATTCTTGCGTTGCCGGGTCCAGTGACAAGCAGCTGGAGTTCATCGAGGTAGTCGGTGGTGAGGTGTTCTTGCTCAGAATTGCGGTTCATCATTCGTCGGCCGGGTGTCATATCGATGGTGATGTTGACGAGGTGCTCTGGTCGGGGAACGACGGCAAACGTGAGCAGCGCTGAACCAGCAGGGCGTTCGCCATCAGCAAGAAGTTCGGCCTCGATAACAAGAGTCCGCCGGCCACGACGGCGAACATGGAGATCGGCTTGAAGGACCTCGATGGGGCCGGCAGGAAGGAGGTGGATCGACATGTCCGCCGTGAAGGCCCATTCAGGATCGGAGGCGGTGATCGAACGCAATCCACCGAGCGCATCAACGAGCATGGCGACCGTGGCCAGTCGGGGCATGCCGTCGGCAGCCGCCGTGTAGCGGGTGACGGGCATCCATCCGCGAACATCTCCAGAGAGGTCTTGTTCGGATTCAAGAGCCAGAAGACTCATTGCGTGTCTAGGTGGCGGGTAGGCCGGACGAGAGTCGGCGGGAACATCGTCGGAAGGCACGAGGGCTGAGTCTAAGGGCGACCGCGCTGTGGTCTCCCCGACACCCACCGGTAGGGTCACTAACCGTGCCCACGCTTTCACCTGGTCGACGTTTTCTTGTGGTTGGCCTTGCGTCGCTCGCACTTCTCTTGATTCCGGTGTCGGTGTCGGCGCAAACCTCAAGTTCGACTGCGGCACGTGTGATCCCTCAGAACCTGCGCATTCGAGCGTTTGGCGATGGGGTGATTGCCGGATTCGGTGCCGCTAGTTCAGGAGCCTTGGTTCCGATCACAAATGCCGCCGAGTGTCGGCCCGTGTGGATCGGCGATGGTTCGGCAACTTCGGCGGGCACTCGATGCTCTTCAAACGGAAGAAATGGTCCGGGTTCGTCGCCTGATGAGGTTTCATTCAGCGCAGACTTTGGCCGAACGAATGGCGCGTCGTGGGCTGCGCAGGTTTCACAGATGCTTGGTGCAGTTGACTATGCGAACTACGCAGTTACTGGGTCAACGGTTGCAAGTTGGCTCAATCTTCCGCAGGATGACAATGCACCGGCGGAAGGCGCACAACACAACCTTCTCGAACGTATTGAGCAGGATGATCCCGACATCGTTCTCGCAAGTCTCGGGGGAGAAGCGTTGCTGCAACAATCGTCGGGTGCAGTGCGTCTGTGCACTCGTTGGAGCGATGGACTTGCTCAACGGCAGCAGTTTGTTGAATGCGTGAACCGCCTGCTTGCTGAGCAATTAGTGAAGCAACGACTCATGGCCATTTCATTTGATCTGCTCGCTCACACAATCAACGCCAAACTTCTCTATTCGCATTACTCACCTGCGTCGCCTCGACTCTCAGCGTTGCTTCCCTGGCAACAGGTTGTGCTTGCCGACGCAATTAATGCTCAGATCGATGCAGCAGTCGTTGGTGTTCGTGAGTCAGGGGCGTCATGGGCCGAGCGAATTGACGTCGTGGAGTCGGACTCATTCGCTTCCGGTTGTGTGTGGAAGACGATTGCTGGGCCTTCATTATTGGGCCGCAATTGGTGGACTTCGGGCCCGTGTATGGGTGATGGGAAAGCTTCGACGCCGATAAGCATGGGAACGGTTCCGGGCGCTGCGGCCCAATCAGCCATTGCGACAGCGGCCGTGTCGGTGATCCGAAACCGCAACTGGAACTGACCGTTTCCGTTTCCCGATCACGAGTGGCAGGATGGAGAAAACACAGAGGCCATAGGGCTGTGTCTAGGGGGAATTTTCATGCTCGATCTTCTGATCAAGGGCGGCACGGTTATTGATGGAACCGGTCGTGACCGATTCAGGGCCGATGTTGGCGTGCGCGATGGTCGCATTGTGGCGATCGGTGACATCACCGAGTCCGCGGCCAAGACCATCGATGCCGAGGGTCGTGTCGTTACTCCTGGCTTTGTTGATCTCCACACCCATTACGACCCGCAGGTCATGTGGGATCCCGCGGCAACGCCATCTTCGCTGCATGGCGTCACTTCAGTCTTCGGCGGTAACTGTGGCTTTTCAATCGCGCCGGTCACTCCTGAAGCCGCCGAATACCTGATTCCAATGCTTGCTCGTGTTGAAGGCATGCCGATCGAATCGCTCGAAGCTGGACTCGATCTCATGTGGGATGGGTTTGGTTCGTGGCTCGATCGGCTCGAAGGGAATCTCGCCGTTAACGCAGGCTTCATGGTCGGCCATAGCGCGCTGCGCCGAGTTGTTATGGGCGAAGACGCAGTTGGTTACGAGGCCACGCCCGACCAGATCGCGGCAATGGTTGCTCTTCTTCACCGAAGCATCGAAGAAGGCGGTATGGGTTTTTCCAGCACGGCATCAAACAGCCACAGCGATCATCAAGGAAATCCTGTTCCATCCCGATGGGCCTCCCGTGACGAATTCGTCGCCCTCTCTGCTGCCATCGGACAACACCCGGGTACCTCACTCGAATTTATCGCGTCAGCGTCTGGGACATTCACGGAAGACGAAATGAATCTGATGGCCGACATGAGCGTTGCTGCGCAGCGTTCACTCAACTGGAACGTCATGGTCGTTTCTTCTGATCCCACCGCTGCAGCTGGGCGTGAGAACAAGTTGTCGGCGTCAGATGTGGCTTCGGCAAAGGGTGGACGAGTTGTGGGCCTGTGTTTGCCCGAGCCGATGCGGATGCGTTTGTGTTTCGCCTCGGGCTTTGTGCTCGACATTCTCCCGGGCATGAGCGATGTCATTCATCTTCCGTTGCCCGAACGTAAAGCTGCACTCGCCGATCCCTCTGTGCGGGCAACGATCGCCGCGGCCCTTGCGCAACTTCCTCCCCAGCATTCACTGGCTGCAATCGCTGACTATCGCATTATCGATGTGTCGAAAGACGAACTGCAGCAGTACGTCGGCCGTGTTGTGGCCGACATTGCTCTCGAAAAGGGCGTTGCTCCGATCGATGCGATGCTCGACATCGTGGTTGCCGATGATCTGAAGACCGGTCTTGAACCTCGATTCATTGGCACCGACGATGAGGCGTGGGTAGAGCGCGTTCGACTGCTTGAATCCGACCCTCGGGTTATCGCCGGCGGATCCGATGCAGGCGCTCATCTCGACATGATGAAGACGTTCGCATGCCACACCGGATTCTTCGCTGAAGCGGTGCGCAACCGACAGCTCATGTCGCTGGAACGCGCGGTGCAGTTGTTTACTGATGCCCCTGCTCGTTTCTACGGCGTGCGCGATCGCGGTCAGGTGGCCGAAGGATGGTTCGCTGATCTCGTGATCCTTGATCCCGACACAGTCGGTCCTGGCACTGTTGTGCCGCGACAAGACCTTCCCGCAAACGGATGGCGTCTCTATTCCGAAGCCACGGGTATCGATGCCACCATCGTCAATGGCGTCGCAATCGTGCGCGACGGCAACGTCACTGGCGATACGCCAGGGACGACATTGCGTTCTGGCCGCAACACCGACACCGTCGCGATTTGAGTCTGTGAACCCGATTCAGAAATCGGGAAACGGCATTTCGAGCGTGCTCGACTCGGTACCGCCGTCGATCTCGATGATCTTGCCGGTGACATAACGCGCTGCCGGCGACGAGAGGTACAACACGCCAAGAGCGATGTCTTCGGGCTCGCCGATAAATCGCAGCGGTGTGTTGGCGATCATGGTGTCGCGAATTTCGGGCATGACGAGAACGGTTTCAAGCGCTGAGGTTGCCGTTGAACCGACGGCAATGCCGTTGACGCGCACCTTTGGGTTGAGGTCAGTAGCGAGATAGCGGGTGAGGTGGGTGAGAGCCGCTTTGGCAACCCCGTATTGGGTGAGGCCACGGGCGGCGGTGCGACCCGCCATCGAGGAAATGTTGACGACGCAGCCGTGGTTCTCGACCAACTGGGGGATGCAGGCTTGTGTCATCGCAAGAGCCGTCGTGACGTTGAAGTGAAACGCTGCCTCGAATGATTTCGCTGTGACATCGGTGATCGCTGCAGGAGGTGACCCGCCTGCGTTGTTCACCACAATGTCGATCTTGCCAAGTTCTTCGATAGCTGCGTTGGCGAACTCGTCGAGGAACGCAAGTTTGTTCACATCGCCAGGCAGAACAAAGGCCCGACGTCCGAAGCCGCGGATGGCGGTTGCGATCTCTTCAAGCTGATCAGCAGTGCGGGCAGTGATGGCAACATCGGCGCCGGCTTCGGCGAGGGCAAGGGCAGAAGCAGCACCGATGCCACGTCCGGCACCAGTAACGATGGCGACTTTGCCATCAACGCGGAATCGATCAAGAAGGCTCATGGGCGAGGACATTAGAGCCCCGATGGGTTCAGCGTCGGATGATGGTGGAACGTAACGTCAGTTTCGACAGCGCCACGGCATCGATTGAAATGCCAAGTCCGGGTCCGGTCGGAACGGTGATCGTTCCACCGCCGCTCGGTCCTGAAACGGTGAATGGCGCGCACACGTCTTCGGTAAAGAAACGGTCAGTGGCGGCAATGTCGCCAGTAAGCGAAGCCCCGGGATGAGCGGCGAGGGCAATATTCGCGGCTCGACCAATCCCGCCATCAAGCATTCCGCCTACCCATGCGTCGATTCCGAGACCCGCGCAATGGTCAAGGACTGAAGCGGCCTCGACCCAACTTCCATAACGAGGGGCTTTGACGCACACCACCGAACACGCAGCCATATCGAGTGCTTCACGGGTCACCGTTGCTGATGTGAGTGATTCATCGAGACAGATGCGCGTTGAAATGCGTCGAGCTAATTCGGCATGGTTCAAGAGATCGTCCGCGGCGAGCGGTTGTTCGATGTAGGCGAGATCAAAATCATCAAGTTCCGCAAGCATTTTCGCGTCATCAAGTGTGTAGGCGCCATTTGCATCGACACTCAGTTCGATGTGAACGCCGGCCGCATCTCGCGCGGCGTGTATGAAATCGATATCTCGACCGGGGGCGATCTTGATCTTGATTCGCCCGTATCCCTCGGCAACACGTGTCGAAACCTCGGTGGCGAGGTCTTCGGGTGTGGCCAGTAATCCGATGGCAACGCCTGCCGGTACAGTCGCCACGGGGTCCGCGGAGTGGGGAGCGAACATTCGCGCTAGCGAGATTTCTGATCGCCGGCCTTGCCCGTCGAGCAGCGCTAACTCGATCGATGCTTTCGCCATCGGATGACCGATCACGTCGGCGAAGGCCGAACCGAGATCGGTGGCGGTCACGGTTCCATCGGTTGCGAGCAGTCGTGGCACGAGAAGTTCTTGCAGCGCCAGATAGGCCCCGTCAACGAACTCTTCGCTGTAGGTGGGCTCGGGGAGAGCGGCACATTCGCCCCAGCCCTCGGACTCGGTGCCGAGGATGCGAACGAGTACTGCGGTGCGGGAACTGACGGTTCCATGTGCCGCCACGAACGGAGCGACCATCGGCAAAGCGATTACTCGCAGTTCAACGGCCTCGACGTGCATGGACTGAGCCTAGGACCCGGCTCGATTGTGGGCCTCGGCGGTAGCCTTGGGTCATGTTCTTTGGCTCACGAACCCCAGAGATGGTCGACCCCGCTGCTGCGCTTCCTGGGCGCGATCAGACCATGCCCGTGTCACCTGCGCATCTTGTGCTCGGCACAACGATGACTCCGCCGTTTCCCGACAATTGCGAGCAACTCGTTGTTGGCATGGGGTGCTTTTGGGGAGCAGAACGAAAGTTCTGGCAACTCCCGGGAGTCGTCACGACTGCCGTTGGTTACGCCGGCGGCTACACGCCGAACCCAACCTATGAAGAGGCCTGTTCTGGCCTCACTGGGCACACCGAAGTTGTGCTTGTCCTATGGGACAACACGCTGACCGATCTCGACGCGGTGCTTCGTTGTTTCTGGGAAAATCACGATCCGACCCAAGGTCATCGTCAAGGCAATGACATCGGAACCCAATATCGCTCAGCGATTTATTGCTCTGACCAAATGCAACTCGATGCCGCCAAGGCGAGCGCGGTTCGCTTTGGCGAGATGCTGGCCGCTGCGCATTTCGACGCCGTCACGACCGAGATTGCCTTGGCCGGTCCGTTCTTCTACGCCGAGGACTACCACCAGCAATATCTCGCCAAAAATCCCAACGGCTACTGCGGAATTGGTGGCACTGGCGTGAGCTGCCCGATCGGCATCAGCGGCGTTTAAGACCTGGCCAATCTGTAATTGGGTCAAAAACGGGTGCTTACCCCCTGTGGATCTCCTGTGGATAACGTGGTGAACTGTTGGCTCGATCCCAAGGGGGCCTTGGGGCGTGTCGAAAGTCACGCAAAAACAGGCCTGAGGGTCGTTGCAGTTTGATGACAAAGGCCGCAAACCTTTGGGTGCTTTGTTGCAGTTCCATGACGAACGGGTTCGCCCGGTCGGCGTCTCCGTGATGGCCGCGGAGCTCATGGAGATGCACGAAAGGAGCACCAGATGTCTGCAGTGCGTTCGTCTTCAATTGGTTCTGTTCGTCTTACTCACGGAGCAGTCGCCACTCTCGCCTTTTTGGCAGTGATGGCGGTTTCCGTGGTCAGCGTGGTTACCAGTGCTACGAGTGCCGATGGAGAGGAGCCTTTTTCCGCAGCAACCACCACCGTTGAGTACACCGACATGTACACAGCGATGGCCAATATTGCTGCCGCCCTCGCCACACTCCCGCCATTGCCTCCCCCCACCCCGGTCGCCCTGCGCCAGGGGCAGACTCGACCGGCCGTTGTGGTCGATCCTTCTGACCCCGGAGTCTGGGACGCCCTCGCTCATTGTGAGACCCGTGGCAATTGGGCCACCGAACTGGGCACCGGTTTCGCCGGTGGGCTTCAGTTTGCCAATGGCACGTGGACTTCGAATGGTGGCGCCGAGTTCGCTGACTCGGCCGCCGACGCCACTCGTGAACAGCAGATCGAAATTGCTCAGCGGGTACTCGCAGGCTCGGGCTGGGGAGCATGGCCGGGCTGTTCGTCACTCCTTGGACTGCGCTAATCCGGCGAGGGTCGCCGCTCGCCTGCGGAAACGCGGCGACCCTCCGCTAGATTGCGGATTCTCACCAACGAACTTCCGAGGAAGGGAACCTTCATGGCTTTCGAGCTTCCCGCTCTGCCGTACGCCCAAGATGCGCTCGCACCGACAATCAGTGCCGAGACCATGGAATACCACTACGGCAAGCACCATCAGACCTACGTCGACAACTTGAACAAGGCTGTCGCCGGCACCGCCGATGAAAACGCTTCACTTGAAGACATCATCATGAAGGCCGAAGGACCGCTGTTTAACAATGCGGCTCAGGTCTGGAATCACACGTTCTTCTGGAACTGCTTGTCACCGAACGGTGGCGGCCAGCCGACCGGCGCAATCGCCGATCGCATTGCTGCCGACTTTGGTGGTTACGACGCATTCCGCGCACAGATCACCGACGCCGGTCTTACACAGTTCGGTTCTGGTTGGGCATGGCTCGTCGAAAAAGACGGCAAGCTCGCCATCATGAAGACCCCTAACGCCGACCTTCCCATGAAGCATGGCGCCAAGGCACTCTGCACGATCGATGTGTGGGAACACGCCTATTACATCGATTACCGCAATGCACGGGCCAAGTTCATCGAAGTTGTCCTCGACAACCTCATCAACTGGGACTTCGTGAACGCCAACCTGGCGTCCTGAACCCTGCGCAGTGCTGAATTCTCGAACGGGACCCCTACGGGGGTCCCGTTTCGCGTACCGTCATAGTCCGTGATCAGTTCATCGCTTCTCGCCGCCACCGACCCAGCTGCACTCCAGGACGCATGTGGCGATAACACGGGCTGGCTTTGTGAGCAGGTCTTTGACTGGACCGGTTCGAAACGGTGGGCTCGGGTCGCAGAGTGGTTTGTTGCCAAGCCACTAACAATTCTTGTGATCATCATCGGTGCGGCGCTCGCGGCAATCATTGTGCGCTGGATGATTTCTCGATCGATGAATCGTTTGCTGGCGGCTGGATCCGCGGCGAAACTTGGTGGTGTAGGCAATTTACGTCGACGCACTTCGGAAGCGATTCTCACTTCTGGCGATAGTTCGCAACGGACCGAGGCTCGACTTGAGACGCTTACGGCGGTCTTTCGTTCCATCGGCACTGCGCTCGTTTGGTTCATCGCTCTCTTTTTTATTCTCGAGGTGTTGGGTATCAGCCTCGGCCCACTCTTAGCGACGGCTGGAATCGTGGGCGTTGCTCTCGGCTTTGGCACGCAAACGATGGTCCGCGATTTCATTAGCGGATTCTTCATCGTTGCTGAAGATCAATTCGGCGTTGGTGACACGATCGATGTTGGTGGTGGCGCGAAGGGAATCGTCGAGCGCATCACGTTGCGAGCCACTCATATTCGTGACCCAGAGGGAACGATGTGGCACGTTGCCAATGGGCAGATCGTGAAGGTTGCGAATAAGAGCCAAGAATGGGCACGAGCCCTTATTGATGTTGTGCTTCCCTACGACGCCGACATCAATGCGATCAGCGACGTGATGCAAGAAGTC
>CAMCTW010000059.1 GCA_945878645.1 Bifidobacterium breve
CCAGCAATCAGCCGCAACTCCACCCGGGCCGTTGCCACCGTAGATAATCGGAAACGTTCGGCCTAAGCGACGAGCGAGACGCCGCGCAATGTTGTCCTCAGCGATGAGCTCATTTCGGCGCACTGCGCTCTGGGTAATCGCGAGCTCAATCCATGCCTCGGCCCCCAAATAGAAGCCGAGTCGCTCGAGGAGCAACAGAACAGGAATGGAGAGGGCGCCGAGCGCTGCCCGTTCGACCGGAACGTCGAGCGTGACCGGCAAGTGAATAAGGCCGTTTGACTTCGCCCACCCATGAAGGGCTCCTCCGCCACTTACACAAACAACCGATGCCCCATCAGCACGTGCATTCTGCGCGGCTTCAAAGGTTTCGGTGGTGTCGCCATCGAACGAAAGTGCAACCACAAGAGTCGATGCATCGGCAAAGTTGGGAACCCCGTAACCACGATGCACAACGATGGGTACTGAAATCGTTAGACCAACGGCTTCAAGCACGATCGCGCCGGCCTGCCCAGCAGCTCCGGCTCCCAGCAAAACGATGTTTGCGATGTCGTCGTGTGCGGGAAGTGAGGCGTTTTCCAAGGCGACTCGAGACACATCAAGCGCCCGCGCAAGCTGTTCGGGAAATGCAGCGGCTGCGTCGAACATCCCGAGGGTGTCGAGGATCACTCCTCAGACCTCAAAGGTTGGTTTGATGGAGTTCGCTGATGCTTTCGCCATCAATTGCTCATGTTCAGCGTCCACAACAACACGCGCTTCGTCGATGAGCATGATCGGAATGTCGTTTCGGACTTCATACCCGCGCTGTAGGCGAGGGTTGTAAAGAAGATTGTCGCCGGCGAAATACAGCAACGGACCCTTGTCCTGAGGACAGGCCAGAATTTCGAGGAGTTGAGGATCAAGTGACATAGGAGCTCCTTAGCTCTTTCAACCGGCCGCTTCAGCGATGAGGGCACGGATCTCGGCAACGTGGCGAGTACAGGCTGCCTCGTCGGACGCCTCAAGATTGAGGCGAAGAAGTGGTTCGGTGTTCGAAGGGCGCAGATTGAACCACCACGGATCGTCAGGATCCGCAGCCGCTCCCGCCGTGAGATCAATTGTTAACCCATCAAGACGGTCTTGCTCGGCAGAAGCATAACGCTCGGCTACGAATTCAATGACTGCCAGCGGATCGGGCACTTCAGTATTGAGCTCACCCGATGACGCGTAACGCTCGAAGGGTTTGCGAAGTTCAGAAAGCTTCTGACCAGAAGCGCACATGACTTCAAGCACTGCCATAGCAGCGATGATGCCCGAATCAGCTCGATAGTTGTCACGGAAGTAGTAGTGCCCCGAGTGTTCTCCACCAAAACACGCCCCCGTCTCGGCCATGACCTGCTTGATGTACGAATGGCCAACTCGCGTGCGCACCGGAGTGCCGCCGCGTTCAACAATCACTTCGGGCACGGCTTTAGAGCAGATCAGATTATGAAGAACAATTTCACCTGGATGCTTTGTAAGCATCGAGTCGGCCACGATCGCAGTGGTGAGTGAACCGGAGACGAGCTCCCCAGCATCATCGACCAGGAAGACGCGATCGGCGTCACCATCGAATGCCAAGCCCACATCGGCGCCAACCGAGAGGACACGATTTTGCAAATCGCGCAGATTCTCGGGCTGAATCGGATCAGCGGGATGATTCGGGAATGTTCCGTCGAGTTCGCCATAAAGAACATCGAGTGTGAATGGGAGGTCAGCAAACACTGCAGGGGCAGTGAGCCCACCCATACCGTTTGCGGTGTCAGCGACGACACTCAGCGGACGCAAGACGTTCGGATCGATGAATGAGTGGACATGTGTCACGAAGATGCTCAGCGCGTCGTTGCGAGAAGACACGCTCCCCTGCTTCTCGACAAGGTTGAGTCCATTCACAGTCAGGTCACGAATATCGAAAAGGCCTGTCTCGGCACCAATGGGCTTCGCCCCAGCAAGACACAACTTCACACCGTTGTACTGCGCCGGGTTATGCGAGGCAGTGAGCATGGCTCCGGGCATGTCAAAGCGACCAGCAGCAAAAAAGAGTAGGTCGGTCGAAGCCAAACCGAGGTGAACAACATCAACTCCTTGGCCGGTCGCTCCACGCGCAAATGACTCAGCAAACTCAGGTCCTGATGGGCGCATGTCGTGCGCAAGCAGGATTGAACTCGCACCCGTTGTGTCCGCTGCGAAACGAGCAAAAGCTGCACCAATGCGTTCCATGAGCGCAGCATCGAGTTGATCGGGAACAGTGCCACGAATGTCGTACGCCTTGAAGATGGCATCCATGGCGACAGCATCGTGGGGGGCCATGGGGTGCGACCTTAGTTGAGAGGGTCGACCACTTCGGGGGCGGTGACGTCCTTCACAGTCCCGGTCACGAGAAGATCGTTCGCCGTGAGGTCGTAGCGACCCTCGACCGACCATCGCCGCACAAGCAGCAGGTCACGAAGAAGCCGAAGCCCGTCACGAGCGACTCGAACCGATGATCGTGAGGAGTTTTCAATCGTCACCGGAATTTCGGCCAAGGAAAGGTGGTAGCGCTCAATCAGATGAAAGACCTCAACATCGAAAGCGAACCCATCGACCATCGTGTGAGAAAAAATGAGTCGTGCGACATCGGACCGGAATCCCTTGAGTCCACATTGTGTGTCTCGATAGCGTCCCAACAGCACTGCTCGAGTCAGAAGATTGATGACGCGACCGCCGACTTCACGCAATCGTCGGGCCTTGACCAATGTCGTGGTGTCAGTATGCCGACGACTTCCGACAACGACGTCCCAGCCTTCCTCGAGCAACTTGACCAACGCCGGAATCTGTTCCGGCGAATAGGACAGATCGGCATCGGTAAAAACGATTGACCGACCATTCGCGGCGAGCACACCGGTCCTCACCGCTGCTCCCTTTCCCAAATTGACGTCATGCCGCACAACGAGGTCGGCGCCAGCCGAGCGCGCTGCGGTTGCCGTCCCGTCAAACGAACCGTCATCGACGACAACGATTTCGAGTTCTGAACTCAGAACAAACGAAGCCAAGCCTTTGCGTAACGACGAGATTGTTGAAGGAATCTGCGCTTCTTCGTTGTACGCGGGCACAATGACGCTCAGTCGAACGATTCCTGGTGCAGGAGGAAGTCCTCGTCTCCGACGAAGGTCAGAGCGAACAGACGAAAGCCCCCGCTGCCATCGAGAACCCGCGATGGTTGCGACAGCACCTCCGACAAGAACCGCTGCGATAATTTCGACTCGTCGAGAATTCGAACTCATACCGATTCCGACGATAGCGAGACACCGTCAACTGGGTCTGGACGAGATCGGCGCCACGGCTTGGCATCGGGCATCGCAACCGGACCGGCCCGCCACAGCAACACGATGCCCACCAATCCAAGAATCGTGATGAGCCAGCCTGACCAATCGATTGTTGTCATTCCAAAGTGCATCGACACATGGTTCGATGTCGGCACCACCACCATCAGGTTTGGTCCAACTCGCCATGGCCCCTGCGCCCCTGATACTTCCCAATTGGGGAAGTAGGAAAACTTCACGAGAATTGGCGTACCCGGTCGCGTGACATCGAATGAGATTGAGTCCGTGCCAGTCGCGATATTGGTAACTGCCATCGGAGTCGTCGGCGTTGCGGTTGGCGTCTCGCCCTGAACGATTCTCTGCCAAGAATCCGGGCCGCCCGCTGCCGGCCAAACATTCCACGCCGTCGGATCGAGATACCAAGGCGTAACGGCCCCAAGCCACTTCTTCGGTGCGACTCCCGTCAATACCGCAGGGTTGTTATCAAACGGTTCGATTAACGGTGAGTCCGCGACTTCGAAGACGACCCATGGACCAGAGGCCGCCACCTGCTTCAACGATGAGTTCTTCTGACCGTAAGAAATCATTTGATCGGTTATGGCCATGTAGTACTTCACGCCAAGCATCTGAAGATGCTGAACGCCTAGATCAAACTGTGTTTGATCGGGCGGACCGGGAACGTAAGGAAGGTCTCGTTGTGCATTGGAAGCTCCAAACGACAACTCGTCCTGATTCAGAAAGTGAAACGGCGTTGTTGCTGATGCCTCGAAGAACAGACCTTCCATTGAGCCGATGCAGCCGTCAGTCCAAAACGGCAACAGCATGAGCGCCATTGGCGTGCCATAACGGTCGTGCTGTTCTTCGTGTTCCCACATTGCTCGACCGCAACCATTGCTTTGACCAAGTTCATCCATCGTCTGAACGATGTCGTGGTACTCGGGATAGGCAGGCTTTCCCTCATAACCACTGAAGTTCCATCGGGCCCACGACGACACAAAACTCGACTCTTTGGTCGACAAGAACAGCCAGTGGTAGCGACCGTCGGCTCGCACTCCCCCAACATCAATCTTGACGGGCCCCAACGCAATCGTGTCGGGCATCGCTCGAAGCGGCATGGCAAGAACAGTGATTCCGATCAATGCAGCGATTACTGCTGTCGCGATGCTGACAGACCGCCTTGGAGTGTCCGGATCACGCGAAGTGAGAGCTGCGATCGTTCGACCGAGCTCGGCGACACCTAGTGCAGCAAGGAGATACAGGATCAAGAACCAGAACGGCACCACCCGCGCGTTCCACAATTTCCCCTGTGGCAAAACGACAACAGCGATCGCTGTGAGCGAACCTAGCAAGGCAAGGAATAATCCGCCGCGACGTTTCCACGCAACTGACATCACGACACCCAACAATGCCAAGACCAGAACCCATTGGATCGGCGGAGAGTTGACTAATTGAGGATCGAGAATCTTGCGCTGGAAAAGAAGGTCGACGTAATTGGTCTTCTTCTCCCAACCCATGTCGTTCATGTATCCGGACTGCAAATAGAACGGCACCAGCCACCACGCCACAAGAGCGCTACCGACGACTCCAGTGCATGTGAGCCACCACAGCCGCTTCAAGAACCCCGGCTTACGAGCAAGCGAAATAAGCAGCCAAACAATTGCCCCACCGATAGCAAACAAAAACGGAATCAGATGACACAGGCCAGTGAGCGCAAAGAGGATGGGCGCAATAACTCGCTGACGGCCGGTCTCTAGCCCCCGCCCAACAACGCCGAGAAACAAAATCGCAAAACTTAGAGAAATGGAGAACGCGAATTCACCGGCAAGAGTTGACGCAATGTTTCCTCCATAAATCGAAAACGATCGATCGAAGAGGAAGGCTGTAGCGGCAACAGCGAATAGCGGCGGCGCTGGAAACGGAAGTCTTGTCAATCGAGCAAACGCCCAGCAGGCGATCGGCAGAGTCAGCAGGCCGCTGATGGCCACGAGTTTGAACGCAAGTCCGTACGGAAGAATGAAACTCAATAAGGCGATCGCAAGTGATGGCAGCACCATATAGAACTGGTACGCAGGGAAACCCGCGTACCAATCGGGTGTCCATCCAGTGAGTCGAAATGAAGGAAGAAGGTGGTCGCGCATGTAAGCAGGACCCCAAACATGCGCTCCCATGTCTCCACCGGCAGGCGTCGATGAAGAGAAGACATCTCTCGGACTCAATTGTGTGAACGTGAACAGGACACAACCGGCAACGATGGCCAGCGTGATCCAGGATTCCGGCCCCCAACGACCTAAGGATCGGAATGAACGACCAATTGTGTGCAACACCTGCATCGGACGGCTCGGCGGATCAATCGCTCGGCCGAGACCAGCGACGATCGGGTCGTCTCGATCAACTTCCGCTAACGGTCGTACCGGCCGTTTAAAGAGATCGTCCTCAGCCATGACCAGACCATGGTGTCACTCGAGCGAAGCACTCGCTCGTCACCTGACTCACGATGGGCCGATATCAAACAGAAGACCGGCGGCGGCAACCACGTTAAATCCAACGTGCGCCCAGATTGCAGCTCCGATTCGACCACTCCGCCACGCCATAAATCCGAGCACCACGCCGAACAACAACAGAGCGGGGAACTGCAGCGGCTGCAAATGCGTCGCGGCAAAGAATGCTGCCGCAGCAAATATCGAAGTCCATGGCCCAAGACGGCGTCCGAAAATACGCTGAGCCATGCCGCGGAAGTAAATCTCCTCAGCGATTGGTGCTCCGATTCCGACAATGAGGAACACGAGAACAATAGACAGCGGATCAGTTGCCCTATCGGTGAGCTCACGCGCCGCGGCCGAGACATCTTTGACACCCAAGATCGGTCGCAATGCGAGGTACACGAGTGGCACAAGGACCAACTGACTGGCAACGCCAACTGCCAACCCGATCGGAGCGTCAATGAGTTTCATCCGAAGACCAAGGTCAGCGACCACACCTTTGCCCTTCTTGATGGCGAACCAAATTGGAGCCCCACCAAGACCTAGCCACAAAGGAATCTGCATAAGCGCCGTCAGCCAGAGCGGAGGTGCAACAGAAATTGAGAACATTTGCCCGGCAGCAAACTGACTACTGGCCTGCCCTACCGCTGTTCCAACACCGACTGGGGTTGTGAAGTCGTATGTGGTCCGTGACTGCACAAGCGCGTACACCAGTGATGAGGCGAGTTGCGCCCCAAGGAAAATGATGATCAGCGCGCCAGCCCCATAGGCGTACTTCGATTTTCTGATGGCATCAGCCGGTACGTCGTCAGCACCATCACTCGAATTCGTCGTCGAATCAGGATTCTTCACTGCGGGCGCGCCATCACCGAGAATTCGTCGCGATCGTTTTGAAGACTCGGTAGCGACGGGGATTTTACCTTTGGGGGTTCGCGCCGCTCCATTTGGTCCGTTCGTGCGCGACGACGGGGCTGGCCGTTTCGATTCCGAAGAATTGTCTGCACTGTTTCGAGGCTTGGCCACGGCGGTGAGGTTACCGGCCAGAGGTCCACAAGTTGAACGGTTGCCGACGATAGGTTTTGGGTATGTCACGTTCGTGCGCCCGACCGGGGTGCGGCTCTCCGGCAACGGCCACGTTTGAATACAACTACGGCGATCAGACCGTGTTCCTCGATGTCCTCGCCGACGAGGCACACCCAGCGAACTATGACGTCTGTCGTCGGCATGCCGATTCGATGACGGTGCCCAACGGCTGGACACTCGTTGATCGTCGCCGTGGGCCTGCATCACTTGCTGGTCATCTCACCACCCCGTAATTACACCGACGCTGGGCGCGATGGGGATTTCCCTAATCGGGCTCTAGGCTGCCAGCCATGAGTCCCGACACTCCCCCTCCCGCGTCCGGTCCTAGCGAAAACGGAAAAGGCAGCCGATTCGGGGGTGACCACGGATGGCCACGCTGGACAATCTTCGTGCTGCTGGCGGTCATCGTTGGGGCCATCGGACTGCAATTCCTTGCCTCGTCGACCCCCAGCACCCAGATTTCCTACGGACAGTTCATCGATGACCTCAACAGCAATGAGGTCAAGAAGGCAACGTTCGACAACAGAAACGGGCATATCTCCGGAACGCTCAACGACGGATCGCAGTTCTCTACAACTGGACCCATCAAGCCAACCGATGCCGACCAAGCACTCTTTACACAAAAGGGTGTCGAATACGCGTCGCCGACGGAAAGCATCTGGAGCACTCTCATCCCATTGCTCCTGCCCGTTGCACTGCTCATCGGATTCTTCATTTGGATGCAACGCCGGGCTTCGGGCCAAATGGGCGGAATCATGTCCATCGGGAAGAGCAAGGCAAAGACCTACTCCTCAGAGCGACCGGCAACGACATTCGCTGACGTCGCTGGTTACGAAGGCGTCAAGCAGGACGTCACCGAAGTCATCGATTTCCTCAAACACCCCGAACGATTCGCCGAAATAGGAGCGCGTATTCCAAAGGGAATTCTGCTCGTCGGGCCTCCAGGCACAGGGAAGACCCTCATCGCTCGCGCAGTCGCTGGCGAGGCAGGGGTGCCATTTCTGTCTGTCACGGGTTCTGATTTCATGGAGATGTTTGTCGGCGTAGGCGCGAGTCGCGTTCGCGATTTGTTCAACAGCGCCCGAAAGATGGGCCGAGCCATCATCTTCGTCGACGAAATCGATTCGATTGGACGTAAGCGCGGTGCCGGCTTAGGTGGCGGTCACGACGAACGCGAACAAACACTTAACCAAATGCTTTCCGAAATGGACGGCTTCGAAGTCACAACGGGGATTGTCATGATTGCGGCAACGAACCGCCCCGACATTCTCGATCCCGCACTGCTTCGTCCGGGTCGATTCGACCGCCAAGTTGTTGTTCCGCTACCCGAACTTGAAGACCGTCGCCAAATTCTCGATGTGCATATCCGTCATAAGCGGGTCGACTCCGATGTCGATCTTGATCTTGTCGCTCGTGGAACACCCGGAATGAGTGGCGCCGACCTTGCCAACCTCGTGAACGAAGCTGCACTCTTCGCCGTGCGTGAAGGAGCGACAGAGATTCATCGGAGCAACTTCGAAGAAGCACGCGATCGAATCCTCATGGGCCAGCGTCGAGATTCCATGGCGCTTTCAGACCTTGAGAAAGAAGCCATCGCCTACCACGAGGCCGGTCATGCCGTTTGTGCTGCGGTCTTACCCACTGCCGATCCACTGCACAAAGTCACGATCATCCCGTCGGGTATGGCCCTCGGGGTCACAATGCAGTTGCCGATCGAGGAGCGCCACATCTATCGAGAGGACTACATCCAAGACATGCTGATCGTGCGCATGGGCGGACGTATGGCAGAACAACTCGTCTTCGATGTCGTGTCTACCGGAGCGAATAACGATCTTGTCGGCGCGACCGAACTCGCTCGCAAGATGGTTCGAGAATGGGGCATGAGCATTCGTGTTGGCCCCATGGCCTGGGGTTCGCAAGGTCAGGTCTTCCTCGGCGAGGACCTCATGCACACGCGTGACTACTCCGATGACACCGCAAGAGTCATCGACGAAGAAGTTGGGCGAATCTTGCGTGAGGCTCAGGAAAGTTGCCGCACGGTACTGACCGAAAATCGCAACGGACTGGATCTTGTTGCGCGTGCACTCCTCGAACATGAAACCATCGACGGCACTGAAGTTTCGCGGCTACTTGAGTTGGCCCGTGCGGGCTCAACCTCAGCCAATCCACACAACGGAACCTCGGTACCAAGTTCGCCAAAGGGCATCGAGGACTCCGCTCCCGCTGACATCGCCATCGAGACTGTCGCGGAGGTCGAGAACTAACTCAGTCGTGGGTTTCGCATGACCCCTGGGTTGAACCCGGTTCTCGAGCCTCAGCAACCGCGGCCCACAAATCTGTGGCAGTTACTGGTCCAAGAAAATGACGGTGTACGACTCCATCTGCATCGGCGATCAGAATGAGTGGAACAGCATCGATCCCGTAGCGCCGATGAATCTCGGCATCGGCAATGGCCTCAAGTTCCTGGGCGCACACCGGTCCATCAGGTCCAGCGTCTAAGTGCATTGCCTTCGACCACACCCCGGCGCATGCATCGCAACTTGATGAGGTAAAAACTGCGACCAGCCAAGGCGCATCAGGACGCAGAAAATCACGACGATCAAGCTGCACCGGAATATTCCACTCAGTATCGGCTGGTGGCGCTGGCTTTCTGCGTTGCAGGAAACCCGCAACCACCACAGCAAGGCCAACAAGAACTGCAGCGATGAGTAACCGTTCCATCGTTAGCGCAGTGTGGTCGTTGTAGCGCCAGCCACAACTGTGGTCGTTGCCCCGGCGATCGTGGTGGTAGTCACTGCTGCGATCGTGGTCGTTGATTCAGGCACAACCGTGTCGTCTGAACGAACGGACACAGATTCAGCTACCGCCTGATCAGAAGTAAACACATCAACGGGTAAAGACTCTGTCCCTAAGAGGGGGAAATTAGAAATTGTTTGTATCTCCATCGGTGTCGTTGTGGTCATCCATTGACCCACGACGACGGGGCGATCAGCTTCCACCTGTACCGAAGCGTCTGCCGCACCAACAGTCACTGAAGCCAGATTCAGGACAAGTCGCTGCCCGGGAGCGATTTGAACCGATTTGGCTGCGGTGACAGCAACGACAGAACCTTTTGAGTGCACTGAGATAGTCACTATCGCAGCTTGAGTCGCAGAAGGATTCGCCACGGCAACCAGCGTCGTAGAAGCATCAGTCGTTGCTGCAACTGTGCCAAGCCATGAAGTCGCAACAACCGGCACACCCATCGTGAATGCAAATCCTCCGGCAGAAGCGCCTCGTGTTACACCGACTGACCGCTCCGCAACGATCGGCGTTCCGTTTGAGGACCGAACGATAAGCCAGCGGCCAACTGTTTTCGGGATCCGAGGATCGGACCCAAGATCAATTTGTGCCGACCGGCCCGAAGCGACTTGAACGACAAACGGTTCGACGGTGCCATTTGTTTTCGGATCGTCGAGTTGGACCTCAACCAGCACCTCGGTGTCAGCGTCTCCCATGTTCATCAACGACACAACCTCGCGAGCAGTCGTCGAAGCGGCAGTCGCCACTGGGAACGTCCAAATCGGGGCTGCTGCTGTCGCTCCGAGAACTGCAGTGAGGCCTTGCTCAGTATTCGTGCGACCGTCGCCGGTTTGGATTTGTTCAGCGATAACACGACCAATCCGGGCGCGCACCGTGGTGGAAACTCGTTCTCGAAGCGTGACGATTGCACCAACATCGACCTTGACGAGCCGCCCGCCTGGAACGACCATCCCCTGAAGTTGTTGCGGTGTACGTGCACCGTCTTCTGTATCGAAGGAAATGTCAATGGTCGCTTCGCCTGGAAAAGGATTGAAGAGTGTCAGCAAATTGCGAGTCCCGGCTCGAGTCGTTCCCGAAGGGAAGTACCAGTTGTCACCCGGACTCGACGCACATGCACTGATTGATCTACCGGCAGGCCCACGAAGTTCGTGGGTGACGGTTATTCCACCGCCAGAAACTTCAACAAGCGCTGACGCCCATGCTGCCTTCAAGATGTCGCTGACCCGAAGTGTCGTTTGACCATGAGCTCCGACTGTCACCGACTTGACCGCAGTAACTCCGCTTTCGGTATACGCGGTCACCGAACCGCTCGCATCAATCGATGATGCATTTGAGATCATCAACGTTTGTTCTGCAAAACCACCAGCATCGCCCGTTACGACACCCGTGGCTGTTCCCGCTGCGCAGTACCAAGTGGAACTGAGTGCGTCGTCAGCAGACGCAGTGGGAACCATCTCGTTCAGACGCACATTGGATCGGTTTCCGGCGCTGGTCCTATTTTGCGCCACAATCGCGGTTGCCAAGAGCGCGGCAAGAAGAAACAGAATTGGCAGTCGCCACGCGCGCTTCACTTCGATCGCCTTCGGCGTCCGTGACGTCGATTCAAAACTTCCTGCTCGTCTTCTGTGGCAGCAGACGTTTCCAATGGTTGGGTTGCTCTGGCTCCCTCAAAATTCGAAGGATCCTGCACGGCAACAACCTCGAAAACATCAATGATGCCGGTATCGATGAGAATTCGGTCGAGCGCATCTGGACCTTCGGGCGCCCTGGGTTCCTTGACGAACTGCTCGGGCACCTCATCAGTCGCCTGAATATCTTCAAGCATCAGAAGATCTGTGCGCTCATCTTCTCGAACGCGGACCCGCAGCAGATAGACGATGACGAGAATCCACAAAAATGCCTGTCCGAGGAGAAGCAACCAACGAGTCACCGGCGTCTGGAAAGAAAGCGTGGCGCCTCCCCCGCTATCGGCAGCGAATGAGTTCGACCATCCAAACGCTGACGAGCGCGTGAGCGATTTCCCGTCCACCTTGAGCGACCAGTTGTCACCCGCTGAAGCGACGTAGACCTCACCCGGTCCTGGAAGATCGCCCTTGGCTTCGGCGTAGGAAGCCGAGTCGGTCAGGACCGCCGTCGATTTTTGGAGTGCAGTATCAGTTCGATCAACAAGAGAAGATCCGCCATCTGGAAGCTTCGAACCGCTCGGTAGAAGCGCAACTCCAGGGGCCCAGGCTGCGTTTCGATACACACGGACCCCTGGGTTCACCGTGATTGACGCAAGGTCTAGTTGCGCATCGAGCACCGAAAGTAAGTCGGCAGGAACGGAAGCGCGTGAACGCGCATACGGGTCTGGAGCAGGCGCAACGGTAACGACCACGTAGCGGACAGCCATCGGCGACAACAGCGCCCCCAGCCGCGCCGTTCCTCCGTTCGAGGCCGTTTGCAAGGCGCGCTCAAGATTGCTTGTCGCCCCAGAATCGGAGCCTGACCATTGTTCGGCGATTGTCGGCGTTCCGGCGATAGTTGTCGCAAACGCAAGTGTTCGGTTGGGTCCAATATTGGCGACTGCCGGAGCATCAAGATTCCAGCCTTCGAGTGGAAGCGCTGACGCATCTCCGAGCCAAAGAACCCGATATGAGCCGTCAGTCGTACCATCACCAAGGAATGAAAGAGAGCGATTGAAATCGCCGCGCGGGAGATCCCAGCGACCGGAGAAGGATGAAAGCAATGCGGGCCCGAGTGCGCCGACAAACGCCAACGCTGCGAAGAGCGAAACGATCTGTCGCCAGCCGAAGTGATAGTCGGGAAGGTCAATCTCGAACGCGGCCATCCCGAGACCGGAAGCGAGAGCAATACCGATCGCGGATGGAACTAATAGCAACGATGGGGCGGGCAGAACCGAGGTCAACCAGCCTTCACCGAAGGCCCACGCCAGTCCGAATCCAACAATCGCGAGTACCCATCCGCGAACTGCCCACGTAAGTCGCCAACGGCGACCGATCAACAATGGCAACAGCGCAGTTAGAAGAAGGAACCAACCGACGACTCCCGCTCCGAATGGTCCAGTCCCGAAGCGCAAGACATCGCCGAGTCGCAACGAAAATCCACCATTTGAAGACACCCCAACGACCGCGTCCCATCCGTCTAAGAAGCCAAGGCTCCATGGCAAATGCAGAATGAGGGCAAAGACGGAACCGCCGACGCCTACGAAGATGATTCGGCCGCTTCCTGCAAATTGACCAGCGACCCAACCACCAAGGGCAAACGCAAACGCCACGCCGGCGACAACAACGATGATCGCCGGATCGATGATGGCGCCCAACGCAACAATAAGGCCTATGAGGACCAGACGATGCCCGAGTGGACGATGGCGGACCCCCGGTCCTGCTTTATCTCCGATGCGACCGAAAGGCGCGAGTTCACTTGCTGCAGCAAGTTGAGCAACAACCCACGGAAGTAGTGCATAGAGCGCCAGAGTTCCCCAACTGCCCTGCGCCATCGCGTTCGCGGCAACAGGAACGATGAGATAAACGACAGCGCTAAGGAGTCGCGCTCGTTGTGATGTCACCGGTCGGCTGAGCCGCCACATTCCGAGGACACCTAATGGCCAAAGGCCGAGGATGAGAACACCGCGCAGGAAGCCAACTGCTCCCAAGAAGAGGTAGCCAAGGGCGCCAAGGACTCCGAAACCCGTTGGGGCAGGAGCGCTTGAGCCAAGTCCCACAGATTGGTAACCGCTGGTCCAGCGTTCAAGCATCTGACTCGGCGAAAGCAGACGAACGAAGTCTCCAACTGCAGGAACGCCTTGAAGAATCAGTTCTCGACCGCCGGCGACCAGGAACACGAGCATCAATGCCCAAACAACAAACGGGGTCGCCGAACGAGCATCTCGCAAGTTCGACATCAACTCTCGACCACTAGCGGCAGCCTCAGAGCGCGCAATTCGATGACGCATAAAACCAGTAAGACGAGCGCTGCCGCGAGACTGGAACGCGTGGACTTCACTATCTGGAACACGCCGAAT
>CAMCTW010000060.1 GCA_945878645.1 Bifidobacterium breve
TCAACTCGACGGCACAGCGCTCTTAATGGTCATCGCCACTCAAGATGACGTCGCGTCAACAGCCGTGGCCCTCGATACCTATGAACGAGCGTCTGGACCGAAGCGAAAAGCAATGATCGAGGGACACCACTTCAGCGCGTACGACGAACCCGGACGCAACGACGCCTTCGAGGCGATGGTGGATTTTCTCGACGAGTTCTTATGAACTCTGTGACTTAGGCGCCGATAACGTTAGGACGCGGGAGCCCCTGTGCTTCACACAGCGCGTAGTACCCCGCCAATGATCCGGCGCCGTCGGTAACCGACTCGACATTCCCGTCGGCATCGAGATTGATATTCGATCCGTACATATGGAACCAGACCTGCGTGTCGTCCTCGATGCACTGCAACGTGTGGACTGAGCCTGCTGGTTCGTAAAGAAATGAACCAGCGCGATTCACGTAGTCGTATTCCTTGTACTTCCAACCTCCACGCACGGTGTAGCCCCACACCGGCCCGGTGTGGCGGTGAGCTTGAACCTCGAAGCCATTCTGAAAGATGTTCTCGACAATCCAAAGACCTTCTTCGATCTTCACTTGGAGAACGCGCAGTTTGTTGCCTCCGCCGATTTCTACCCAAGGGAGGTCGTCAGCTGCGAGATGGAGTGCTTCAGGGGCGTTTGCATCGATGATTGTCACGGGTGATCTCCCTTTGAATGATGTGCCTGCATAATACGCCGTCAGCGATGCGGACCGATCTTTGCGATCTGACCCGGAGCGATATTGGCACCAACCTGCTTCTCGTCCACCCTGATCGGCACACCGTTCACGAGTACGTGACGAACCCCTGCCGGCTGATCCGCCGTCAGGCGTTCAGAGCCAGCCGGGAAATCGGCAATTCGCCGAATTGGTCCCGGGGCAACGGTCGTTGGATCGAAGACGACGATGTCGGCCCAGGCACCCACACGGAGTTCGCCGCGGTCAACGAGATGAAAAAGGTCGGCTTGTGACTTCGTAAGTCGATGAACCGCCTGTTCGATGGTCATGACTGCGCGATCGCGAACCCAGTTTCCGAGAAGATCGGTTGCCTGGGGTGCGTCGCACAACTGGCCCACATGCGCGCCGGCATCAGAAAGACCAAATGCGCAATGGTCCTCTGAAATGAGGAAGGCAACCTCTGTGGGATCGTCGTTCGCCACGACGCACCGCACTCGCAGAAGAAGATCGGGTTCCTCTAAAGCGAGATCAAGCACGAGATCGAACGGATCGGAGTTTCGCTCTGCGGCGATCTCAGCGATTTTCCTGCCTTCGAGAGAGCGGTCTGCGGGGCATTCATCGATTTCAAATGTTTCCCATCGAGGGACCATGAATGTTCCCGTCGACCAGACATCGCGTACTTCGTCCCGCCAAGCGCGATCTTCATACGCCGCTCGTCGGCTCTTCAGGTCGCCAGACATCAATTCCGCAAACTTGCCATTCACATTGAACGTGAATGGCTCGGCCAGCGACATAGCGAAGGCGAGGGGACGAGGTGTGACCTGAGGCCAAACATTTGCGCCGCTTTCCCAGCGAGCCCGGTTGAGATCCACGAAATTCCGATGCGTCATTGACGGCGTACTCAAGAGCGCGGTGATCGTGAATGGGGCTCCCGATTGGAGCTGAAGGTCGTAGATGTCGCCGAGAGGAAGGATCTCGCCGGGAGTAACTTCGACCACTCCCTTCCCGACCCGCCCCACACAGTCGAATAACGCTTCCAACTCGACGCGCTCGGCAAAACGCGAGGGAATCGGCTTTCCGTCGACACCCCGATGGGTCGGAGCAACGCTTGTGGCAAAGCCCGCCGCTCCAGCATCGAGAGCCTCGGTGAGGACTGTCACCATCTGATCAATTTCCTCGGTAGTAGCGGCGCGCTCATAGGCGTCGTCACCCATAACAAAAAGTCTGAGCGCCGTGTGCCCGATGTAAGCCGTGAAATTGAGCGACAAGGGAAGCTCGCTCACTGCCGCCAGATATTCGGGGAACGTCTCAAAGTTCCATGGAACGCCCGCTGCTAGCGCAGCAACATCCATGTCTTCAACGTTCTCCAAGGTTCGCGCAATGAGGTCATGATGTTCAGGCCGAGTAGGAGCGATCGAGAACCCGCAATTGCCAGCGACAACCGTTGTTACTCCGTGAAAACTGGAGGGCGTGAGCGACGGATCCCAAAACACCTGTGCGTCGTAGTGAGTATGGATATCAATGAACCCTGGAGCGATGATGCAACCCGCAGCGTCCAGTTCTGTGTCGCCGACCAATTCTGATCCGATTGCGACGATTCGTCCGTCCTCGACAAGTACGTCAGCGGCAAACCGATCGCTACCCGTACCGTCAACAACGGTTCCACCCTTGATAACTAGTGATGACATGTCTTCGATCCTTTCATTCTTGTGCTGAGATGCGACGAATCAGTGAGAAAGATGAACCGGAAGGCGCCTCACACCATTATTGAGGTTTGAACGCACCCTCTCGGGCAGACCATTGAGTTCAATCGTTCCGAATCGGCGCAGGAGTTCCTCAAAGAAGATGCGCCCTTCGAGGCGAGCTAAGTGCACCCCGAGACAGAAATGCTCGCCGATACCGAACGACAACTGAGGATTGGGAGATCTCGTTATGTCGAAAGCTTGCGAGTCGGCAAAAACAGTTTCATCGCGGTTCGCCGATGTGTAGTACATCGCTACCTTGTCTCCCTTGGAGATCTTTGTCCCTGAGATCTCCGTGTCCTCACTTGCAGTACGCCGGAAATAGTGAAGAGGACTGAACCAACGCAGTATTTCCTCGATGGCTCCCGGAACTAGTGATGGATCATCTCGAAGCATCTGCATTTGCAAAGGATGCTCGATCAAGGCCCAAAGACCGCCCGCCATCATCGTTACCGTTGTGTCGTTGCCCGCCGTGATCATCTGAACAAGGAGACTTCCAATGTCGCCATCGGTGAGAAGTCGACCATTGAATTCCTGACCGAGGATCACGTCCATCAGATCGCCTTGCGGAGCAACTGATCGACGCGATTCAGCGAAAGCCATTCCGTACATCGCCATTTGCATCGAAGAATCGGCGCTACCTGCCTCAGAGAGATCTCCATCAGGATTGAGATCGGGATCTTGACCACTCGTATTCATCTGAGAAAGCCGATGAATCCACTCCCAGTCCTTCTCAGGCAATCCAAAAAGCTGTCCGATCACTTGGGTCGGCAGTGGACCCACCATGTCATGAACAAATTCCACATCGGTGTTGTCGCCAATCGCATCGAATATGTCAGCAGTGATCTCTCGGATTTGCGTCTCCATGCCAGCAATCACTCGTTGTGCAAATTCCGGCGCCAGTGGTTTTCGATACGAAATATGTCGCGGCGGATCCATCGACAGCAGCATGTCCCGCATCCGAGAAAGTCTCTCTGGGTCCAAATCTTCGAGAACAACTCCCCCGGCTTCACAACAAAAAACATTCGGGTTACGCGAAACATGGACAACGTCAGCGTGCTTGAGCACCGCCCAGTAGCCAGGCTGACCAGGAATGTCCTGCCAATGCACCGGATCCGCTTGACGCAGACGCGTGAACTCCTCGTGCGGTGCACCGTCTAGATACGTGTCCGGATCGTAGAGATCGATTGCAGCCACTTGAACCCCCTCGACACCCCCGGCGTCGGTCGCTACGTGCAGTCTTGCCGAAGTACTCTCCGGCTGGCTCTTAAAAGACAGGATTTACTCATGGATATTGCGATGACGATGCCGACGATGATTGCTCATGGTCGGTCTGAAACGATCGCTTGGTGCGAAGCCATCGATCAGGGCCCCTGGTCGAGTCTCGCCGTGCCCGAGCGAGTCACCTATCCGAGCCATTCATGGATTGTGGAGCTTTCGGCGGCCGCAGCTATCACTCAACGTGTTCGGCTCTGGACCACGATCATCGTTCTGCCGGCGCACGACGCCGTCGATGTCGCCAAGCAGTTGGCTTCTGTCGATCAACTCTCAGCCGGTCGCCTCACCGTCGGCATTGGCGTAGGCGGGCGTGAGCACGACTATCGAGCCATTAACGGTTCCTTCGACCGCCGATGGTCGCGAATGGACGAACAAGTTGAAACCATGCGTCGAGTGTGGTCAGGGGAACCTCCTTTCGAGGGTGCCGATCCCGTGGGACCACCACCAGCGCAGGCAGGCGGTCCACCTTTCGTCGCTGGGGCGATGGGACCTAAGGCGCTCGCCCGTGCCGCCAAATGGGCGATTGGCGTCGACGACGGATCGACAGTTTTCGGGATCGATCCTGCCGCAACCGACGCAGCATTTACACGCATCCGCGATGCATGGTTCGCTGAGGGACGCTCCGACGCTCCTCACATTTCGGCCAGTCTTTGGTACGCCCTCGGTGATGGCGCCCAAGAGCGTCTCTACGACTATGGCTACTCATACATGAAAATTTTTGGCGAACAGGTCGGAACCATGATGGCAGGCATGCTTTCAACTTCGACTGCGGAATCACTTCGTCAATCAGTGTCGACGCTTGAATCGCTAGGTTGCGATGAGTTGTTTCTCGTACCAACAACAACAGATGTGACAGAACTCAATCGCACTCGCGATGCACTCGGAATCTGAGAGGGACAACAACATGACAGAGATGACGTATCGCAATCTTGGCGACAGCGGCCTCAGGGTCTCGAAGATTGGTATCGGCTGCAACAACTTCGGCATGCGGATCGATGCTGCGGCGACCGAGCGAGTCGTAGGGGCTGCTCTTGAGCACGGGATCACGCTCTTCGACACTTCAGATTCCTACGGCGATTCTGAGATCTTCCTCGGTGCAGCGCTCGGCTCTCGACGCGACGAGACGGTCATCGCTACGAAGTTCGGAAGCGACCTTCGCGGAGCCAACGGTCCAGACTGGGGTTCTCGAGGATCTCGCCGCTATATCCGCAAAGCGGTCGAGCGCTCTCTCACGCGACTGAAGACCGACTACATCGATCTTTACCAAATCCATATGCCTGATCCGACAACTCCGATCGAAGAGACACTTTCCGCTCTCACAGAGCTGGTGAACGAGGGCAAGGTCCGCTACATCGGTAACTCAAACTTTGCCGGCTGGCAGATTGCCGATGCCGAATGGATCGCTCGTACTAATGGAACGGCACGCTTCATCAGTGCCCAGAACCACTACAACCTCATTGAGCGAACTGCTGAATCTGACGTACTTCCGGCATGCGAGCGATTCGGCCTTGGCCAATTGCCGTACTTCCCGCTTGCCAGTGGACTTCTCACTGGCAAGTACCAACGAGGAGTGGCTGCTCCCGCCGACGGGCGCATTGCGGCCTGGCATATGGACGCAATGTTGTCGGATGCAAACTTCGACAAGGTTGAGACAATCGCTGCATTCGCGAATGAGCGCGGGCTCAGTCTTCTGCAGGTAGCACTCGGCGGTCTTGCCTCTCGACCAGCAATCACATCCGTCATCGCCGGGGCAACGAGTCCAGAACAGGTCGCAGCCAACGTCGAAGCCGGGCTGTGGACTCCGACCGCAGAAGATCGTGCCGCGCTCGACCTTGCTCTGAACTAACCGATCAAGCGAGCGGCCCGACATCGGTAAGTTCAACCACGTTTCCGCTCGGATCGCGGACAAATGCTGCTCGCACAGGAATACCGAAATCGGAACGCTCTGAGGGTTCAGATAAGAACGAAACAGCGTTGCTCTTCAACAGACCAATGGTTTCATCCCACTGGTCGTTTTCAATGTGTAATGCAAAGTGTGGAAAGCCGGGACCGCAGATCGGCATCGTTTCATTCTCCAAGAAATGAAGCTGCAGAGATCCAACGCGTAGCCACATGCCTGGAACTCCGAAATCTGGTCGAGGGAGTTCCTCGAACCCGAACAGCCCGCAATAGAACGCCCGCGCGGCAACGAGATCGGTGCACACGATCGCAATATGCGAATAACCGCTGATGATCTGGTTAGTGGTTGCCATCAGTAAACAATTCCAGTCTTTCTAAGTTCCGCGATTGCATCAGCTCTGCCTAACTCGGTGAGAATTTCGTCGGTATGCTGACCAAGAGTCGGCGAGACCGTTTGCAGCGTTGCTGGCGTGCCCAAAAACTGTGCAGGATGTCGAGGCTGACGAACCCTTCCGGCAACAGGGTGATCAAATTCCTCAAAGAGACCGATAGCAATCGCGTGAGGATCACTGGGGAGGTCTTGCGGTGCTACGACGAGGGCAAAAGGAACGTTCGATGTTTCCATGCGCTCAGAGATCTCGGCGCAGGTGAACTGACCAGCGACCTCGTGACACTTCGACATGATCTCGCCGCTAATTTCTGGGTGCTTTCTACGTTCGCCAATCGTTGCGACTCGAGGATCATTGTGGCCATCGACACCTAGCGCTTCGCACATTCCGTGAAAATCAGCGTCGGAGGTTGGAGTCGCTATGCCAAATCCATCAATGAATCGGAAGGGCTTCGACCCTTGCACGAAACTTGAGTTCATAGAGCCGTCGGAATCCAGCATCATCTCGTTGCCTGCTGCGTCGGCCCACAGGAATGACACCACCGAGTCGGCCATCGAAAGTTCAACATGTTGACCGCCCATCCCCCGCTCACGAGCGAACAGCGCAGCGGTAATCGCCTGCACTGCGTACATGGCAGTGATTTTGTCGGCCGCTGTTTGTCGGAGAAATGTCGGTGATCCGTCGTCAGGGTCAGCTTGGTTCGTTCCAAGTCCGGCATAGGCCTGAATGACCGTGTCGTAGGCGCCTCGATGTGCATAGGGGCCGGTCTGCCCAAAGCCTGACAATGAGATGTAGACGAGGTCGTCGCGACCCGCCGATAGTTCCTCCCACCCGATGCCGAGACGGTCAGCGACACCAGGACGCATGTTTTGAATCACAACATCGGAGCGAGCAGCGAGTTCACGAACAATCTCAAGGCCCTCTGGAGTCGCCATATCGAGGGCGATGGATCGCTTACCGCGATTGCAGGCTTGGAAAAGGGCCGACACACCATTCACCGCAACGCCAACCCAACGAGCAAGGTCGCCAAGTCCGGGCCGTTCAATCTTGATGACGTCGGCACCCTGATCGGCCAGTAGCGCTGCCGGGTACGGGCCGGTCAAAGCGGTTGAGATATCGAGAATCCGAATTCCCTGAAGTGCGCCTGGCATCGTTCCCCCGATAGATAGAAATGTGTCATTGACGGTATCGCCGAAGGACAAGACGTGCGTCCGGAACCACCGTTGGTAGTGAAATCGACGGAGAAGAACCTCAGCCGAATGTGATCTCGCGGCGCGCCATCTTCCAACCATCTTCGGTTCGCACGATGATGTCGTGATAGTGGCCAACCAGCGTGGCTTTCGGAGCCGTGTTTGTCTCGACGTAAAAGACCCAATAGGAATCGGCCACCGCTTCATCGTCATTCGTCAACTCGACTGCGGTAGCTGCGACGATGTGGCGAGAATTACTACCGGGACCAACGCCACCTTCAGCCCGACGGGCAATGCTTCCCTCGAGAATGTCAGCGCGGCCATGGCGAGGCGCATTCGGCATAAGCCACTCTGCATCCACTGTGAACAACTCTGCATACTGCTCACACGAACCAAGTCCGTCGGCGTACTGCGCTAGGCGCACGATCACATTTCGAACTGCCCATTCATCGGCGGCTTGCTCCCCTGGCGAACGACTTGATCCCATGATTCCTCCTTAGTGGCGTACCGAGATCATTCCACTTCCCGACGGTCGGCGGCACTCCGTCCCTCAGACTCTGACGTGCGAGGATGGGTCCATGGAGATATCAATCGGAATCACCCCAGGCCCAGATGCCGTGCGACTCGCCCAACTCGCTGAGGACCTCGGCTATCGCCGAGCCTGGCTCTACGACTCCGCCGCTCTCTATGAGGACATTTGGATCAACATCGCCAATATCCTCAACGCGACCTCAAATCTTGATGTTGGAACGGCTGTCCTTGTGCCCAACCTCCGCCACGTCATGACAACGGCGTCAGCGATTGCCACCATTGAACGCATGGCACCCGGTCGTCTGATGTGCGGTTTCGGTACCGGATTCACGGCACGAATGGTCCTCGGGAAGAAAGCCCTTTCATGGTCTTCGACGCGCAGATACATCGAGATCCTCCATGCACTCCTCCAGGGCGAGGTTGCGGAGGCCGACGGATCAAAAATCCAGATGATTCATCGACCGTCACTAACCGCGCAGCGACCCATCAACGTTCCGCTTCTTCTCTCCGCCATGGGACCCAAAGGACTCGACATCACCGCCGAGATGATTGCGAATGGAACCTGCACCGGTTTGATTGGTGTGGCGCCTCTCGAAGGAGCTTGGGGTCATCAGGTACTCATGGTCTCCGGTTCAGTACTCGACGAAGGCGAACTGGCGAGTTCTTTGCGAGCAAAGGCTGCCATCGGACCTTGGTACGTCGTTGGCTACCACGGTTTCTGGGAAGCATTTCCAGAAGGCGTCGCCACCATGCCCGGTGGTGCTGAATGGTTAGCTGACGTTGAATCTGCCCGTCCGGAAGGCGAACGTCATCTCACGGTTCATGAGGGTCACGTCACTGAGGTTGTCGGTCGAGATCTCACAGTTCTTGATCTCGCAACCGAAGAAACTCTTGCTGGCGTTGGATGGACGGGTAACGCATCTTCAATTCGCGAAAAGTTGGCTCACGCGTCCAACGCTGGAGTGAAGGAGATTCTGTACACACCTGCCGGCCCAGATGTTGATCGAGAAATGCGAGCATTTGCGAAAGCAGCCCTCGCCTAAATGTCAGATCAAACATTCCATCGGGATTCATGGACAAGTGCTGGTTGGACGACCAACCAATTGGCTCCGTCACCGCGACTTCGTTTAGTCAGAGGCTGAATCTGAACCCTCAAAGTGGGTTCGGAGCAATCCTTCGATTCGATCTAAACGATCATCAGTGCTTCGGTCTCCAGCAACAGCAGTCACCGAAGGTGCCCCTGATTCTGTCGCCGAATTACGACGTGCTTGCGCTTGATCCATGAAACTCGAAGCAATCTGCGCAGTGATCACCGCTGCAGTTGTGAGTCCGACAACCATGATGCCGACCGCAGCGACTCGACCCGCGTTGGTTACTGGGTAGTAGTCGCCATATCCAACCGTAAAGACGGTGACGCAACCCCACCAGACAGCAATGCCGATTGATGTGATGTTGGCCTGCGAACTGTGGCGCTCAAATCCCCACACGATCACCATCAGGTTCAACAAAAGTACGACGGAGACGAAAAGGAAATGGGCGATATTTCCCTTCTTGAACATCGCCTTGAGGAGCCTGATGCTGAAAATCAGTCGAATAGCCGGAAGAAGGACCGCTAAGACGCCCACGGGGTGATGGAAGAAATAATGCAGCTTCTTGCGTGCAAGAAGCGTCCGAACAGTCATATCGATTGCATAAATAACCGAAACGAGGATTCGACCGGCGTACCAGAAGAATGGGTGGCGCTCGTCATGGATGCCGCCGAGAGGAACCACGGTTAACCAGATGGTGAAGAGCGCCAACAGGTCGAGTGGAAGTGTCGTCCAATTGATCCATCGATCGAGCCGAGGGTTATTTTCCTCCGACTCGGCGAGATCGAGACTCACGTTCTTTTCTTGGATCTGTGATCCTGCTTGAGCGCTCACGTTCGCAGTCTCTCAGACAGCGTGTTCTTCACGCACTTTCGAATCTCTCCGCCGCTGTTTTCCACCGCGCCTGATCGACTTTGCCGTTGGCGGCACGGCCGATTGACTCGACAAACGACACGTGCCTCGGGATCTTGTACGCCGCCAAACTCGTCCGGAGTTGTCCCATCAGGGCGTCAACATCGCCCCTCGCTCGAGGCGATAGCTCGACAAATGCAACCACTTGCTCACCGAAACGAGCGTGTGGAGCGCCAACAACTACTGCGTCTTGTACCCCTGTGAGAAGTTTAAGAGCCTCCTCGACTTCCTCCGGGAAGACCTTTTCGCCGCCAGTATTGATGCAGCCTGATCCACGACCCAAGAGTGTGACGGTTCCATCCTCGTTCACCGTGGCGAAATCTCCGGGCGTGGTCCAACGACGGCCCCCAATCTCCCGGAATGTCTTTGCCGACTTCTCGGGATCATTGAAATAGCCGATCGGAGCCCGGCCAGCGACCGCAACTAATCCGGTTTCACCAGAACCAGGGGCAACCGGCGTTCCATCTTCGCGGATGACCTGGGCGTTCGGTCCCAATTTAAAGCCTGCAGTTTTCGCCGTACCTCGTGACGACGAAATCGAGCGCGCGAGACCCACAGCTTCAGAAGAACCCAGCGTGTCGACACAAAGAAGGTCTGGCGCGTGCTTGATCAGACCATCCTTCACTGGAGCCGACCACATCACTCCAGACGACAAGATCACTTTGAGTGAAGAGATATCCCAGCGTTGAGGTTGCGCATCAAGAGCGTCGAGAAGCGGCTTTGCGAAAGCGTCACCAACAATCGAGAGATCAGTGACGTTATGAGCCTCAACCGTGTCAAGTAGCTCTTTCGGATCGAATTTGGTGTGCTCGCACAGGACGACTGCGCCGCCAGAGTCCAAAACGGCAAATGCCGAGAATGCCGCGGTTCCATGCATGAGCGGAGCAGCCGGAATCACGCGTGCTCTCGTTGACCCAGCGGCCGCAAGTCCCTCAGCGACGCTTTCAAGTCCCCCCTCTTCCGGATACTTGATCGTGGCGCTCCTGTTGAGGACACAAAACAGATCGTCCTGACGCCACATGACGCCTTTCGGCTGCCCGGTGGTTCCACCGGTATAGAGAAGAAAGAGGTCATCACCACTTCGTTGAGGTGATTCGGCCGAAAGGATCGCGCCAGACACTGCAACGTGTTCATATGAGACCGCCCAATCGGGACACTCACCAACGCCGTCATCGACCCAAAGCCACAATTTCACGTTCGGCACTCGAGCACGCACTTCGTTCGTGGACTCAGTGAATGAACCGTGAAACATCACTGCTTCGACGTCAGCATCTAGCCACAGGTAAGCGAGTTCATCGGCCACGTACCGATAATTTGTATTCACGGGGACCATCGCTGCCTTATATGTGCCGAATAAGGATTCGAGGTACTCCATCGAGTTCATGAGGTACTGCGCGACTCGAGACTGGTGAGTCAGACCGGCATCGAAAAGTGCCTGGGCGATGGCCTCGGATCGGGCATCGAACTCGCCCCAGGAACGAACGGATGAGCCACGGACAAGAGCCGGAGCCTCGGGCTGCACCGACGCAATCGTTTCCCACACATCAGCGAAATTCCATGCGGTCATGAGATTGATTCTGTCTTTCGAGGGATGCGACTACGAGGATCGGCAAATGTTAGGTCGCCATCTTCGGGCTGAGCGGAAAAGGCGATCGCACTAGTCTTTCTGGATGGCTGAACGCATCACCGACGAGGGCGTCGACCGCTTGCGATCACGCATCGGAATCGCCCGATCCCACAGCGCACCGCCCCACTATCGAACTCCAAACGAGGACGCGTTTCGCCACGTCGCTATGGCGTGTGGCGACGATAACCCTCTCTGGTGCGATCCCGATTACGGAGTGGCCACTCGCTGGGGCGGACCAATTGCGTCGCCACAGCTCGTCGGTGGTGACACCCTGATCGGCGAAGACGAGATCACTCGCCTACCCGACAATCAAAAAGAACTCATGAAGGGCGACCCACTCGGCGGAGTTCACGCTTTTTATTCAGGGAGTTTCCGTGAATGGTGGAACCCATTACATCCGGGCGCGCGCGTGGTTCGACGCAACGCTCTCATTGGAGTCCACGACAAGATCGGTGAGTTTGCAGGACGCGCAGTTCACGAGTGGTTTGGCGAAGTTTTCGCTGTCGCCGGGGGTCCAGTGCTTTCTGGCCAGTACCGCCTCATGATCCGGGCCGAACGCGAGAAGGCGATCGAGCGCAAAGTAAACGATGCCATTGAGATTGTCCCGTACACCGACGATGAGATTGCTGCCATCAGCGAACAGATAGGCCATGAACGATCACGACGACGGGGCGCAACTCCTCGATATTGGGAAGATGTGGAAGTAGGCGACGACATCAGTCCTCTCGTAAAAGGGCCGCTTCGGGTCACAGACATGGTGGTGTGGCACACAGGGATGGGGATGGGTCTCTACGGAGTGGCCGCTTTGCGGTTGGCCGATGATCAGCGGAAACGGATGCCGAAATTCTTCAAGCCGGACTCCCTCAATATCCCCGATGTTCAACAGCGTGTTCATTGGGATGCCGAATGGGCCCGTAATGCAGGCAACCCCGCTTCCTACGACTACGGGCGAATGCGCGAAACCTGGCTCATTCACCTCTGCACCGATTGGATGGGTGACGATGCCTGGCTCTGGAAACTCGATTGCCAATTTCGTAAGTTCAATTATGTCGGCGATACCCACTGGATGCGAGGAACTGTTGCGAAGAAGTACCTCGCTGGCGGAGACCGGCCTGCTGTCGATTTAGAGATTTGGGGTGAGAACCAAAGAGGCGAGCGAACGACTCCTGGCCACGCCACCATCCTGCTGCCTTCTCGCGAATTCGGTGAGGCACGTCTACCCGAAGCTCCGGGTGGCGCCAGCAACTGTCAAGAGTTACTTGATGCTCTTGCCAGTCGATTTGCGGAGGACAACGACTCGTAGCCCCGCCGGACTACGAGTCAATTTGTTCGTTTAACCAGAAATCGATCAGTACACGTCGAAGAATCTTGCCAACCTCGCTTCTCGGAAGCTGGTCTATCGATCGAAAGGCCACGGGAATCTTGTAGGCAACGAGGTGGGTGCGACAGTGCTCGATAAGAACTTCCTCGGTGAACTTGTCTCCGACGATAAAGGCAACGGGAACTTCTCCCAGACGATCATCAGGGACCCCAACGACCGCTGCGTCGATAACTGACGAATGAAGCCTCAGCACTTCTTCAACGGAATCGGGGAAGACCTTGTTGCCGCCGCGATTGATCAAATCGCTGACTCTTCCGTCGATCCAAACAAAACCGTCTTCATCAACTGATGCGATATCGCCGGTGTCGATAAAACCATCGTCGTCTCGCCGATCATCGATTCCGATCGCAGCGTTCGGAGGACGCACCAGAAGATGACCTTCGGCGTCGATTCGAATAGCGACTCCCGGCAACGGCCGACCCGCCGCTCCGACCTTTTCAGGATGTTCCTTTGAGTCGGCTGCAGTCCATCCGATCACTTCGCCCATCTCGGCCTGGCCGTAGCTATTGAGAACAAAGCAGCCAAACCGTTCCATAAACCGACGAGCATTCAGAGGTGATAATGGCGCTGTAATCGATCGTACGTATTTCAATGGCGCAAGCGATTCCACATCCGAATCAGCCAGCATGACCATCGCTGCCGGCGGCAGCACAGTCGAGCGAATCTGAAATCGGGCAACGAGATCAGCAAACACTTGTGGCGTAAAGCGGTCCATCATCACCACTGGTGCTCCGGCCCGCAGCCCGAAGAGACAGTTGTAAAGACCAGCGTTCAGCGCCATCGAAACTGGGATCAGGTTCGGTGTCGGTGGGCCCGAACGCTCTCCCTTGCCACGAAGCGGACCGAGAACCCGGTCC
>CAMCTW010000061.1 GCA_945878645.1 Bifidobacterium breve
CAACTGCTGGTGACATCGGCGCGCTCACGGCGTACGACGGGGGGGAAGGCGGCTTTGCTTCAGGCACCTACGCGGTAATGCCTGGACAGTCGTTCAAGATTGTTGTTGGCGAAGGCGGTGTCGGTAATGACAACGTGAAGCCGCAAGAAGTCCGGTCGATCAGTTACACGTTCCGCAATAACGGTGAGGCGATAGTCGACTTCTCTGGCACGAATCCCTATGTCGTGGGTCAGTCCGTGACGATCGCGGGTGCTGGCACAGGATTTAACGGGACGTACACGCTCACCTACTCGAGTGGTATTCGAATCAAGTACACCGTTGCTGATCAGACCTACTTGAATCCCACGGCTTCAGGAACGGTTTCAGGCCTTGGCCGTTGCGTGAATTCGGTTTTGCCTGCGACCTACGGCGGTGGTGGTTCAACGCGGAACCAAAACTGTGCGACAACCGGCAACGGAATTGACGCGTTTGGTTCCGGTGGTGGCGGCTCCTCGGTGTACACCAACTCTTCAACTCCGAAGCCAGTGGTCTCTGCAGGTGGTGGCGGCGGTGCTGGTGTTCAAGGAGCAGGCGGCGCGGGCGGTGGCAACGATGTTTCCGCTCTCACCGGTGGAGCTGGGGCCAACGGCAGCGGAAGCGGAACATCGGGTGGCAAGGGCGCCCTTCAGACTGCCGCGGGAGGAAGTAGCGGTTCTGCAAATCCCACGATTCCTGGAGCAGGCACTGGTGGTGCGGGTGGCAATCCGGTGACATCTGGGGCCTCGGCTGCTGATGGTGTTGGTGGTATCTCCACCTATGGCGGCGGTGGCGGCGGTGGTGGTTACTACGGCGGTGGCGCTGGTGGTACGGCCGGTGGCGGCGGCGGTGGATCAAGTAAGTCCCATACGATCGATCTTGTCGGACCGAAACTGATTGCAGGAACACCTGCGGTCCTTGCCGCAAATGGCACAGAACTGACGCTGACGTTCGACGAGTCGCTGAGTTCCACAACCGCGGCAATCTCCAACTACAAGGTCACCGTCGACGGCAAGACCGTGACCGTCTCTAGTCGGACAGTTTCGGCGACAACGGTCAAGTTGACGCTCGCGAGCCCCATTTCAAGTGATCAGACGGTCGTTGTTAGCTATACCGCGCCGAGTCCTCTTGATTCGGCGACGAACAATCTCGCAGTTCAGGATGCATCAGGCAACGATGCCGCCACGTTCACGAATCAGGCAGTTCAGAACAATTCGGCGCTCGGCCCCGATAAGACGCCTCCCAATTTCTCGTCGATGACCATTTCTGGTTCGCAGGTGACGCTTACATTCGACGAGACATTGGCAACCTCGCCGACCTTGAACAAGGCGGCATTCACTGTCTTCGTTGATGAAACAGCACGAACGCCAACGACCGCAGTGGTGAGTGGCTCAACTGTTGTTCTTACGTTTGCTTCGGCGATTCCCTCAACTGCAGTTGTTACGGCGGCGTATGAAGCTCCCGCCGTGAACGCGTCGACTGCCAACGTTGCCGTGCAGGACCTCAATGGCAACGATGCTTTGTCATTCGCTAGGACGTACTCGCCGAATTCCACTGATTGGGAATGGACAACTCCATTCAATTCTGCAACAAACACGCCGGGCGGTGGCTGTGATGGTGCGGGAAGCATCAATCGAGCGAAAAAGAAATTGCTCCCGAACGGGGTCAGTTACACGGTTGGAGTGACTGGCGATCATCTCTGCATCAATGAAGTCACAGAATCGCTGAGTCAGCGCGGCGGTCAGGCGGGCGACTTCGTTGCAACCGGTTTGGTGACCGAACCCGGTCTGAAGTTGACGACGAGCAATGTGAATTGCCCAGCAAGTTCTATGTGTACGCCGCGCGGCACTATGACGCTTTCGTTTGATGAACCCGTCACAAATCCTGTGCTGTCGTTTGCCGGTTGGGGTGGCGGTTCGAGCAATTCAACTGCGTGGAGCGAAATGTCGGTTGTTACCCCAGGGGTGACCGTCACCAGGCTCAGCGGGACCAATATCGAAGTCGTCAATAACGGCACACACATTCAGCCGATTGTGAAGAATCCCTCTATTCAGTGCCATATGACGACTGGGTACGGAGCCACTGCACAAGCAGGATGCGGTTCGTTCCAAATCAATGGAACAGTCACATCGGTGTCATTCGCCGTAATCCTCGGCACCGCCCGAGGTACTGGGTATCTCGACGCGTGGAATCTCACTGCGAGCATGTCAGAAGACTTTGGACTTGTTCCCACCACGTATGAATCCGCTGGTGTCGCGAGTCATGGTGTTGGCGGGTTGAAGTTGGGCGCAGCTGTTGCTGCCGATCAGGCTTCAGCGCTCTACGCAACAACAAATGCAGACGCTGTTGCTCGATGGACCTCGTTGGCCGGTAACCCCAAGGCCGATGACGGTATCGCTGCATTCGTACAATCTCCCGCGATCGCATTCGGGGCGCCGGGGACGACCTACAGCACGCAGGTTGCCCTGAATGGGGTTTCAAGCTCAGCGAATCTCTGCGGTTGGATCGACTTCAATCGCGATGAGGTGTTTTCGTATAGCGAGAGAGCGTGCGCGACAGACCCTGTTGCAGGTGCAACATCTGCAACGCTTTCATGGGTAGTGCCAGCCGTTGTGAAGCCGGGCCTTACCTATGCGCGTGTTCGTCTGAGTTACGACACTCTGACCGTCCCCACAGGCAAGGTCGCATCAGGTGAAGTCGAGGATTACTCGCTGACGATTCTCGCAACCGATGTCCCAATTTCGCTTGATGACACTTCAATCGGCGCAATGGGTGTCATGCAGGTGATCACTCCGTTGGCGAATGATCAGATTGATGGCTCCTATGTATGGACGCCGTCATCAGTGAAGTTGTGCACTCCTGATGAGCTACCGCCGGATTGTTCCGCCACGATTCTCGAGGTCGATGGCGAAGGTACGTATCGGGTGCAGCCGGATGGAACTGTGCAGTTCACTCCGTTGCCTGCATACACGGGAACCGCGCGGCCCGTGACCTATCAGGTATCCGACACCGCTCCCACCCCTCGGGTGCGATCGGCGACGATTACGCCAACGGTGCTACCTGCTCCGACTGCCGCTCCCGAAACCAAGACGTTGTTCCCAGGCGAGTCTGTTGCCTTCTCCGCGATCACCGGAACCGGCGGACTGGCAACGGGTACTGGACTCGTCACTGCGGGCACGGGGGCAACCTGTCTCTACACGCCGAATACAACGACCTGTGATGCCGACAACTCTGTAACGATCGCGGGCGAAGGCACCTTCACGCTGGATCCCTCCACCGGAGTTGTCATCTACACGGCGGATGCTGGGGCGACGGCTAGTACGAAGACGTCAATCACCTATCGCGTAACCGACTCCGTTGGCCAGATTGCGACCTCAACGCTCACGCCGGTCATAACCCCTGCTCCGCCGGCTGCGACTGCGGAAACGAAGTCGGTGTTACCTGGCGGCACGATCAGCTTCACCAACATCACTGGCACTTCTGGTTTAGCTTCGGGGACAGATTTGGTTACGTCGGGCGCGGGTGCGACGTGTTTGGTCAATGTTTTGGTAACGCCGAATACGTGTGGGACTGGGTTCACGAATGCTGATGGTGTGTGGTCGATTAATCAGGCCACTGGTGTTGTGACGTTTGTTGCGAATAATCCGTTGGCTTCGGGAACGAAAACGTCGGTGACGTATCGGGTGACTGATAGCGCTGGTCAAACAGCGACGTCGACGTTGACGCCGGTCGTTCCGCCACCTCCGGTCGCGTTGAATGACACGCAGGAAACTGGCGCGTACGACACGAATCAGACGATTAGACCGTTAGTCAATGACGCGCCGGGTGCTGTGTCGGCTCCGTTGATTCTCTCAAGTTTGAAGTTCTGTCCGGTGAGCGCAACTGCTCCGTTTACATCAACGAATTGTTCGCTTGTTCCCAGCCAAGGCAGCCCATTAGTGACTGCAGATGGCAAGTATTGGGTTGACCCCGCCACTGGTGTTGTCACGTTTGATCCCGATCCGGATTTCAGTGGCACGGTGACCCAGCCGCTCCAGTATGTGGTTGCGGATTCCTTGGGTCAGGAAACTACGGCGAAGATCACGTTGATTGTGTCGAACCCGCCTGTGCCTGTTGCAACTCCGCAGACGAAGTCGGTGCTACCCGGCGGAACCATTTCCTACACGACGATCACCGGCTCCTCCGGACTTGCGACTGGCACCGGCCTGCAGACCAGCGGTGCTGGTGCAACCTGTCTGTACACGCCGAACACAACAACCTGTGATGCGGACAATGTTGTGACGATCAATGGTCAGGGCACGTTCACGCTTGATCCGGCAACCGGCATTGTGACCTACGACGCCGATCCTGGTGTCACGCAGGGCACGAAGACCTCAATTACCTATCGCGTCACCGACATCGTGGGTCAGATCGCGACGTCAACGTTGACGCCGATTGTGCCGCCGCCGCCGGTTGCGCTCAATGACACACAAACGGCTCGTGCCTATGACACGAATCAGACGATTTCGCCACTGGGTAATGATTCGTCGGGTGCGGAGAGCGCTCCATTAGTTCTTTCGACTCTGAAGTTCTGTCCGACTTCGGCGACTGCGCCGTTTACCTCGACGAATTGTTCGTTGGTTCCGTCGCAGGGAAGTCCATTAGTGACGGCCGATGGTAAGTATTGGGTTGACCCCGCCACTGGTGTTGTCACGTTTGACCCCGATCCCGATTTCACTGGCACGGTGACGCAGCCGATCCAGTATGTGGTTGCCGACAGTCTTGGTCAGCAGGTCACGGCGAAGATCACGTTGATTGTGTCGAACCCGACTCCACCGACAGCCACACCTCAGACAAAGTCAGTTCTGCCTGGTGGCACAATCAGTTACACAACCATCACGGGTGGTTCCGGACTTGCGACTGGCACTGGTCTCGTGACGTCGGGTGCTGGTGCGACATGTTTGTACACGCCGAACACGACGACGTGTGATGCAGACAATGTTGTGACGATCGATGGCGAGGGCACATTCACGCTTGATTCGGCTACGGGAATTGTTACGTACGCGGCGAATCCGATTGTGGTGACCCGGGGCACGAAGACATCGATCACCTATCGGGTAACAGATCTTGCTGGTCAGACGGCAACGTCAACGTTGACGCCGATTATTCCGCCCGCTCCAGTTGCGAACAATGACACGCAGCCAGCTGGCGCCTATGACACGAATCAGACGATTTCGCCGCTGGGTAATGACTCGCCGGGTGCGGCGTCAGCTCCGTTGGTCTTGAGTTCATTGAAGTTCTGCCCGACTTCGGCAACGGCTCCGTTCACATCAACAAACTGCAGTCTCGTTCCGTCGCAGGGCAGCCCGTTGATCACGGCCGATGGCAAGTACTGGGTTGAACCCGCCACTGGTGTTGTCACGTTTGATCCAAATGCTGGTTTCACTGGCACGGTGACGCAGCCAGTTCAGTATGTAGTTGCTGATTCTTTGGGTCAGCAGACCACGGCGAAGATCACGTTGAGTGTGTCGAATCCGACTCCACCGACGGCGACTCCAGAAACGAAGTCGGTGCTCCCTGGTGGCACGATCAGCTTCACGAACATCACGGGTGGTTCCGGTCTCGCGTCGGGAACGGGTCTTGTCGCGTCGGGTGCTGGTGCAACCTGTTTGTATACGCCGAACACAACAACGTGTGATGCGGACAATGTTGTGACGATCAATGGTCAGGGCATCTTCACTCTGGATCCGGCAACCGGCATCGTCACCTACGACGCCGATCCGGGTGTCACTCAGGGAACGAAGACTTCGATCACCTATCGAGTAACAGATCTTGCTGGTCAGACAGCGACGTCGACGTTGACGCCGGTTGTGCCGCCGCCTCCGGTTGCGAACAACGACACCCAGGCTCCTGGTGCCTATGACACGAACCAAACCATCAGCCCCCTTACGAATGACTCTCCGGGTGCGTTGTCAGCTCCGTTGGTAGTGAGCACCTTGAAGTTCTGCCCGACCTCAGCAACTCCGCCTTTCACCTCGACGAATTGTTCGCTGGTGCCGAGTCAGGGCAGCCCGTTGATCACGGCCGACGGTAAGTACTGGGTTGATCCCGCGACTGGTGTTGTGACGTTTGATCCGAATGTTGGTTTCACTGGCACGGTGACGCAGCCGGTTCAGTATGTGGTTGCTGACAGCCTCGGTCAGCAGGCCACGGCGAAGATCACGTTGAGCGTTTCGAACCCGACACCTCCGGTGGCGACGCCACAGACAAAATCCGTGTTGCCTGGTGGAACGATCAGTTACACGACAATCACTGGTGGTTCTGGTCTCGCGACTGGTACCGGTTTGCAGACCAGTGGGGCTGGTGCAACGTGTTTGTACGCGCCGAATACAACTACCTGTGATGCGGACAATGTTGTGACGATCGACGGCGAGGGCACGTTCACGCTTGATCCGGCTACGGGTGTTGTTGCGTACGCCGCGAATCCGATTGTGGTGACCCGGGGTACGAAGACATCGATCACGTATCGCGTCACCGACATCGTGGGTCAGACTGCGACGTCAACGTTGACACCAATTATCCCGCCACCGCCGGTTGCGGTCGATGACACGCGTCCGATCGGTGCGTATGACACGAATCAGACGGTTTCGCCGCTGGGTAATGACTTGTCGGGTGCGCCGAGTGCGCCGTTGATTCTTTCGAGTTTGAAGTTCTGCCCCACTTCGGCGACTGCGCCGTTTACCTCGACGAACTGTTCACTCGTTCCGTCGCAGGGCAGCCCGTTGGTGACGGCTGACGGCAAGTATTGGGTCAACCCGGCAACTGGTGAGGTCACGTTTGATCCGGATCCGGATTTCAAGGGAACGGTGACGCAGCCGGTCCAGTATGTGGTTGCTGACAGTCTTGGTCAGCAGGCAACGGCGAAGATCACATTGAGTGTGTCGAATCCTCCTGCACCTGTCGCAACTCCGCAGACAAAGTCAGTGCTACCCGGCGGAACAATCAGCTTTACGAACATCACTGGTACGTCGGGTCTCGCGACTGGCACTGGTCTCGTGACTTCGGGTGCTGGTGCAACCTGTCTGTACACGCCAAACACCACAACGTGCGATGCGGACAATGTTGTGACGATCAATGGTCAGGGCACGTACACGCTTGATCCGGCAACTGGTGTTGTCACCTATGTCGCCGATCCGGCTGTCACGCCTGGGACGAAGACCTCGATCACTTATCGCGTGACTGACATTGTTGGTCAGACAGCAACCTCGACGTTGACTCCGTTTGTTCCTCCGCCTCCGGTTGCGGTGAATGACACGAACATTGACGATTACGACACCAACCAATTGATCACGCCGATGGCGAACGATTCCGCGGGCGATCAAACGGCACCGCTGGTGGTTTCGAGCCTGAAGTTCTGCCCGACTTCGGCGACTGCGCCGTTCACGTCGACAAACTGCACACTGGTTCCGTCTCAGGGAAGTCCATTGGTGACACCTGACGGCAAGTATTGGGTCAACCCGGCAACTGGCGTGGTCACCTTTGATCCCGATGCAGGATTCATTGGCGTCGTGACCGTGCCCATTCACTATGTGGTCGCCGATGCCTTGGCCCGAGTCGTGAGTGCAAAGATCACGCCTGAAGTGCGGCCTCCGCTAGCGCCGACTGCGAATCCGACCGAGACCTTCGGTGTCAGGGGCCAGGTCCAGACCTCGGGTCTTCTGGCGAACGATGTTCCCGGACACCCGAGCATCCCGTTGATTCTTTCGACCGTTCGTCTCTGTGACACGGAAGAGACTGCACCGAGTTGCTCGGCATTCCGAGTGATGGTTGCCGAGGTTGGTGAATACGACCTTGACCCGGCAACCGGCGTCGTCTCGTTCACCCCAGAATCTGATTTCATTGGCACGGCTGATCCTCTTCCCTATGTCGTTGAAGATCAGATGGGGCGGGCGGTGGCCTCGATTTATACACCCACGGTGGTAGATCCCCCGAAACTTTCGAATGACTCTGGCCAGTCGGAACAGGGTGTTGCCCAGCGCATCTCGATCTTTGGCAATGACTCGCCCGCAAACGCCGGCGTTCCGTTCGACCTCGCCACGCTGCGGCTTTGCCGACCAACAGACACCCCGCCGACTTGTTCGCAGACCTCGGTAGCAATCGCTGGTGAAGGCACCTATTCGATCAACGGCGACGGAACAGTGACGTTCACTCCGGAGCCGGAGTTTGTTGGTGTTGCAACGCCGATTGCCTATGTCGTTGAGGATGTTCTTGGCCAAGTTGTCTGGGCAACGATTCATCCAACGGTCACGCCGAGGCCTGAGGTCATCACGATCGCCGGTCAGAAACTTCCAATGACGGGTTCAGACCTGTTGGCCTACGTCGGCTGGGCCGTCGTGCTGTTCAGCGCTGGTTTGGCCTTGGAGATGCTTCGCCGTCGACGACTGAATTGAGCGAGCAGGCACTCGACTGAAGACCCGAAGTCGGTATGGGTTCTCATCGAGGTTTATGCGAGCCTGATTTTTAGTCGCCGATGACGATGTTTTCGATACCGATTGCCGGTTCGGGATAGCTCATATCAAGCGACTCAAGCTTGTCGATGAGGAGTTGTGAGATCACGAGGTTTCGATACCACTTGCGATCCGATGGAATGACGTACCAGGGGGCGCTCTTCGTGGAAGTTTCGGCAATCGCTTTTTCGTAAGCGTTGGTATAGGCATCCCAATGCGCTCGTTCGGCAACGTCGCCGTGTTCGAACTTCCAGTGCTTCGCCGGGTTATCGAGTCGTTCCTGCAGCCGCGCTCGTTGTTCATCTTTTGAGATGTGAAGAAAGAGCTTCACAATGGTCGTGCCCTCGTCGGCCAGCATCTGTTCAAAGCCACGAATGTGTTCATAGCGACGTTCCCAGACGCTCTTGGGAACCAGATCGTTCACGCGTACAACGAGAACATCCTCGTAGTGGCTGCGATTGAAGATAACGATGCGCCCATTGCGCGGTGTGTGTTCGTGGACTCGCCACAGGTAATCGTGCGCTAACTCGACGTCGTTGGGACGCTTGAAGTCTTTGACTTTTACGCCAACAGGATTGATGGTGCGGAAGACATGCTTGATCGTTCCGTCTTTGCCCGAAGTATCCATGCCTTGCAAGATGATGAGCATCTTGTGTTTCGACTCGGCATACAACATCCCCTGCAACTCGGCGAGTCGTTCGTTGAGTGCGGGGAGGAGCGCTGCGCCCTGTTCTTTGTCGCCATCAAACCCATCAGTGGCACTCGTTGACCATTTCCTGAGGGAAACTTTGGCACCAGGTTTGACCCGATACTCGTTGGGCTCAATCCGATTAGGACTCATGACTTGTCCTTCCGGCCACCGAGTCGGCGGCCAACCATCATGCCCAGCGATCGGGCGGCATCATCGAGTGTGGGTTTCGGCTCGCTCGATTGCGGTTCACCCGCACCTGAATGTTCTTGGTCAGAGGAAACCGGAGCGGTCTTTGAACGCCCGGTCACCTTGGCGAGTCCGCTCCCGACGACTTTGCCGGCTTTGCGTCCTTGTTCTTCGAATCGATCGCCCCGAGCAGCGTCGGCCTCCTTTGTCCCGCGGTCGATGCCACGTGCGGTGTTGAGCCCGAGCGAAAGTAAGACGAAGCCAATCCAGACGCTGATGGCGAACAGCGCGATGGTCCAGGCCCAACCGTTGTGGGTTCGCGGGGGGCTGAGCAGCATGAACAGCACGACCACGACCAAGACGCCAATGAGTAGCGAAAGTCCGACGGCGATCCAGAACATGACATCGCGCCAGAAGGGTGGTCCGTAGGCGCGCAATGTGCTCGAGCGCTTTTTGCGGGAACGCGACGAGGGGGCCACGGAAGAACCGTAGCCCCCTCGATCGGAGTGTTCAGGTTGTCTGTGGCTTAGACCAGATCGAGATGCAGCATCTTGATGGCGTTGCCACGAACAATCTTGTAAAGCGTCTCGTCGTCGAGATCGACGGCCATTTCGCGAACGAACTGTTCGGTGTGCGGCCACGTGGAATCAGAGTGCGGGTAGTCAGTTTCAAACGTGACATTGTCGACGCCGATGTCCTGGAGATTCTTCAGACCGAAGTTGTCGCGGAAGAAGCAGGCATAGACCTGACGACGGAAGTAGAACTCCGGCGGTTCGCTGACGATTTCGGGGTCGAAGGCCCAGCCGCGGAATTCTGACCACACGTTCTGGGCCCGCTCCAGGAAGTACGGAATCCAACCCATTTGCGCTTCGGAGTAGGCGAGTTTGATGTCGGGGAACCGGGGGAGAATGCCGGAGAAAATCCAGTCGGCCAATGAGGCCATCCCTTGGTTGAAACTCAGTGTGGCCTGAACAGCAGCCGGAGCATCAGGTGAGGTTGCTGGCATTCGTGAGGAAGAACCGATGTGCATGTTGATGACAGTTTGCGTGTCGTTACATGCTTGGAAGAACGGGTCCCATTCGCCCGAGTGGATGGTCGGGAGACCGAGGAAGTGCGGAACTTCGGAGAAGCACACTGCGTGCACGCCGCGTGCAGCATTGCGGTAGATCTCGGCAGCTGCGAGTTTGGCATCCCACATCGGAACAATGATGAGCGGAATAAGGCGGCCCTTGCCTGCGCCGCCACACCATTCTTCGACCATGAAGTCGTTGTAGGCCTGCACGCAGAGGAGAGCGAGTTCCTTGTCCTTGGCCTCAGCAAAAGTTTGTCCGCAGAAACGGGGGAAGGTCGGGAAGCAAAGAGATGCTTCGGTGTGGTTTGCGTCCATGTCGGCAAGGCGAGCGGTTTGATCCCAGCAGCCCTTGCGCATTTCTTCATAGGTGACCGGAAGCATGGTGCGCTCTTCGACATCGAAGCCAACGGCGGTGATGATGCGACGCATCGGGACTTTGAGATCTTCGTAACACCAGAAGTCAGCGAACTTTCCGCCGGGGCTGTTGTTGCCAACGATGTCGAACGAATAGTTCATGCCGTCGAACTTGAGGTTGTCGACGCGCAAACGCTCGAGGCGAGGACCAGCTTCGAGGTATTTCTTGGGAAGTCGGCTTGTCCAGACCTCGGCCGGTTCGATGATGTGGTCGTCGACCGAAACGATCTTCGGAATGACTCGCTTGGTGTCGGGCGAAGCGGGATTGGGAGCGGTGATGGTCATGGCTCTCCTCGAGGGCGCTGGTGTCGGGGCTGTTCCCCGCTGAGGTGACTTTAGGAGAAAACCTGACGACCCGTCAGGTTTTGCTCTTTGGTCGAGGGTGACCTTTGTCGCTCAGGTCGCTCAACCTGACCGATCGATGGTTCAGGGCCTACGATCGCCCCTCCGGAGCGAACGTTCCCCCAACGGAGTCCCCATGGATCTGACCTTCACACCGGCCGAAGAGGCCTTTCGGGCCGAAGCTCGGGAATGGCTCGAAGCCAATGTTCCTGTCGGCCTTCCTTCCGGCGATACCGCCGAGGGCTTTGCCCTTCACGTCGAGTGGGAAAAGAAACTGTTCGAAGCTCGTTGGTCAGTGGTGTCGTGGCCCGAGGAATTTGGCGGACGCGGCGCATCGCTCTGGGAATGGCTCATTTTTGAAGAGGAGTACTACCGGGTCGGTGGTCCGCAGCGCGTGACACAGAACGGCATCTTCCTCCTCGCACCAACAATCTTTGAGTTTGGAACTGATGAGCAGAAGGCGCGTTTCCTTCCGCGCATGGCTGCAGCCGATGACCTGTGGTGTCAGGGCTGGTCTGAACCCGACGCTGGTTCCGATCTTGCTGGCATCAAAAGCCGAGCCGCACGCGACGATGAGCGCGGCGGTTGGGTGATTAACGGACAAAAGACCTGGACAACGCGTGGCGCGTTCTGCAATTGGGTGTTCGGTTTGTTCCGCACCGACCCAGAAGCGGCGCGCCACAGCGGCATGACGTATCTCTTGGTTCCGCTCGATGCATCTGGCGTCACTGTGCGTGGTGTCGAGCGTCTCGATGGCGATGAAGGTTTCGCTGAAGTGTTCTTCGACGACGTGTTTGTTGCCGATGATCTGGTGCTGGGTGGTGTGAACGAAGGATGGGGAGTTGCCATGGCGACTGCATCTTCTGAGCGTGGCCTCACTTTGCGTTCGCCTGGTCGTTTCTGTGCTGCGGCCGATCGCCTTGTTGATCTTTGGAAGCGTCAGGCTGCTTCCGGCGAACATCCAGAGCGCATCGATTCGCTGCGCAGCGATGTCGCGCAGTCATGGATGGAAGCCGAGGCCTATCGACTCGCCACGCTTGCTGATGTGACTGGTCTTGTGAAGGGTGTTTCACAGGGCGCTCGATCAAGTCTCACAAAGATCTACTGGTCGGAACTTGATGTGAAACTCAACGAGACCGCACTTCGTTTGTTGGGCCCTGCTGCCGAACTCATCGAAACTTCTGCCGGAGCTGTTGACGGTGGAGTGTGGATGAAGGGTTTCGAGTTCGCTCTTAGCGGCCCCATTTACGCAGGAACAAACGAAATCCAACGCAACGTTGTCGCCGAGCGCGTGCTCGGTCTGCCCCGGAAGTAGGCCGAGATGAATTTCGCTTTCACCGACGATCAACTGTTGTTCCGCGACGCAGTCGCTGAGTTCTTTGCCAACGAATGCCCACCGGAAAAAGTGCGCTGGTCGTGGGACGACGAGGTCGGTCGCGACGCGTCGATCTGGGCCGCTCTTGCTGAAATGGGTGTGATTGGCCTCACTGTTCCCGAAGCCTTCGGTGGCATGGGAATGAACGAGATTGACCTGCTGCCGATCCTGACCGAAGCCGGTCGCTACGCCTACCCGGCGCCCCTTGTTGAAACCGTTGCCGTTGTCGCTCCGCTTCTTGCCGAGTCGGCTCCCGCGGCGATTGCTGAAAAGTGGTTACCCGGCATTGCCGACGGTTCTGTTATCGCAACCGTTCAACTCGATGGTCAGCCGTTTGTAAATGACATGCACATCGCCAATCTTTTGGTTGCGCAGCGTGGTGATCAACTCTTTGCTATTCCCGCCGAACACGTTCGCTCGACTCCGCAGGTGTCCGTCGATGGCGCACGTCGTGTGTTCAGCATTGAATGGGACGAAGCCGATGCGGAACTCATTGTTTCGGGCGATGCCGCTGTGCAAGCGGCGAACCGGGCGCTTGACCGCGGTGCGGCCGCGACAGCAGCGCAGCTCATCGGCTTATCAGAGCAAATGATTGCGATGACTGTCGCCTATGTCGTCGATCGCAAGCAGTTCGGTGTGCCGATCGGAAGCTTTCAAGCCGTGAAGCATCACTTGGCCGATGCCGAGCTCAAGGTGTCGTTTGCTCGACCAGCTGTATGGGCTGCCGCCTATGGTCTTGCCAACAGTTCGGCTGATGTCGATCGTGAAGTCTCGATGGCGAAATGTTTCGCATCCGATGCCGCCGAGATTGTTGCTCGAAAGGCGCTGCAAACTCACGG
>CAMCTW010000062.1 GCA_945878645.1 Bifidobacterium breve
GAGTTATGACACCAACGTTGTTTCGGGTATCCGTGTAACGAATGAATTCGTGGAGGCGATGCGATCGAATGGATGGGGGCGCATCGTCTTCGTTTCTACCGTTGGGGCGACACGACCAGGCGATCGGATTCCGGAGTACTACGCAGCGAAAGGCGCTCTTCCATCGGTAACCGTAAGTTTGGCGAAGCATCTTTCTGGAACGGGCATCACGGTGAACTGTGTGAGCCCCGGCCTTATTGCGACGCCCGAAATGGTCGAGCTCTTCACTGAACGGGCTCGACGCAAAGGTCTTGCAACCGACTGGCCGACCGTGGAACGAATGGTTCTCGACACGGCGATGCCGAACCCCTCGGGGAGGGTCGCAACTCCGGAAGATGTCGGAAGATTTATTGCTTTCGTTGTGAGCGAACAGGGATGGCACCTCAATGGGGCACACGTTCGTTTCGATGGCGGTGCTGCCGACACGGTGACCTGAGCGCGAACTACCGGCTTCGCCGAAGCACTCTCCAAATAGCGAGATAGTGCGACAGCATGCCGATAACGACAGCGGCGTGGAAGATCTCGTGGAAGCCGAACTTCTTTGGCCATGGGTTCGGTCGTTGAGCGGCGAAGACTGCGGCGCCACCAAGATACGCAGCGCCACCGGCGGCCAATGCAGCAAGAGCCGGTTTCCCTCCGACTCGAACAACCGCTGGAGCGAGCGCCACGCCTGAGATACCGAGGACGGGATAGAACCATGAGCCGGCTCGGTGTTTTCCGTTGAGACGTATGACTTTGGCTCCTGCGGCGAGACCAGCTGCAGACCACACCGCAGCCAGAACCGCTTTGGCCTGTTTCGGTGGGAGTGTCGCGACGGCGATTGGAGTCCATGTGCCCGCGATCATGACGTAGATCATTGAATGGTCGACTCGGCGCAGGATGTTGGCCATCTTCCGGCTCTTCGTGAGCCGGTGATATGCGCCAGAAGCGCCAAACATCGCGCAGATGCCAATTCCGTACACCGACGCTGCGACTCGATTTCGACCCGGTTTCGCGTTCATGACCATGGCGATTGCTGCCGGAGGGGCGAGAAATGCAGAGACTGCGTGGAGCCGTCCTCGATAAGCGGGGCGTGCATCCCAACTGACTTTCCAAATCAATTCATCGAGAGTGGCAAAGGGGTGCGAGGTGAAATTAAGTGATGCACCTTGCTCGGCTTCCATGTGGCAAGCGTACCTTCGCCAAGCGAATCCGGATCGACTCCGGTAGCGTTCGCGCCATGCGTGCTTGGCAGATCACCGGAGTCGGAGCGCCTGTCGATGTGATGAGCATGGTCAATATTCCCGAGCCCGTTCCTGGGCCGAGCGAAGTGTTGCTGCAGGTGCACGCCGCTGGTATCGGGATGCCCGATGCATTCATGTGTCGTTCGACGTATGCGTTTTCTCCACCGATGCCGTTTGTTCCCGGGCAGGAAATGTGCGGAACTGTTGTGGCAGTCGGCGAGGGTTCTCGAGCGACCATCGGCGATCGACTCATGGGCGTGACGAGCTTTTACGATGGCCGTGGTGGCTTGGCGGAGTACACAATTGCGACCGATGCAACCCTGTTCCGAGTGCCAGATGACATGAGTTCTTCCGATGCCGCAACATTCCGCATCGGTTATTCAACTGCTCTGATTGGTTTGCAGCGCCGAGGTCAGATCCAGTCTGGAGAGACCGTCGTAGTTCTAGGTGCGAGCGGCGGATCTGGTAGCACCGCGGTGCAGATCGCGGCAGCGCTTGGGGCGAGAGTTCTTGCAGTGGTCTCAACTCCTGAAAAGGCAGCCCTAAGTTTGGCGCTCGGTGCGAGCGCTGTCATCAATCGAAGTGAAGTCGATGTGGTGGTGGCAGTGAACGAGATGACGGATGGTCGCGGCGCTGACCTTGTCTACGACCCTGTGGGCGGCGATTTAGCGAACGCCTCGCTGAAGTGCCTTGCCCCCGGCGGTCGTCTTCTCGCTGTGGGTTTCGCAAGCGGAGAGTGGGCAAATCCTCCGATTGCCGAATTGGTGCGGCGCAATGTTTCGCTCGTAGGCGTGTATGCCGGCGGAATTGGGCGAACCGAGAATGAATCCGATCATGAGTTGCTCCTTGCGCTGCACAGCGAAGGAAAACTGCAGTCGTTTGTTCAAGAAGTGTCGTTTGATCATGGTGTCGTTGCTGTAGTAGCAGTCGAAGAAGGAACCGTGGTCGGTAAATCTGCTGTCATCGTTTCAAGTGAATAAGGGGGACGAGTGGCTCGTCTGGAATCTGAAGTAGCAATCGTCACTGGTGGGGCTCGGGGGCTTGGGCGCGCTATCGCCGAGGCCTACGTCGCTGAAGGAGCACGAGTGTGCATCGCTGATGTACGCATCGAACTGGCGCAACGGGTGGCTGAAGCACTCGGAGATTCTGTGATTGCTCTTGAGCTCGATGTGACCGATGAACAGTCGTGGAACCTCGCCATCGGTGCTTGTGAACAGGCATTTGGTTCGGTGAGCGTTCTCGTGAACAACGCCGGTCTCGCGGAAGGTGCTGCAATCGACGACACAACGCTTGAGAGCTATCGACGCGTCACTGAGGTAAATCAAACAGGAGTCTTTCTCGGAATGAAATCGGTGATTCCGGCGATGAAACGCGCCGGCCACGGTTCGATCATTAATATGTCCTCGATCGACGGTCTGGTGGGTTCTCCGCGAATCATCTCCTACATCGCCAGCAAGTGGGCTGTGCGGGGAATGACGAAAGCGGTTGCAATGGAGATGGGTCCGTATTCGATTCGCGTGAATTCAATCCATCCCGGGCACGTCGTCACTGAGCTTGGTCTTCGTGACGGGGTCGATCCCAGCATCATCACGGCAATGGTGGAAGAGCACACGGCGAGACACGCACCTATGCAGCGCACTGGAACGCCGCAGGAGATAGCGGCCATGGCCGTGTTTCTTGCCTCTAACGAGAGTTCTTATTGCACGGGTGCGGAATTCGTGGTCGATGGCGGATTTACGGCTGGTTATCCCGCTCCGGGTTCACCAAACCCGTTTTGAAAAAACTCATGATCGCAGCGTTGACCTGATCGGGTACTTCAAGTTGTACGAAGTGCCCTGAATCGGAAACCACCTCAAACTGAACATCGCGAAAGATCGAACGCAGAAGCACTTCGTCTGCTGACTCTGCGGTGATCCAGAGCACGGGACAGGAAACCGATTTCGCTAGAGAAACGGTATCGATTGCGAGGGACGCGAGATCGGCTTGGGCAACGCGCCGAGGCACTCGAAGCGCCGCAGCGACCACGCTGTCTGCGAGTTCGGGGCGGCGATCTGAAATGAACCCCCGGTAAATCCGTTCGAAGGCATCGTCGTCGGCGATCGAGGACACCATGGCTGCGAGGGGAGAGTCGCTGTCAGATCCGCGAAGGTCCGCCTTGGCGCTGATCCTCGTGTCGAGAAGTACGAGCGCCTCACAGCGGTCAGGGGCATCATTGGCGAACTGCAGGACTGATGGGCATCCGCCGGCGTGACCAACAATTACAGCCGAGGCAATCTTTTCATGATCGAGGACGGCAGCGAGGTCGTTGGCGTGTTGTTGTGCGTTGTAGCCACGCTCTGGTGCTTCGGAGGCGCCGTGACCGCGTCGGTCTATGGCGAGGACGCCGTGAGTCTTTGAAAAGGCAGTGAGTTGAGCTTCGAAGTGCGTCGCGTTCGAGCACCAGCCATGAACGAAAACGATTGTCGGTTCGCCTTGGCCGCCAGTCACATAATGCAGCATTGTTCCGTCGACGACGTTTACGAATCGATCTTCCATCGCTCAGGGATTGATCGTCAGGACTGCACGCCCGAGGTAGGCACTGGCTTCGAGTTCATCGAAGATGGCGGGGAGGTCTTCAAGGCCGCCGACCCGAGAGATATGGCTCTTGACGACTCCGCGTGCAGCGAGTTCGACGAGTTCACGCATGTCTTGAACAGTGCCCACAGCGGAAAAGATGATGGTCGGATCTTTGAAGAACATCATGAACGGGTCGATTTCGAACGAGCCTTGGCTCGTGGCCGGCAGTCCGACAGCAACGAAGAGCCCCTTCTTCCCCAAGACGTCGAATCCCAGTTGGTAGCCCGCGATATTCGCCGTGAAAACAATCGCGGCATCGACGCCGCCGAAATCGCGAGCGATGACTTCGCGGGCTTCAGTAGCATCGATAGCAACTTCAGCGCCCATATCTTTTGCGAACTTGAGGCGGTCGGCGCCGACGTCAATGGCGATCACTCGGTAACCGAACGCGGCAGCCAGTTGCACCGCGTAGTGGCCAAGCCCTCCTGCAGCGCCGACGATTGCAACGGTTCGACCAGGCGTGACGCGGTGAGCGGTGAGTTTCTTCACTGCCCCGTAGGCGGTGAGCCCACCGCAGGCCAGCGGCGCTTCCATATCGCTCACCGAATCAGGGAGAACAACGAGTGATGGCGCCCACACGGCGAAGTGTTCGGCGAAGGTACCGATGATTCCAGTGGAGTTCGCACAATGGCGAGGCTCGCCCTCGATGCAATAGCGGCATTTGCCGCACCAGTATTCGCCGCCGGTTCCTCCGAGCCCGAGGATGACTCTGTCGCCGACAGACACTGATGCTTCGGCGCCTGGGCCTAGAGCTTCAACAATCCCGATTCCTTCATGACCAAGTGGCCCGTCACCAGTGGCGAATTTCCAGTCACCGCGTGCGAGATGAAGATCAGAGTGGCAAACCCCGCATGACGACATGCGAATGAGCGCCTGATCGGGCCCGGGAATCGGGAGTTCACTTTCGCGAATCTCAATGGCTCCTGCTACGCGCTGCACGGACTTCATCGTTCCCCCTAGAAGAGATGAGCTATGAGGGAACACTAGAGCGACAGGTGCCAGCGAGGTCGGGGATCTCGGCAAGAATGCACAAATGGAACCTTCTGGAATCATCTTCGCCGCTCTCGACTGTGACGCCGCCGTCATCGAGGACTGGAACCGTTGGTACGACCTCGAACACACGCCTCCCAATGTGATGCTTGAAGGAGTGATGTTGAGCAACCGTTACGTCGCGACTCCAGAACTGCATGCTGCTCGCCAAACTGCTGAGGGTTCTCCCTTCGGCGGTGGCCGAGCTTCGTTCATCACGGTGTACACGCTCACCGGCGATCCCCAAATTGCGTTCGACGATATGAGCACGCTGCGCGAGCGGTTGATTGACTCCGGACGCATGGCGTTTCCCGAGGATCAGAAAGCTGTCCGAGAAGGCGACTGCTTTCAATCGGTTGGTGCGTTCGTTTCGTCTCCGACGAAGTTGGTTCCGATGGATGTTCCATTTGTCGGACACACCGGTGTTGTCATCCGTCATCGTCGCGGCGGCCAGACGCAATCGCTTGAGCGTGCCGCTCGACTTGTTGATCTGGATTTCGTGCACGGCGTATGGAGCCTTACGTCACGGCTGCGCGACGGTCTCGACATGGACATGGTGTTCGTCGAAGGCGATGCCGCGCAAGCAGCGCGAACAATGCGGACCGCCGAACCAGCCGATAGTGCAACTGAAGTCATTGTTGATGCTCCCTATGACCGGATCAACCCGATGAACTACCCATGGGCTGACTCGATTCGTAACTCTGATCTACCGAAAACTGTTGCGCTGTAGTTCGGCGAGAGGGCTAGCTGGTCATTCCGCCGAGGCCGACAAGGCCGCGTGCGAGTTCGATTTCGCCCATGTGGCGAAGTCCGTGTTGGTAAAGCCAGCACTCGAATCCGTCGAGCACGGTGATTCCTTCTGGTCCGGCGACTCGAGCGCTGTAGGTGGAGGCAACCTGAGGTGGGAACGGGCGCGCAATGATCAGTCGAGTGAAATCAGCGGGGTCCATCGTGGCGAGGTAGGCCTCGGTGCGATCAAAGACTGCGCGCTGATACTCCTTGAAGGCCTCGAAATCGCCGATGCGCTGGTGGATCATTTCGTCGACAGTTCGTTCTTTGCCGTGGTCATTGATTGCCATCTGCACTCGTGACTGCCACTCATCGTTCCAGATCGGCATCTGTCCAGTGATGAACATGAAGTTCGCGTCTTCTTGGTTCGTGTAGTGGAAGAGCGAGAACGCGATGGGGAGAACCTTCTCGCGCTCGAAATGATTCACATGCTCGGGCCCCATGGTGCTGACCGCTTGGTAATAAAGCGAATGCATCGCGGCCATGCGCCGTTGGAGCGAATCGAGGATGAGTGCAGTCACGAAATCACCTTGTGTAGAGCGGTGCGGCGCGGTTCAAGATGATTTGCGTGCGCTCGTTGACCGCGTCTTCGAAGCGTCCTTCTTCGACCATCCAGAACCGGTTGGCGTACAGGCCTTCAATGACCTGTTCGGCAACTTCAGACAGAGGCGTGACGGCGACCGGAGTTCCGGCGGCTTCCATCGATTCGATCCAACCAGCCATCTTGTGGGTGTGGTCGATCGCAACTTCAGCTTCGTAGCCAGGAGGACGCTCAGCAGCGGCCCAGATGCCAGTGTTCAACACTCCCTTGGTCTTGCCTGTGGGGAACAGAACAGAAACACCGATCTTTTGGTTGACCTCGTTGAGTTGGCCGTAGAGACATTCGCTCAGTGTGACGACAGCAGCCTTACATGTGGCGTACGTGGGAGACATAGCGATCGGTGAGAAGCCACCATTGTTTGATGAGGTATTGACGATGTGGGCTTCTTCGTCTTGGGCCAGCAATGTCGGCACAAAAGCGTTAATGCCGTTAATGACTCCGTAAAGGTGAACGCTAAGAGCGAAACGCCAGTCGTTGATCTCATGTTCCCACAGCCGACCATGAGCGCCAGAGGCAACACCGGCGTTATTGCAGACGACATGAACCTTGCCGAATTCGGCGAGAGTCGCGTCGCGAAGAGCTTCAACTGACTCAAGGCTGGAAACGTCAGCAGTAACACCGATGACCTCTCCGCCATTTCCGCGGAGCTCGTTAACAACGCCATCGAGTTGTTCGGCACGAAGATCTGACAGGACGACCTTCATTCCCTCGGCCAGGAAACGCTCGCCCATGGCCTTTCCGATACCACCGGCACCACCGGTGATGACTGCGACTTTGCCTTTAAGTTCTTTCATGGTTCCCCCTCTGATCGAAGCCGAACTCTAGTTGGTTCGTTTATGTGCTCGCGCCGCAGAATGGGGTCTCGTTAGAGCCGTGTGACGCTGTGAAACGACTGACGAGTTGCGGTTGTGACGGGAAGATCCTCGCCCAACTCTTTGGCAAGGTTGAGAGCCTGATCAAGGTCCTTCTCTCCGAGTGATTGCAGATGAAGTAACAGTTCGCGCAAAGATTGGGGATCGTTATCAGTGAGTGGTGAAGGGCCTCCCAGCATGAAGGGCGAGAGTGCCTGATCGAATACTCCGGTCTCGGCGATTGTGTGTTGGAGAACACTGAGAGCGATTCCTGCGCCAGTAGCGATCTGCATGGCTTCATGCACGGCGGCCATACAGATGTACCCGGTGGCATTTCGTGCCAGTTTCAGGGCAAGGCCAGAACCAAGGTCGCCGGCATGGATGATTTCTTTCGAAAATGCCATGAGAGCCGGCGATGCAAGTGCGACAGCCTCAGCCGATCCTCCGACCATGGTCAGAAGTGTTCCGGCATTGGAACCTGTTTCGCCGCCACTGATGCCTGCATCGATCACTGCGACTCCCACTCTCGTGCCAGCGTCAGCAAGGAGTCGAAGAGTCTCGGGCGAAATCGTTGAGTGAATAGTGACGACCGAACCAGGTTGCATTGTTGTGAGCACACCATTGTTTCCGGAAACGACCTCGATGGTCTGAGCGTCATCAAAGACCACGATGCAGGCGAGGTCTGCTGCTCGGCCGGCGTCAGCCGGCGACGACGCGACGGCCGCAACCGACTGTGAAAACTGCTCAAGCGATGCGGCACTTATGTCGAAAAGTGAAACCTCGAAACCGGCTTCGATGACATGCCTCGCCATCGGCCCGCCCATGCGACCGAGGCCGATCATCGCGACCTTTGTCATTTCGTAGCTCCATGGTTGACGATTGCTGTTTCGGAAACTCGAAACAACGACCCACTGCTCGGATACCCGACGTAGGGGATGAGTTGAATGACAACTTCGCGAACCTGTTCAGCCGTTAACTCGCCGGTGCGGAGCGCGTTGGAGAATTGGATGCCAAGGGTGTCGAATTCATGTTGGGCTGCGAGAACTCCCATGACGAGGAGACGCCTCGTGGCGACGGGCAGAGCTTTGCCTGTCCAGACCTCGCCAAAGAGGTGGCCAATCATGAGGTCAAAGAAGTCAGACGAACCGTGTTCTGCTAGCGGCAAATCTGGTCCGTAGACTTCTCGATACTTAGCAACACCTTCTGCATAACGATCAGCGTCGACTCTTGGGAGATCTGGCATTTGGTCCTCTGTCCTTCGTGGCGAGCGATCTGTCCTGCGGCAAGATTGACACAACCTTCCGGGATCTCGCTGAAGCGGCGTACACGTGATTTGAGCGTTGTGAGGCAGGACTGTCGTCTTTTCCGCTACCTTGCCTCCAACAGTTCGTTACTAAGGGGGAATAATGGGTTCAACAGTTGGTCAGTTTTGTATCGCAGTAAACGATCTCGAAGAATCGGTTCGGTTCTACACAGAGATCATGGGTCTGGTCGAACACGGCCGTACCGAAATCCCGAATGTGCATGAGGTGCACCTTGCCGGAGCGGAAGGCGAACACGGTGGCCGGCTTCAGTTGGCGAAGTTCAATCCAACTCAAACTCCGCAGCCGATCGACCACGGTCGAGCACTCTGGAAGGTCTACATCTATGTCGATGATGCGGTTGCAACGTGGGAAAAGGCTGTTGCCGCTGGCTACGAATCCCATATGAAGCCAGAGCGGCTTGAGCGCTGGCCAGTCATCGTTGGGTTCGTTTCCGATCCCGACGGATATCTCATCGAGATCATCCAATCAGAAGGACCGCGCCCGGGGCACTGATTCCCGCTGGGCACGGTACAAGTACGACGAAAGGGTCAGAGGATTCCCATAGGGACCTCTGGCCCTTCATCGTTGCGTCGAGGGGCCTAGGCTGATTGGATTGGGGCGCAAGCCTTGGTCCATCGAGGGGGAATCTGATGAATGCCGACGATCTCATTTTGGTCAGTGTTGATGATCACATTGCCGAACCGGCCAACATGTTCGATGCACATGTGCCTGCAAAATACAAAGAGTTCGCTCCGCGAGTCGTCACCGACGAACATGGCATCGAGCAGTGGTGGTACGGCGACATCAAAGGCCGCAACCTTGGCCTGAACGCGGTAGCGGGAAAGCCGCGCGAATACTTCAACGTCGATGCTTCTCGCTATGACCAGATGCGGCCAGGTTGTTGGGATGTTCACGAACGAGTTCGCGACATGAATGCCGGTGGACAACTCGCAGGTCTCAATTTCCCTAATTGGACCGGATTCTCTGGTCAGGTGCTCAACCAGGGCCCCGACCGTGCAATCAACGAGATCATGATCAAGGCCTACAACGACTGGCACATCGATGAATGGTGCGCTGCGTATCCGGGACGGTTCATCCCGTGCGGGATGCTCCCTCTTTGGGACGTTGAAGAAGCAGCAGCCGAAGTGCGCCGTCTTGCTTCGAAGGGTTGTCACGCAGTGACGTTCTCGGAGAACCCGGCAGCGCTCAACATGCCTTCGATCCATTCGGGAGCATGGGATCCGCTCTTCGCCGCATGCGTGGAGACTGAGACGGTGATTTGTTGTCATCTCGGTTCCTCATCTCGCGGAGTCGCTACGTCACCGGATGCGCCAGCTGGCGTTGCGATGACCTTGTCCTCGGCCGGAACGGTGTACACCCTTGTCGATCTGATCTGGGCGACATTCTGGGAGCGATTCCCGACCCTCAAGTTCTCGCTGACCGAGGGCGATATCGGCTGGATCCCCTATTTCCTCTGGCGCGCCGAGCATGTCAACGATCGACATGGCGGCTGGATCGGTCATGACTTTTCAAAGACCGGTGGACCGATGCAGATCTTCAACGATCACATCTTGGTGTGTTTTATTAAAGAGACCGTTGGGCCACAGCTTTTCAATCACTTCAATCTCGACAACGTCTGCTGGGAATCGGATTATCCCCACTCCGATGGCACCTGGCCGAACGCGCCAGAAGAACTCTTGAAGACTCTCGCCGGCTATGACGACGCGACGATCAACAAGGTCTCCCACGAGAACGCGATGAAGCACTACAACTTCGATCCGTTCAAGTACATCCCGAAGGAAAAGGCAACAGCTGGCGCCCTTCGTGCGATGTCACCAGATGTCGATGTCGTTACCCGAACGGGCCGTCTTGCCGATGAGCGCGATCTCGCTCAGTGGAAGGCAATCCTGAGCGGCGGCGGTGTGGCTCCGGCGAAAGCTTGATTCTCAATCTGCTGCTCGGAGTTCGACTTCGACGCCGGATTGCAGAACCATTCCGGTAAGAGAGTCGATGCCGGTAGCGGCACTCGTCAACGCGCAAACGTTTGCGTCGCCCCAACCATGGGTCAGAACAACAGAGTCATCTCGTAATGTTTGATCAGGGAGCAGTCTCGCCGTAACTGCGCCGAACGGAGAGGTCACCGTCACAAGTTTCGGGTGCCCTAGCGCGGCGACAGCCGAAGGCGACGCGTAGATCGCCGGCTGTTCCAGCGTTCCACCCGGCGGCGCAATATCGCGAAACTGCGAGTTCATGAGTTTGAGTCGGCGGCTGGGAAGTAGGACCGAGGTGAGCCGCCGCGGTGGGTTCTCTAATCGGTCCACAACCTCCTCTTGGAGTGCGAGAGCGTCAAGGCGCCATTTGCCGGAAGGCAAGACATTGGCTGTCACCCACCCGTAAACGGCACCTGAAGCAATCGTGAGTGATGGCGAGTTCATGAGTGAGTGAGGGTCGACGCTTCGATCGACGAGCTGCATGAGCAGTCGCTTCTCAGTTTCATCGTTGAGCTCAGTGTCCTGGGGGAGTAACTCGAGTCCAAGCCTTTTTGCCAGTTGCGCAAACATCCACCACATAGGACGTCGTTCGTAAAGCGGCTGAACTACTGCCTCGGTGAATTGCGCGGCAACGGCGAGTTGGAACGAATCAAGCAACCAGGTCAGATCGGCGCGTTCGAGTTGATCCACAGCGGGGAGAACGTGGGTTGCGAGGCCAGTGGTTTCAGTGGGAAGTACGTCGATGACCACGAGAGTGGAGAGGGATGACAGCGCGGCGAGCGTTCTGTCTCGATCGGGCAAAGCCGTTACGGGATTTCCCCCGACGACGATGAGCGTCGTGATGTTCCCGGCTTCGATTTCAGGCACAAGTGCCGAACAGGGGTACTCGCCAAATCGGCGCGGGAGATCGGGCCGACTCTTGGGACCAGGCTCGGGAGTTCCATCTGAGAGCGGAAGATCTCGTTGATCGAGCCTTAGGAGGTATCCGGGGTTGAACCACATTCCTCCGGGGGTGTCGTAAGAGTCGGTGACGATATGGAACGCCCATAAGAGGTACTCGGTGACATTTGCAGATGCCGACATCGAGACGCCAGTGCCGGTAAGAGCGCTGACGCGACCGGCGGACAACACCGCACCCAGAAGTGCTTCGAGTGATTCGATTGCAATATCGCAGGACGTGGACACGAGTTGGTCGTCAAAGAGAGCGACTGTGGCCGCGAGCGACTCGGCGCCAGTTGCGCGTTGATTAAGCGTTGCGGCTGCAGGATGGTCCTCTAGGAGGCGTCTCACCAGCCAGCCGAGAATGAGCCAATCTGATCCGGGCCGTACTTGGAGGTGGTGATCGGCGAGCGCAGCAGTTTCTGTTCGGCGCGGATCGATTACCCAGAGGGCGCCGCCGTTGTCTTGAAATTCACGAAAGCGTCGAACGGGATCTGGCATTGCATTCGAATGGCCATGAGAAACGACGGGGTTGCTACCGAAAAGCAACAGCAGTTTCGATGATTCATGATCCCAAAGCGGAGTGAGGCCTGACCAGCCTCCGACGAGTTCGGCAATCAGTGGTTTGCTCGGAGTATCGATTGTCGTAGCGGTGTATTTCTGTTTCGACCCGATAAGCGTAAGGAACCGTTCTGCAGTGCGACGCCCTGCCGTGTCAAAGGCTGAACCGCTGGCCAAATACATGGCGATCGAATCCGGTCCGTGTTCCGTTAATGATGCAGAAACTCGATCGGCGACGTCGTCAAGCGCATCGTCCCAATCCGAGAGTGTCCGTGAGTCACCTCGTCCAACAGAAGGTTGATTAAGTCGGCGATCGTCGTGATGGAGGACGCCGAGTGAGCGTCCCTTTGCGCACGTGTATCCACGAGAAAGGGCATGGGTCTCGTCGCCTCTGATTTTCGCGATGACTACGTCCTCGACAGTTACGACGAGTCCGCACATCGCATTGCACACTCGACAAAAGGTTTGAACGTCCACTCGAAGATCCTGTCACGGGCGCAGCCGATCGTTGCGCTGAACTTATTGCTCAAGACGTGATGGATCTGGGTCCCGCCACATCAGCCATACCGGGGGACTGCCAGGAACGCTTATTTCCTCCAACACCTTGAAACCGAATCGTTCGTAGAAGGGAAGATTCTCCGGCTTCTGGGTTTCAAGGTAAGCCGCCTCAATCTCGCGATCACACTGGGTCAAGACCGGCATGAGTAGTTCACGCCCAAGTCCTTGACCTTGTCGAGTGGGGTCGACGCCAAGAAGTGCGAGATACCAATGTGGTTGCTTCGGATGAGCGTTCTCGACTGCAGTGAGAAGTTTGATCCCCGTTCGTCGATTACGACCTGTAAGTAGTGCTCGAGCGCAGGCTGCGTAGATGCGGAGGTCACGCCCCTTGGGGCGCGGGGTCCCACCAGGGGGAAGCCAAGAGGCCGAACCGACCACGCGTTGGCCATCGAGAGCGCCCCAGACCTGGCCGTGGTCCATGCAATCCCGTAGCAGGGCACCGAGGAAGATCGGAAGGATCCGCTGTTCTTGGCCGGGGTCTTTGGCGAAGAAGCCAA
>CAMCTW010000063.1 GCA_945878645.1 Bifidobacterium breve
TGCCTCATTCACCGCCGTCGCCGAGTTTCTTCAGGCGGCAGTCGTGAACACTCGTGAAGGTAAGGGCTGCATCGACGAGCGTCATCCGCTCTTCGCCGGCACAGCTTGGGTGAATCGTCGACTTGGCCCGGTCATCGACGCGGCGGATGTCGTGTTAGCCGTTGGGACCCGCTGTCAGGGTCTCAAGCTGGGGCCGCATCAGACGCTGATCCACATAGATGTCGATCCGAATGAATTCGGCAAACATGGTTCGCCGACGCTTGCCATCGAGGGCGACGCACAAAGAGCACTCGATCTGCTGATCGAAACACTTGAGGCTCGTGGAGATCGCAAACCATTGCGCGGAAACGACTTGCAGTTGATACGCGCCGGGATCGATCTCGAATTCCAGGCTGTTGGTCCGCAATATGAGATGGTCAGTGCATTGCGGGCCGCTCTTCCGGAAGACGGAGTTTTGGCGACAGGGACCACGACGGTGGGGTACATGTGCCATCTCGCGTTTCCCGTGTACCAACCGCGCACCTACATCACGTCGTCTTATATGGGGACCCTCGGTTACTGCTTCCCAACGGCACTTGGTGCAAAGGTCGGTCGGCCAGACCTGCCGGTTGTATCGATCAATGGTGACGGCGGATTCCTCTTCTGTGCATCGGAACTTGCGACTGCCGTCCAATACGGGATCAATGTGGTGACGGTCGTGTTCAATGACTCGGCCTATGGCAACACGAACCGCGATCAGATGGAGAATTTCGGAGGTCGGATCATCGGCACCGATCTCGTCAACCCGGACTTCGTGAAGTTCGCCGAGTCTTTTGGTGCTGTCGGCGTGAGAGTCCACACGCCGGATGCACTTCGCGGAGCGATCGTCGAAGGACTGGCCGATGACCGTCCGGTAGTGATCGAGATGCCAATGGGTCGACTGCCGTCGCTCTTTTGATGATGTAGGAGTGGAGTCATGACGATCGACGTGGAACAACATCGACGCCTCGCAGAGCAACTGCTCGTCGACGCGCACCTCATCATCGGGGACTCGCGAACGTCGTCAGCCAGTGGTGGTAGTCATCGCCATGTCAATCCGACGACCGGACGCGAGCAGGCTGACGTCCCGCTCGCCGGTCCATCCGAAATTGCCGATGCGGTCGCATCGGCACGCGAAGCGTTCGAGATCTGGCGGCGCTGGAGGCCCGATGAACGTCGCGATGCGCTTTTGCGGCTCGCCGCTCTTGTGTTGCGCGACGGCCCGACGATCGGCACCGTGCTCACGCTCGAGGCGGGCGTGCCGTCTGCGGTGGCCGGAGGTCTGCCGCGTCGTGCCGCTGATTATCTTTCGTACTACGCGGGGTACGCCGACAAACTTGAAGGATCGGTCATTCCGATCTTTCCTGAGAACGCTTTCGATTACACGACACTCGAACCACTGGGAGTGATCGGGATCATCTCGACATGGAACGGGGGAATCTCATCGATTGCCCGCAAAGCCGGAGCGGCTCTCGCCGTCGGCAACACGGTTGTCGTGAAACCGATGGAACTCGCGCCATTCTCCGTGATCCGGTTCGCGGAACTGGCGATCGAAGCAGGGCTGCCGCCCGGTGTCGTGAACGTGGTTCCAGGTGGAGCCGACGCCGGTGAAGCGCTCTGCGGTCATCCGGGGGTGAACAAGATCTCATTCACCGGAGGGTTGGAGACGGCACGATCGATACTCGCTGTTGCGGCTCGGAATGTCACCCCGGTCGTGCTTGAGTTGGGTGGTAAGTCCGGGAACATCATCTTCCCTGATGCTGATCTCGCTGCTGCCGGTCAGTTCTCCGGTTCAGTCTGCATGAGCATGGCCGGTCAGGGTTGTGTGTATCCCACGCGTCTTATTGTGCACGAGGATGTCCACGACGAAATTCTCGAGCGTGTTGTCGCAGTAGCAGCGGCGCTTCCTTTCGGTGATCCGCTTGCTTCGACAACAGTGGTGGGGCCGGTCATCAGCGAAGGTCATCGCGACCGGATCATGGGAATGATCGATCGGGCGAGGTCGGAAGCATCCGGACAAATCGTTCTCGGTGGAGAACGTGGAGGCGGTGAACTCGCCGATGGATTCTTCATCCGCCCGACCATTATCGACGGAGTCGCCAGCGATGCCTACATCGCGCAGGAAGAGGTTTTTGGTCCGGTGCTTTCGGTGATGACGTTCAGTCACGAAGAAGAAGCAATCGCACTTGCCAACGACACGCCATATGGACTCGCTGGTTATGTCCATACCAATGATCTCCGCCGCGCCCATCGTGTCGCTGGAGCCCTCGATGCCGGTTACGTTTCTCTCAATAGTTTTGCTGCATTGCCGGCGTCTGCTCCGTTCGGCGGATTTGGACTTAGCGGCGTCGGAAAAGAAGGGGGCCGACAAGGTCTCCTTGAATTCGTGCGTACGAAGAACATCTACTTGGGAATGGGATGACACATGGCAGTCGATGATCGATACGGATTTACTTGCATCAGCACCGAGATGGAGGACGAGGGAATTCTCTGGGTCACTCTCGATCGGCCGGAGCGACGCAACGCGATCTCGCCCGAAATGCATGACGAGTTGACGCCGCTTTTTCGAAGGATTGCCGAAGACCGCGAGGTTCGGGTTGCGATTCTGACCGGAGCCGGTGAAAAGGCGTTCTGTGTCGGAGCCGACTTCGGCGGGATGCAGGACAACCTCGACGGCGGGTACGAGGACGGGATGCCCGAACTCATGATCGGTTCCGCCGCGCTCGTTCGCGCCCAGCTGGCGATTCCCCAGCCGATGATTGCCGCGATCAACGGAGATGCAATTGGACTCGGTGCGACGATGGCGCTGTTCTGCGACATCACACTTATGGCAGAGGAGGCCCGCCTTGCCGATCCGCACGTCAACGCCGGTCTTGTTGCCGGTGACGGTGGCGCCATTCTTTGGCCGTTGCTCATGGGGCTCAACCGAGGCAAAGAATTCCTACTCACAGGCGAGATGATGGGCTCCGAAGAAGCAGGCCGTATCGGTCTCGTGAATCACGTTCATCCACGCGCCGAACTTAAGGATGCAGCGCGCGTCATGGCTCTGCGTCTTGCTCGGGGTCCTCAGATTGCCATCCAGTTCAACAAACGACTGGCCAACGCTGACCTGATGGACAAGGTGAATCGCGTGATCGATGCGTCCCTCGCGATGGAGGCGATCACCTTCTCGACTGCCGACCATCGGGAGGCGGTCCGCTCGTTCATCGAGAAGCGCGCCCCAAAGTTTTCCTGAAGGATGTTCGAGATGTCGGATGGACTGGTTTTTGATGAGGACACCAGCACTGGCCTCGCGATCCTTACGATCGATAGACCGGCGTCGAAGAACGCCTTCACCGCTGCGATGTGGACTGCAGGTGCTGAATTCCTGCACCGCGTTGCTGCAGATGACCGATTGCGGGTACTGCTCGTGAACGCGACATCGGACGTGTTTTGCTCTGGAGCCGACGTTAAGGATTTTCAGTCTTCGAAGGATGCGGGTCGACCATTCCACAATTTCATGGATGAACTGACGGACTTTCCCAAGCCGATCGTCGGCGCGGTCAATGGAGCTGCCGTCGGGTCGGGTTTCACGATGCTCGCCTACATCGATGTGTTGTTGGCAAGCAGGAATGCGCGGTTCCGAGCTCCGTTCGTTCAGATGGGTCTTGTCCCGGAAGCCGGAAGCAGCCGGATGTTGCCTGAACTTCTTGGGTGGCAGGCAGCGGCCGACCTCATGTTCACCTCGGGATGGCTCTCTGCTGACGAGGCATTCCGGCTCGGATTCGTGCGCGAACTTGTCGAACCAGCGGAATTGCAAAGTGTGGCGCGGGCGCGCGCTGAACACATCGCGTCGATGCCCCTGGAGTCGCTGATGGCGACCAAACGTCTGCTGCTCGATGGTCGGACGGGAATCGGAGCGGTTCGCGAGCGCGAGTCGGCGCTCTTTCGTGAGCGTCTCGCATCAAGAGAGGAACTTCAATGATCGGAATGTGCGAAGGTCGGGTCTGTGTTGTCACCGGTGCCGGGAGAGGGATCGGGCGCGAACATGCTTTGGCACTCGGTTCGCGAGGTGCTCAGGTCGTGGTGAACGATGTCGGCGCCGGAGTTGATGGCACAGGCGACGATTCGACTCCAGCTGACGAGGTGGTCGAAGCCATCATCGCTGGCGGGGGACGGGCGATTGCCAATCACGAAGACATCGCCACTTGGGATGGGGCCGAGAGTCTCATTCGCAGCGCGGTTGAGACCTTCGGGCGGTTAGATGTTGTTGTCAACAACGCAGGGATCCTGCGCGATCGAAAGATCGTGAGCATGACCGAGGATGACTGGGATTCGGTTATCGCTGTGCATCTCAAGGGAACGTTCTGTGTGACTCGTCATGCCGCTGTGTATTGGAAGAGCGAGGTTGATGAGGGCCGTATCAATGACGCGCGAGTGATTAACACGACATCATCATCTGGACTGTTCGGCAACCCCGGTCAAGCAAACTACGGAGCGGCAAAGGCTGGAATTGCCTCGTTCACGGTCATCGCCGCGATGGAGCTCGCCAGATATGGCGTGACAGTGAATGCGATTTCGCCGGGGGCTCTCACTCGTATGACTGATGGACTCCAACTTGACGACGAGATGAAGAGGCGATGGGACCCGGCGCTGGTTTCCCCGGCGGTGTGTTGGTTGGCGTCGATTTCCTCCGGCGATGTCACCGGTCAGGTGATCGAGTCCTCCGGGATCGCTCTGGGTGTCTTCGAGGGATGGCACCGGGGACCCCGAGGCGAAGCCGTTTCGACTGCCGAAGAAGTCGATGCAGTACTTCGCCCCCTCCTCGCCGAGGCTCGTTCCCCACAATCAATTCGCTGAGTCGGTCCCCAAGGTTCTCTTGGGTCCCGCCCGAGGAGCTCGCCCATCTCGCGAACCTTCATCCTTCTTATCATTGCCATGATAACTCTATTGGGCTACGATGAGACGAGAGTCACAGGGGGCTCCTCAGGTTGTCTTTTCAGACACCGTCCATAACAAGAAGAGGTTGACTATGCGTAAACGTCGTTTAGGGCTAGGGCTGCTCGCAGTTCTGGCTCTCGTTGCTGCGTCATGCGGCAGTTCTAGTGATTCCAACAAGACTCCGACCACCAAGCCGGCGAAGGTCGGAGGCTCAGTCGTGGTGGTGGGCCCGGATGCCCAGAGCCTCGATCCCGTGAAGGTCATCAACACAGCGACTCAAGGCGCCGACGTCCTCCAAGCCGTTTACGACGCGCTCTACACGCTCACGCCGGGCACGAGCGAGTTCAACCCGCGAATCGCTACATCGTTCACATCGACCGATGGTTTGACATGGACGCTCACCCTCAGAGACGGTGTGAAGTTCTCCGATGGCACGGCACTTGATGCCGAAGCCGTGAAGTTCAACTGGGAGCGGTCGAAGACCAATACGAAAGCCACGTCTTTCGGCCAGTTGATGAATGTCGAGTCGTTTACGGTCACGAGCCCGACGGTGTTGACCGTGAAGCTCAAGACCGTCAACCGCCAGTTCGTGCAGATTCCCCCGGTCGTGAACCTCAACTGGATTGCTTCGCCTACGGCTGTTAAGGCCCAGGGTGACACCTACGGTTCCGACGCGAAGGCAGTCGGCGCCGGTCCGTTCACCGTGAAGTCCCGTACCCCGTCGACCGAGACGGTGGTGGTCCGCAATGCCACCTACTGGCAGGCAGGACTTCCCAAGCTCGACCAGATGACGTTTAAGGCTGTTATTGATGTTCAACAGGCCACTGATTCTGTTATTTCGGGTCAGGCCCAGATTTACACCTTCGCCGTCGGTGAGTCTGTGAAACAGGCTGAGGATGCAGGGATGCAGACCCAGATCTGGAACGAAAACCAGGGTGCGACGTCGATGCTGTTCAACCAGAACAAGCCTCCGTTCAACGATGTGAAAGCCCGCAAAGCTGTCACGCTGGCGCTTGATATCGACCAGATGCTCGATGTTGTGACGCTAAACACTGAGACTCGCGCTCTGTCGATGTTCCAGGAGAGCTCACCGTTTTACAACGCCAAGTACACCTTCCCCAAGCCCGATGCGGTTCAGGCTCAGAAGCTGTTTGACGAACTTGCAGCTGCGAACGGTGGACAGCCGCTTACGTTCACCATGGCAGTTTCAACGAACACGGCAAACAAGGCTCGTGTGACGCAGTTGCAGACGCAACTCCTCAAGTACAAGAACGTCAAGGCCGAATTGAAGGTCATCGACGGTCCGCAGTACGGAACTGCTCTTTTCGCCGGTGATTTCAACATGGCGCTCTATGCCATTGCTTCTCCGGATCCGGAACCGCAGTTCGCCCAGTTGTCGTCGACGTACTACGTAAAGATTGCCGACATGAAGAGCGCTGCCGGTGACGCTGCGCTTCTCGCAGGTGTGCAGGCGACCGACATTGCCGGCCGCAAGGTTGCATACGACAACCTCCAGCAAGTGCTGCTTGACACGTACGCCGAGCTCTGGATGTACCGGAACGTTGTTCGGGCGATCTACAGCCCGAATACGACTGGACTTGTCACCTACGGTCAGGGATCGCACCTGTTCGACCAGTACGGATTGGTCGAATAAGGATTCGGTTCAGTACTGAATGAGTGGGCCGTGTCCGGCAACAGTAAGAACTGGTGAGTGCAGCCCGTCTGCGCCAGGTTGTGTCCCTACGGGGCCTTCCGACACCGGTTGGGACTGTTTGCCGGTCACGGCCACCTCTGTATTGAGAGTCTTCGCGAGTGGCTCTGCAGATTTCATACCAACGACAACTGATCAACTTCCGGAGGTTTGGTGACAACGGAACAGCGTGACGAGATTGGACGCACCGGTTCTGTCACAAACGCGACGGAACGGGCAGCCGACGGCCAGGGAATCAGGGAACGGCTCTCCGGTCCCTCCAGATTCATCGTGTTCAAGATCGGACGGGCGCTACTCGTCGTTGTCGCTGCGACGATGCTCACCCAGTGGCTGCTCGGTCTGGCCCCTGGAGGCGTCGCGCAGACCATTCTCGGTGAATCGGGTACACCCGAGAATGTTGCGGCACTCAACGCTGAACTCGGGCTTGATCGGCCATTCTTCGCGCAGTACTTCGACTGGTTGGGCAACGTCCTGCACGGTGACTTCGGTAAGTCGCCGATCACCAGTCTTCCTGTATTCGATCAGATCATTAAGGCGATTCCGGTCACCCTTGAACTTGTGATCCTTTCGGTTTCCATGGCCCTGATTCTGGCGGTCACGGCCGCGTACTTTGCGGCCCGACGCCCCGGCGGTCTGGTTGACCGGATCCTTGGGTCGATCACCTCTGCATCGTTGTCGGTACCAACGTTCGTTCTCGGGCCAGTCCTGTTGTACTTCCTCGCCGTAAAGGCGAACCTGTTTCCGATCACCGGCTGGGTTCCACTCAGCAACGGAGTCGGGGAAAACCTCCGCTCGGCGATCCTCCCAGCGATGTGCGTCGCCATACCGGAATTCGCGGTGTTCCAGCGTCTGTTCCGCGGGGACCTCGTGTCGACGCTGCAGGAGGACTACATCGATGCGGCGCGAGCCCGAGGAATATCCGAGAGTCGTCTCTTGCGGGTCCACGCTTTTCGTCCAGCGTCTGTATCACTCGTCACCGTGACCGGCATCAGCATCGGCCGTTTGCTGGGTGGCACGGTAATCGTCGAGTCGTTATTCGTTCTGCCCGGCGTCGGACAGTTGCTGGCGCAGTCCATCGTCAAGCGCGACTTGGTAATGGTCCAGGGGATCGTCGTCTTCATCGCTCTTGCCTATGTAGCTATCAATCTCAGCGTCGACCTTCTTTATGGCGTGATCGATCCGAGAATTCGCGCTCGAGGCCGACGATGACCATTGACCAGACCGGAGTCGATGGCGAGCTGTCTCGTGACTCGCACATCAATCCCGATTCCCTTTTCGCCGCAGAGACTGCTGCGGAAACGTCGCCTGTACCGGCCAAGCGACGACGTCGGAGCCTGGTCTTCTGGGTGGCATCCGGGTGGGTGACGGTCATCTTCTTGGCGGCGCTATTCGCCGATCTGTTGCCATTGCCGCCGTTCGCCGAAGCCATCGGACCGCCCCGAATCGGACCGTTCCAACAGTTCGGCGACGGGATGATCCTGGGAACCGACCCGTTCGGTCGCAGCAATCTCTCACGGGTGGTCTACGGGGCTCGGGTATCCATGATCATCGGAGTGGTCGCCGCCGCGGTCGGTTTGCTGGTCGGAGGTGCAGTGGGACTCTTGTCCGGCTATCTCAAAGGTTGGACCGATCGCACCTCGTCGTTCTTCGTCGACACGTTGTTGGCGTTCCCACCGCTGGTGATGCTCCTGACGATCACGGCGGTACTCCAACCCAAGGTGTCGACAATCCTGATCGGTCTCTCGATTCTCGTGATTCCCACCTTTGTGCGTCTCGAGCGGGCGGCGGCGATGTCGTGGTCGGAACGCCCGTTCGTTCTGGCAGCACGCTCCTATGGAACCAAGGATTTCCGGATAGCAGTGCGGCACATTCTTCCGAATTCGGTGTTGACGCTCGTCACCTATGTGCCGACGGTCATCTCCGCAATGATTGTGGCCGAAGGGTCGTTGAGTTTCCTGGGACTTGGCATCCCGTCGCCGACTCCGAGCTGGGGAGGCATGATCGCAGAAGGGAAGTCGGTGCTTCGTATCGCTCCAAGTGTGATCTTCGTCCCCGCCGCTGTGGTGTTCCTTACGGTGCTCTCTTTCAATCTCATTGGCGAGCACGTACGTGCGCGCTTCGACACGCGAACGAAAAGCTGATGGCCGACGTAAATCCGAAAAACGTGAGTCTCATACCGGATGGAACCGACGGGATGGCTGCTGCGAGCAACATGAAACTGCCGACCGGCAAGCCGCTGCTCGAAGTCGAGAACCTGCGGACCGGTATCGTCACCGAGCGCGGGGTCGTACGCGCTGTCGACGGCGTGAGTTTCACCCTTCAGCGCGGCCGAACCCTAGGCATTGTGGGCGAGTCCGGTGCCGGAAAGACGATGCTCGCTCGCTCGATTATGGGACTGTTGCCAGCGCACGACATTATTCGCGAGGGCAGTGTCCGTCTCGACGGCGACGAGATTCTCGGTCGTTCCCGCAAGGAAATGCGTTCTTTTTGGGGCATAGAAATGTCAATGGTTCCGCAGGATCCCATGACATCGCTCAATCCGGTTCGACGAATCGGTGCGCAGATCATGGAGCCCTTGCGTATCCGCCTCGGCCTCGATCGTCGCGAGGCAAAAGCGACCGCTCTAGCGCTCCTTGATTCGGTGCGGATACCCGATCCCGAGAAGCGTCTGCGGGAGTACCCCCATCAATTGTCGGGTGGCATGCGCCAACGTGTCGTGATTGCCGCCGCGCTCGCGTGCGGCCCCCGTCTTCTGTTTGCCGATGAGCCGACCACCGCGCTCGATGTGACTGTTCAGGCTCAGATTCTGAACCTTCTCGGGCGCATACGCGAGGAACGCGACATGGCGATCATGCTGGTCACCCATGATCTGGGAGTTGTGGCCAACCACACCGACGAAATCATCGTGATGTACGCGGGTCGTGTTGTCGAACGGGCTCCGACAAAGGTCCTGTTCACCGAGATGCGAATGCCATACACGGCGGCATTGCTGGCATCGATTCCAAGGCTCGATACGCCGGTGCACACGAAACTTGAGGTGATTCTGGGCCGGCCGGCCGATCTTTCCACCTTGGCGACCGGATGCAGATTCGCCCCGCGCTGCCAATTCGCCGATCAGCAATGCCTTGACTCCGAGCCGCCGCTCACGCCGGGCACCTCTGAGGGCCACGAGTTTCGTTGTTGGCATCCACTCGATCCGCCGAAGCTGTCCCGTCCGACGGTGGCGGCCGCGGCTGCCGTCAACCACGACGATGTGCAGGGAGTCTGACATGAGTAGTCCCGGAACAAGCCATCTGCGCGACGACGCGCTTGTGAGTGTGCGCGAGGTTGTCGTCGAGTTTCCGGTCGGACGCTCGGGAGCGAAGGTCCACGCCGTCAGCGGGGTCAGTCTCGATATTCGCAAGGGCGAGACTCTTGGTCTCGTCGGCGAATCGGGTTGCGGAAAGTCGACCCTTGGACGCGCGCTTTTGCAGCTGCCGCGGCCCACGAGTGGATCCGTGATCTTCGACGGAACTGAGCTCACCAAACTTTCTGAGCGTGACCTGAGGGCGGAACGCCGCCGAATCCAGATGATCTTCCAGGATCCGATTTCCTCTCTTAATCCTCGCCAACGAGTCGGACAGATCGTTTCTGATCCGCTTGATGTATGGAAGGAGGGGACGTCGGAAGAGCGGCGCGCTCGCGTGATCGAGGTACTTGAGGCTGTCGGTCTCGATCCGGAGACCGCGATGGATCGCAGGCCTCACGAGTTCTCGGGCGGTCAGTGTCAGCGCATCTCCATCGCCCGCTGCCTGATACTCGGGCCCGAAGTGATCATCTGCGACGAACCGGTATCGGCATTGGACGTATCGGTGCAGGCCCAAATACTCAATCTTCTTGAGGAGATGAAGGAGCGATTCAATCTGACGATGCTCTTCATCGCTCACGATCTCGCCGTCGTTCGCAACATCAGCGACCGTATTGCGGTGATGTACCTCGGCAAGATCTGCGAGGTGGCTCCGTCGTCGATTTTGCATGAATCGCCGCTGCATCCGTATACGGATGGACTTCTACGTGCGATTCCAGTCCCCGATCCGATGCACGTCGCCGACGAGGACGCCGAGATGGCTGGCGAGTTGCCGTCCCCTCTTTCTCCTCCGAGTGGTTGTCGGTTCCGAACAAGGTGCCCGAGGGCTCAGGAACGTTGTGCGACCGAGGAACCGTTGCTGCGCGAGTTGGCGCCTGACCATCATGTGGCCTGCCATTTTCCTCTCGATCCGGCCTGAGGTTCTTCGCCGCATTGCAGGCAGATCAGTTCGATCAATGACCCTCGAGTCATGACTACAGGAGTTGTTGATGGGTTTCGACTTGGGATTGTCCGAAGATCAGGCGGCGATCCGCGACCTGTTCGATGGGTTCTTCGCACGTGAGGCGGGTGCTTCCGTAGTCAGGGCTGCCGAGCCTCTTGGATTTGACCAACGACTCTGGGAGAAATGTTGTGCGCTCGGTGCGCCCGGCATGGGTGTAGCGGAGGTCCACGGTGGCGGCGGCGCCAGTCTTTCGGACCTTGTGGTGCTCGCCGAGTCCCTCGGCGCGGCGATCGCCCCGATTCCTCTTCTTGACCACGTTGTTGCCTCCCGATTTCTACCGGATCCAGATGTCGTATCGGGCTCCGCCATCGCCGCGCTCGCTCTTTCACCAGCCGATTCCCAGGGTGTCTGGCGCCTTGTACCTACCGGCGCAGTGGCGGATGTGGTGATTGGCATCGATCGTGACGAACTCGTTTCGGTTCGTTCGCCTGCTCCGGGAGTAGCGCCCCGCAATCACGGAGCGCAACCCATTGCCGACAGGTCCGCTCGCATTGGCGACCGAAAGGTCCTCGGATCGATCGAAGACATGGGAAACGCTCTCGACGTCTGGAGGACGCTCACCTCGGCGGCCCTTGTCGGCATTGCCGATCGGGCGCTCGCTATGGGTGTCGCCTATGTGATGGAGCGTTCACAGTTCGGCGTGCCGATCGGGTCGTTTCAATCGGTGCAGCACGGCCTCGCTGATCTTCCGGTACTCGTTGATGGTGGGCGAATGCTTTGCCACAAAGCGGCGTGGGCCGCGGGTCTGGAAACCCGAGGCGTCATCGATGTCGATGCGAACGAGTACACCGACTTCTCCCTCCTTGCCTCTATGGCCTTCATCTTCACCGGCGACGCGGCCGCTGTGGCCACGGATCGGAGTCTCCATTTTCACGGGGGCTATGGCTTTGCTGAGGAATACGACATTCAGCTCTATTACCGACGCGCACGCGGCTGGCGCCTGATCGCCGGCGATCCGCGTCACGAACAACTCGAACTGGCTGACCGGCTGTTCGGTCGAGCCCAAGGAAACTGATCGCTGTGGATTTCACACTTTCGAATGACGTCGTCGAGTTCCGGGCTGCCATCCGGTCGATCATTACTGAGACTGTCACTCCTGAAGTTGTCGATGATATGCATCGCTCAGGCACCTTCGATCTGCCGGCATTGAATCTTGCACTCGGAGCGGCTGGCTACATCGAGCGTGCGGTGCCCGGATTAGGCAAAGGCGACCCTGTAGAACTCTGGGTCCTGTTCAACGAGCTGGAAAAAGCCGGTGCCCCGTTCGATGGATTGGCCATCAACATCATGATTGCCGGCGTTGTTGTTGCGGTGGGTACCGACGAGCAGAAGGCGCGAATTCTTCCTTCCATCATCTCGGGCGAGGCTGGAGTCTGCATGGGCTATAGCGAACCGGATCACGGTTCGGATGTCGCTTCCATCACCACTCGTGCGGTTCGCGACGGCGATGAGTGGATGATCAACGGCGCCAAGATGTGGACGACTATGGCCCACAAGGCCACGTGGCTGATCCTACTCACGCGTACGGACACGGAAGTACCGAAGCACAAGGGACTGACGATGTTCATCATGCCGATGGATACTCCAGGCATCACTGTTGAACCGGTACACACGATGGCGACGGAACGAACGAATGCGACATGGTATGACGATGTGCGGGTCGGCGACGACGCCATCCTGGGTGAAGTCAACTCCGGGTGGAGCACCATGACCGTTGCGCTTGCTTTCGAGCGGGGCGTCATGGGTGGAACTAACGCAGGAGTGCCGCTGCTGCGGCATTTCCGCTTAT
>CAMCTW010000064.1 GCA_945878645.1 Bifidobacterium breve
GACACGCAATCACTCCAACGGCACCATCGGCGGGCACTTCAATTTGGGCGGTAATCGCAAACGAGCAGTTCTTGATGCTGATCACCGATGACTCCGGCATTCGCACATGTGCGGTGGTGTAGGTCATCGAAGACACTCCGTCAAGAACATGTGGCACCGCAAAGTCCCCATTGCGGGGCGAACCTGGGTCGCGCATCGGGTAGACCCCGTAGAGACGCGCGTGTTCATCGAAAACCTGCTGGAGTTCCACAAGCTTCTCGGGCATCGCCTCGGCTAGATCAATTGACTGCGAGAAATCCTCGGCGACGTTGTACAGCTCCCAAACTTCCTGCGGTCCATCGAAGTCATAACCCGCAAGTCGGACCCACGGGAGTCGTCCGTGGAAACACGACGCCACCCAACCATCGTGATAGATCGCGCGATTGCCAAGAATTTCGAAATATTGCGAGCGTCGGGAACTGGGTGCGTAGGGATCGTCGAATGAATAGACCATCGACGTACCGTGAACTTCCATTTGCTCTATTCCATTGACCGTCTCCGGAAGCTCAACGCCGGTGACCTCATAAATGGTCGGCGCAATGTCAATCAGATGATGAAACTGTTGGCGTAGTCCTCCAGTGTCACTGATTCGCTTCGGCAAAGAAATCGCAACTGCATTACGCGTGCCGCCGAAGTGCGACGCAACTTGCTTCATCCACTGGAATGGAGCGTCTAAAGCCCACGCCCAACCCACATTGAAGTGATTCTCGCAACGGTCTGTTCCGAAGTCATCAATGTGATCAAGTAACCATTCGGGATCTTCCGGCACCCCATTTTGAAAACTTGGAGCGCTCCACGCGCCATGGATCGTTCCTTCAGCTGATGCACCGTTATCGCCAGTGATATAGATCACCAACGTGTTATCCATCTCCCCCATGTCCTCAACGGCCTGAATCACTCGATGAATCTGTGCATCGGTATGAGAAAGGAATCCGGCGAACACTTCCATGAGCCGGCGCGCAACCGGCTTGTAACGATCCGGGTAGTCGTCCCATGACGGAATCTCCTCAGGGCGATCAGTCAGTTTCGTACCTGCAGGGATCACTCCGAGTTCGAGTTGCCGATCAAAGATGTGCTGACGCAGAGCATCCCAGCCCTCATCGAACATACCGGCAAAGCGGTCACTCCACTCCTTTGCAACCTGGTGGGGCGCGTGTACCGCTGGAGTTGAGAAATAACAGAAGAACGGTCGACCGGGTGTTGAAACGTGTTGACGTTGCATCCACGTGATCGCTTGATCGGCCAAGTCTTCGGTGAGGTGGTAATCATCGCGACCGATATGCGGAGAGATCGGTGTGGTCTGGTCGTATACCGGTGGCTCATACTGCGATGCTTCGGCCCCGAGGATCCCGTAGAAGCGATCAAAGCCCATTCCCGTAGGCCAGCGATCGAAAGGGCCGGACGGGCTCTGCTCCCACGATGGCGTGAGGTGCCACTTCCCGAAACAAGAAGTGCTGTAGCCCGACATGCGCAATACCTGTGCCACCGTGGCCGCTTCGGGTGGAATCGCACTGTCATAGCCCGGAAATGAATTCGCGATCTCAGTAATTCCGCCCATATGCACTGCGTGGTGATTGCGCCCTGTCAACAACGCAGCGCGAGAAGGAGAGCACAACGCTGTGGTGTGGAACTGGTTGTAACGAAGACCGCGTTCAGCGATTGCATCTAATCCAGGGGTTGGAATGGGACCACCGAATGTCCCAAAAGTTCCGAAGCCGACATCATCAAGCATGATCAATAAGACATTCGGTGCGTTCTCCGGCGCCGATGACGGCGAAAGGCGCGAGGGCGTGGAGTCGCTGATGAGCCGTTGCACATCACCAACGAAAGGTGGCGTCGGACGCGGTAGCGAAGCGGTCACGAACGCAGACCGTCGACGTCGAAAATTCCAAGGGCGTTTATCGCTAATGAGCGTTCGCCAACAATCACGATGTTCCCACTTGTGATCGCATCGCTGAGAGCAAGCCGATTTGTCAGGACATCGGCCCATGTCTCAAGAGAACACTGAACGACAATCTGAGCATCGGTGCCATCGGTTGGACACGCAATCGAGTTACGAACGTGAAGGCCCGCGGAAACACCATCTCCGAAGTCCCAGCCCAGCCGAATATTGACACCATGAGCGAGTTCAGGATCGACCAAAACTCGAAGGATATGAACTGAGCGCTCAGACGAAGAGCCGAGAATCTGTGCTCGAGAGAAGCGGTGCCGATACAGGCGACTGGTATCGATTGAGCCTTCAAGTGACAACGCTCGTGTCAGACACCAGATTCGGATATTTGCCGCCGAGGTGCGCTGCGCAACAGTCCGCAGACAACGCGCCAAACGGCGTCTGTCATCATCGTCTTCTGCGCTACGAACAAGCCAGGTCGACAGTTCAAGCGCCCACCGAACGTCACCGGATTCCAACGCTGCATCGGCTTTTTCGCGAACTGTGGCCGGTCCACCGAAGCCCTCGATGAGCCGACGCGCTCGTTCAACCGTCGGCAAGGGGAAAAGATCGGCTTCATCACCATCAAACCAGCCGAAAAGACCAGTACGAATCTGACGGAAATGATGTTCGGCAACTCCATACCGTTCCGAGGTCAAGTTGTCATCGTCGGCTTCGGGCGGGAGTTGCACCTCAAGACCGATATCGGCCGACAACACTCCCCGATTCGAGAGACGAACGCTTTGGTCCCAAAGGAACTGAATCGAGTCGCGGTATTTGGTAACGCGATCGCTAATGAGTTCTCGTCCTGAAATTGGTGGACCGTGCGTGGCCACCAAGTATTCCGCCCCGAGCGACAGAAGGTGATCGATTCCGTCAAGCAGGATTCGTGGATCGCGATATTCCTCGCCACGAATGGCAAAGACGTTGAATAGAACTGGCCATACCAAGTTGTTGACTGCGACCTTCAAGGTCGGAAACCAGTAGGTGACAGAGTCGTCAGAATCTGACGGGGCATGCGTCACTTCGATCGGGAGTCCGGCGATATTCAGCGATGCGCTTTGGCCAAACGTATTCGTCGGCACAACGAATACGCTCGTAAAGGGAAAGTGTGAAGGGTTCCGATAGAAGTGACCCAATCCCACGTTTACGCGTCCGTCAGGACCATCTTCGGGCAGGAACATCGCGAACTGTTCGGCAAGTCCGCGCCCATAGGCCGGCGCTATTTCCGACACTGCCCGCTCACGGTTATAGGAAACTTTTTCATGCGCCAAGATCGGAATGTCTCGAGATCCGACATCTTCAAATACCGCTTCGGTTCCGCAGACGTAATGAAAGTGCGTGTAGAGAACACCCACAATCGGCCGACTGGTGACCTTGCGCAGTTCCACAATGGCCTCGCGCATTTCTTCGGTCGACTCACCGGTATCGATTGCGATTATTCCCTCGGGGCCTTCGACAAACGTTTGGTTGGAAAGTCCATTCCCGACGAAACACCACACTCCAGTGGTGACCTCATAAAAGCGACGGGCAATGATTTCAGATTGGGCGACGTGATCACGATGGGTGATCTGCCCACTCGGCAGGGTCACTGTTTCAGATGAGTCCGGGGCAAAAGATCGGCTGCGACTAGTCACCGCGGCATCGTAGGTTGACTTACGGCAGCGCTGTCGTCTGAACAGTGACAGGATGCGTCCATGTTCGATCTCACCGGAAAGACCGCCCTCGTCACTGGCTCTGGCCAAGGAGTTGGCCTCGGGATTGCCCGCACACTCATTGATGCAGGCGCAATCGTCTATGTCAACGACCTCGTTGCCGATCGCGCTCTCGCTGCGGCCAACGAACTCGGCCCCAACGCCAAGCCACTTCCATTCGACGTTGCAAACTTTGCCGATGTTGAAACTGCGATCTTGAGCGCCGATCCAATCGACATTCTCGTGAACAACGCAGGTATCCCGCCGTCAATGCGCGCGGTGAAATTCCGTGACCTTCCCCGCGATGAATGGGGCCCATACGTCGACGTCAATCTCTACGGCGTGCTCAATTGCGTAAAGGCAGTGCTTGATGGAATGTGCGAGCGGAATTGGGGTCGCATCATCACTATTTCTTCTGGAGCAGGCACCCAGGGTTTGAACATCGGTGTTTCTATCTATGGCGCGGGCAAGGGTGCAGGTATTTCCTTCATGCGCCACATCGCCATTGAGAACGCTGGCGACGGAGTTACCGCGAACACGCTCGCGCTTGGTCTCATGCAGCGCGATGAGCCCGGAATCTCCGAAGACCAGCGGACGGTTACCGCGAAGATCGCGAAAACTATTCCTGCAGGAAGACTCGGTACGGGAACCGACATCGGTTACGCGTGTGTCTACCTCGCTTCGGAAGAAGCCTCTTGGGTAACCGGACAAACCATCGCCATCAACGGCGGATCTGCGACCACCTGAAGCTTCTGCCAAGTCTGTGATCGACAAGCAGGCACAAGCCCGCCCGTGGCGTCGCTCCCGTGCCATGTAGGCAACAAAAAGAGAGCGCCGACCGAAGCCGACGCCCTCCAGAAACTCGTTTGTCTTGGCAGCCGTTACTTAATCGGATACCACTTGGCATCGACAGGCACCCAGCACTGAATATCAACGGGGCAGTTGTTGTAGGTGCCGTTGGCATTCTTTGCCGTACCGGTGGGCGCAGCAGTCAACTTGTCACCATGGACGTAAAGGGCCAGATATGTCTTACCTGGGGCCTGTGAACCCTTGCCATCGGAACCCAGCGCGTAGGGCAGGTCACCCAGGCCGCGAACGGCCTTCATGAAGCTCTCACGGGTCAGGTTCTTCCCGGCCTTTTCGAGGCCCTTCTTGATGACGTCTGCGAACATGCACTCATTCGGCGGATAGTCAGAGCTGACCTTCATGCCGTCAGGAAGTGTTCGGGTTTCGCCCGAAGGAATACCGGCGTAGGACTTTGCTCCTGCAAAATCGTTGACCACGAGTGCGTCGTAGGTTGCACGACACTGCTTTTCGAAGTCGGTTTCAGGACGCAACTTTCCGTCAGACGTGGTTGAGTCGCCATCAGAGGTGAAGCAGACGCTGCCGACAGCTGATGCCTTAAGGCTCTTACCGCCATAGGCCGAACACATCGAAGAAGCAACGTCGAGAATTGAAAAGTTCCATTTGTTGCCAGCGACGTTGTCCCAGAACCCACCAGAAGCAGTGAACTGAAGAGCAACAACCACATCGGTCACATTCGCTGCCTTGAATGTGTTCACCGCTGCTGCCGATTCGGTGTTCTGAATACCCGGATCACCCTGAAGGGTATTGATCTGAGCAACAGTGACCTTGTTGCCGTTTGCTTCAAGCGCGGCCTTTGCGGTTGCGGTCGCAGCAACGTGCTCTGGTCCGTTACCCGCCAAGATTCCAACAACCGCAGTCTTGGTAATTCGACCTGAATCGATTGCTGCCTTGATGCCGGCTGCAGCGTTGGTTTCCACTGGAGCCTTTGTCGAAGTCAACCATCCGGTGTCATGAGCCAATTGCGGCGCCACGTCGCCGAAGAAGGACGGAACCCCCGCGGCGACAATGCATTCGATGTATTTCGCGCCAAGACCATTCGCGTTGATGAACGCAAACAACTCGTTGTTGATGGTGGCGTCGTCGCATACTTTCTGGCCGGTTGCGGGCTTGACCGGATCCCATGTCAACACAACGCCTTCGACCTTGCGACCGTTAATGCCGCCAGCGGCATTCCACGCATCGAAGTATGAGGTGAGGCGCTTTGAAAGGTTTTGGGTTGTCAACGCCGGGGCAAGAGCGATACCGGCGGCACGAAGTCCATCGAGATCGGAAACCGCGACGCCGATCTTGATCGTGGTGTCAGTGACACCGATGGTGTTGCCGCCGCCCGAAGATTCGCCGTCACTGCTCGAGCCGCATGCAGCGGCTCCTACTGTGAGCAACATGGCACACGTGATGGCACCCAACGTTCGCACTATCGATGACCGTCTCATTAACGCCCCTTGTCTTGAATCCCGATTTACCCCGGTTGAGGTCGGCCCCTGGCAGCCCATTCATCACGGATGGAACGACTGGTCGTCAGCCGCAGGGGTGTCATAAGTCACAGTACCCTGAGAGATGCCAATCTGCAACGACGTTCTAGAAATCTCTCGAACTCTGTCACCGCCTATAAATCGCGAAGGAAACCCAAATGCCGGTCGATCCTGAATCCCAACCAGACACAAGTCTCCTCCGACTCCAGATTCATCTCGCCGCCAGAGGCGGTTGCCGAGAAGGGTTGTCTGCCCGAGTGCATGATCTTGCCCTCGCCGCCACCCTCGACGACAACGTCTCGATCACCTTGTTGACCGAGGTCGAGGACGACCCCTTCCCCGCAGCAAATCCGTTGTGTCGCCCCTTTGATGTCGTCCTTGAGGTCGAAACTGACTCGATCTCGGACCTCGACTCATTTCTTGATGCGATGCAAGATTTCGGCGACCGCGTGGCTGATCTTTCCCACCTTGATCTTTCGGCAGCATTAGTTGGCGCCCCGCAGAAACTCATTGAAAGCACTCCCCCGCCGTTGCGCTACCTCTACCTGATGCGCCGCAAAGCTCACACAACACATGCCGCGTATATCGATTACTACTTCCACAATCATTCAAACTTTGGCTTTATCACCCCAAATATTTCTGGCTATACCCAGTTTCATGTCGATGCAGCAGCATCCTCGGAAGCGGCCAAACGCCTGGGCGTAGGAACGACCGTCGTTGACAGTGTGAGTGAACTTTCGATTGAGTCTCTCGATTCGTTTTTCGAAGGGATTGGCGATGGTCGACTCGGCATCGAAGCAGCTGCAGACGAAGCGCGTTTCGTCGACCGCGATAATTCTGTTTCGTTTCTCTGCACTACTGAGACGATCGTTCCGTGAGCACGACGGAATTCACTTCTAACTATGGGCCGTGGGCTGTTGTCGCTGGGGCTTCAGAGGGAATCGGAGAATCATTTTCGCGACAGATCGCTGCTGCTGGAATCAATCTCGTACTCGTCGCACGGCGACCCGACCCTCTGACAGCGCTTGCCACCTCGTTGGAGTCTGAATTCCAGATCCAGACGCGTCCAATAGCCCTTGATCTCACCGACGACGACATGTGCGATCGCCTCGCTGAAGCGACCGCCGACATTGAAGTCGGACTTGTTGTCTATAACGCCGGCGCAACACACGGCGCAGTGCGTTTCCATGATGAACCAGTCGAGAAATCTCTCGGCCTTGTCCGACTCAATTGCACGGGCCCCGTGCAACTCACTCATCATTTCGGCGGCCTGATGCGTGCGCGCGGACGAGGCGGCATCATCCTCCTCTCGTCGGTCTCCTCCGTTTCCGGTTCGGCGCGAACCGCTACCTATTCGGCCACAAAGGCATTCGACGTGAACCTTGCCGAAGGCCTCTGGGCCGAACTCAAACCACTGGGAGTCGATGTCCTCGCTCTCGTCGCTGGAGCCACTCACACGCCGGCGATGGAACGCAGCGGTGCGCTAATTGGAAGTGCCGAATTCCCTGGCATGGACCCCAACGATGTCGCGCGCGAAGGACTCGCCAATCTCGCCAACGGACCAACTTGGGTGGCCGGTGATCAAAATCGGGCGACCTATAACATGTTGCGAGCGCTACCGAAAAAGGACGCGGTCGGATTTATGAGCGCAGGTGCCCGCACCATTTACGGACTCCCCGATGAACCATAATCAGAGAAAATCTCCAACTGATTGGAGTGATTGAACCCATGAACAATAATGGTTTTGCTTCGCAGGCATAGGAAGATTTTGCGCAAACACTGACTGACTCGGAGATCGCACAGAACATCAAAACTGCCCAGGTTTGGATCGAATCCTCGCTGCGCTTCTGGAATGGTTATGTCGCCAACGCCAGAAGCTCTGCAGAAGTCAACACAATCGCTGCTGCCTCATCTGCACTTGGCGGTGCCACCGATATCGCCTACGGATCAGGTTTTTGCTCGATCGGTGACGACGAAGCATTCGTTATCGAGGGCGAAGCGCCCGATGCTTGGACATGGAACTTCCTGCTCTACAACGGTGGATGGTTCGAGTCACTTGATATCGCCACTCGGACATGCAGCCGAAACGGCACCCAGCTCACAATCGATCCCGATGGTCGATTTCGGATCGTTGTTTCTCATACCGATCCGGGCGTCGCCAACTGGCTCGATACCTCAGGGCTTCGCGACACATTGGTTACCTACCGATTTATTCGAACCACGACATCGCCAGTCCCATCGGGTCGCGTCGTGAAACTGACAGACCTTGCCGAAGCTCTCCACCCTGGTACCAAACCCTTCTCGCCCGAGCAGCGACGAACCGAAATCGTCATACGGCAACATCACATTGCCAGTCGCTTTCGACGTTGACTTCGAAGCCGAGAAGTCGGCCGTAACCGCGAATTATTTCGATGTTCCCGACAGTAAAGATCTGGCGTAACTCTCGACGCGTGTGCCGTCGAAAAAGGATGGGTTCATCGAACCGTGCAATTTGATGGTGTTATCGCAAACAAACTCCCGAAAATCTGAACGATCAAGCAGCTCATGTTCTACGAGTTCGTAGGCCTCGGGAAGCACCTCGGCCATGTTGTGAACATCCCAATGTCCGAGGTCCGAGCCGAGAATCGGCTTCAGGCGTGCTCTGCATGGATTCACATCATCGGCAAATGCCCACGCAATCGTCCGATCATCGGCTTCACAACCGAAATAGAAACGATCGAATTGATTGACTATGTCGCTGGCTGATGAGACACCGCACTCGCGAAAATCATCTAACTCGACAGGTGGGTTATCGCTCTGCGAAAGCATTGCTTCACGCACGAGCGGATCAGCAAACCGCTCGCCTCCGTAGGTATCAAATAATTGATCCCACACCTCGTGATCAAGATTCGCAGGGTCATACTGGCCGATCGCTGCTCCGCCTCGTTTCTGCCAGCGATCAACGAGATCACAAAGCAACTGGACACCTGTTGCAACTCCACCTTCTAAGAAGGCAAAAGAGAGAGTCGGAAACCGGTGGCTTACTCCACCAAAGAAAAGTGCCTTCGCAAACGCGTCGCCGGCGGCACCGAAATTGCCAATGTGGTTGTACATGTAACGCGAGGAAGAGGTTCGTAACCCATGGCCTTGCGCTGGAGAATGGACCGTGACCGCAACTCCAAGGTCAATACATCGCTGCCACACCGGGTCGTAATCGTGATCACTATCAAGAGCGAGCAAATCAATTCGCCCCGGAGCATTCTCCGATGGTGCTCGCATCACCATGTTGTTGAGCATGACGACTTTGAAGCCCAGTTTCAGGACTGCATGATCAAGCGCTGCGATGGCCTCCTCTGGGGTGGCGGTCGGAATTGCAGCCGCTGCAGTCAGTCGGTCTCCATAGCCGACAAGTAGGTCAGCGAGGTAGGTGTTCAGTCCCATGCACGCCCCAACGCGCAGTGCATCGTCTGGATGACCGATACATGCAAGCGCAGCGCTTGGGTACAAGATTGAAAAGTCGATACCGATTTCATCGAGTCGCTCATAGAGCAGCCCAGGCATGAAACCAGTGGCCCGATCAAGGGCATTTCCCGGCAACGCCCACCACGGAGTCATCCATACCCCTGGTCGGGGGACCCGTCCGCGTGACTTGATTTCCGCCGTGTCTCCTGATCGCGTCGTGAACGATGGGGAAATAGCCGAGAAACCTGACGCCACATCGACACCAGCGACTTTGGCGATGTACTCGACAAGAACCGGTAGGGATTCGACGACATGCCCGTCGGCATCGACGACAGGATGCTCGATTGCTGCACGGACCCCAGCTACCGAAGATGACATGGCAAACGGTACCGCAGGCCCCTCGTCGCGTGAGATCAAAATCCACCAAATGATCTGATGGCCGCGCGAGCTTCAAGATCAGCGACCGCCGCTTGCGCTCGATCCAGAAATGCAGCGGCGAACACCCGTCGTTGTGGTGTCACATCGGCTGGGAAAGTAACAACCTGACACGAGGCCAAAACCGTGTATGCGGCGTGGATCCGATGGGCCAGCCAAGCGTCATCCCACGAAAGCGGTTCTCCCCCGCCAGCATTCCAAATTTCGAGATAGTGCGAAAGCAGATCGCGCTCGTGGACGCGTCGATCTTCCACCGAGAGCGCCATCGTGAGGAAGTAACTGACATCTCTCATCGGCGTGTTGATGTTGATGATTCCCCAATCTAAAAATCCCGTTCGACCTCCATCGAAGAAAAGATTGCCGATATGGGGGTCACCGTGAATCACGGTCTGTGGACCTCGATGCCACAGCTCCTGCAATTGGGCTGGATGCGCGATGCAAAGCTCTGCCACCTCGGCGAACTCATCACTCAATCGATCCCGGTGGTTCTCAAGTCCGTAACGGAGCATGACTGATCCGTAGTCGCTGCTTGAACTCGTTGCCAGAATCCAAGATGCTTCCGAAGCTCGGGTCTTTGGGCTGAGATAACGCAGATGAAGCGCTGCTAAATCTTCGAGCGCTCCAGCCGCTGAATCTGGGGTGACCCCAAGGCGTCCGTCGGAAATCACACAACCGGATGCATTGAGATCTTCGAGAAGAAGGATGAACGTTCCATCGGAGCGCTCTTGGGCAACCAACACTTCGGGGAAACGCATGCTGAGCCTCGGAGCAAGCTGCTCGTAAAACTTCACCTCACGCTCGCCCATACCGGTGCGCAGAATCGCTTCTCGCCGGTTCGGGTCAGTGGGTGGAAGTTTGCAAAACATTGTTTCCGGTGCTCCGCCAGAAACGTCATACGAAACTCGCAACTTTGCATGTGCATTAGTGACTTGTCGTTGTTGCGTCACTTCTATCGATGAAACAGCGACCCCGGGGAATTTCGCAGTCAGCGCCTGCGAGAGCCACTCAGGGTGAATCTCCGTTGCATCTGACGGCAACGCTGCGAGGTCAGTCACTCCTCCCCCACGGCGATCTCGTCTTCAAGCACAACCTGGTTCTTCAGCGATTCGCCGGCGAGGTAGCGCCGCAGGTTTTCACGGAAGAGAGCGTGCAGGTTTGCCCAGAAGTTGTCACTGGATGTTGAGCAATGGGCAGAAATCAGAAGATTCGGAACTTCCCAAAGTGCCGAACTTGCGTCGAGCGGTTCGGTGCTGGCCACATCAATCGCCGCACCAGCAAGATGTCCCGATGTAAGTGCATCGGTCAGTGCTCGTTCATCGACTGCGCTTCCACGCCCAACGTTGATGAACAGCGAACCTTTCGGCATCGCGGCGAATTCGATATCTCCGAATAATCCTCGGGTCGCCGCCAACTCAGGTACCGCTGAAACCACTGCGTCGCATCTGGCCAACATGTCGTGAAGTTGATCGGCGGGAAAGAGCCCGTCGACATCGGGATCGGTGTCGCCCGGGCGAGCAGATGCTCGAGTTGCAAGCACTTCCATTCCAAACGCTCGGGCCCGCAGCGCCACCTGGCGTCCTATGGCGCCAAAACCGACGATTCCGATCGTTGAGCCGGCGATTTCTTTCCCGTACTTCGGCTCCCAACTATGAGCTCGTTGCATTGCATCGATCTCAGGAAGGCGCTTCCACTGCTGGAGCAAACGAGCGAGAACGAATTCAGAAATAGAGACAGCGTTGACGCCAGCAGCATTCGTAAGGCGTATCCCTGCCGGACCGAGACCCGCCGACAACAACTGACTGGCGCCGGCCCCCATGCCCTGCACCCAGCGAAGATTTGGAGCAACAGCGACAACGTCGAACGGTAGATCCATCGCAAGGGCAATCTCAACTCGCCCAAAAGCATCTCGCTGTTGTTGTGTCAACTCGGGGCACAATTGGCGATAATCCTCATTGGGTTTCGCACCGCGTTGGGTGCGGAGTTGTTCAGTCTCGCTGTAGCGCACATCGAGAACTTCAATGCGCGGATCTACGGCTTTCAGCGCAGCGATATCGCGCTCAAATTCCTCGCGTGGGCGCAGTTCCCATTCTCCTGGGTACATGATGCCCACCACGATTGGCGCACTCGTATCGCTCTCACCATCGCGCATGCAGTCCCCCCCCCATGAGATTCTGAGGAGGCAGCAGGACCGCCTCGTCGCCATTCACAGTGTTCCAGACTTTCATTGCGCTCGCCGAACCAATCCGCGGGAGATTTCACGGCCCACCGAAGCAACTTGCCGAATAGAGTTTCGAAGGACTTAGGGGGAAGATCGTGGACATCGAAATAGTTGCTGAAGGACTGGGCTTTGCCGAAGGTCCGGTCGAGATGCCCAACGGCGACATCATCACTGTTGATGTGCGTGGTGGGCGGATCATGCGGACTCAGCCCGACGGTTCAACCCGAGAGATCGCATCGCCCGGCGGTGGACCGAACGGAGCCGCAATCGGCCCCGATGGCGCGTTGTATGTGGTCAACAACGGCGGCTTTCCCTGGAGCGAACGCAGCGGACTGCTGATTCCCGTCGACGAAAACGGCAGCACGCGACCACCCAACTTTGAAGGCGGTTGGGTCGACAGAATCGATCCGGAAACTGGCGACATTGATCGACTCTTTGATGGCCTTGACGGTGAGCGTTTCCTTGGCCCGAACGACATCGTCTTTGACCAAAGCGGCGGATTCTGGTTCACCGACCTTGGAAAGTCCGACGCGCGATCGATGGACCGTGGCTCTCTGTTCTATGCCCGTCCCGACGGAACGGGATTACGCCGTGTCGCCTCAAACCTCACGGGCCCCAACGGCGTAGGCCTTTCACCCGATGGTTCAACCGTCTATGTCGCCGAAACAAACACCGGTCGCCTCTTGGCATG
>CAMCTW010000065.1 GCA_945878645.1 Bifidobacterium breve
CGGCTCAACAAGATCTGGCGAGATCTGTTGTGACGAAATTTCCAACGGTCGCAGACGCTTTAGCCGGCGGCTATCAGAAGTCGACTGCGTACATTCCGTGCATCGGCGCGCATTACACCAACGCTCGACTCGTGGTCTCTTTTGATCCAGCCAAACCGTCGGAACTCCTCTTCGACGGCACGAACCCTGATTCAAAACTCGTCGGGCTGAGTTACCTCGTCTTTCATCTCGGCGGCGCTCCGGAAGGTTTCGCTGGAGCGAATGATGTGTGGCATCAGCACAACAGCAATGGGGGCCTCTGCTCGAAGGGCGGACTCGTTATTGGTGGCGAGGCCATGAGCGCCGAGGACTGCACAGCAATCGGTGGTCGCAAATCTGCGAACAAAAATATTTGGATGATGCACGACTGGATCGTTCCCGGTTGGGAATGCTCTTGGGGCGTCTTCGCCGGAGAATGCCCCGAGCTTGGCGGTCGAACCGGCGCCACCGCATGGGACGCACCTGCTCCCGGTTCTGTCGGGGCGCAACTCACAACGACGGGCTGATCACCAAACCGGTGCGATAAGGTCTTCCCACCTGCGGGTGTAGCTCAATGGTAGAGCACCGTCCTTCCAAGTCGGCTACGAGGTTTCGATTACCTTCACCCGCTCTCAGAACGAGAGGCCCCAATGGGGCCTCTCGTCGCGTACTAACACATCAGTGCCTCTGAAGTCGTCGCCTTCAACGACTCTCAGGTCATTGACGAATGCGTTGCGATGAGAAGCCCGATCATCGAAACCGGGAGACCAATGTCGTAAAGCAGGATGAGCGAATTACCCGGTTTGAAGTTCTTGTCCTGAACCATCTTCATGATGTGCTGCACGGTGCAAAGAAGAAGGAAAATCGACATAACCGCAGTCATCACTAACCAGGTATCCCAACCGCGACTCGCTGCAAGAATTGAACCCACGCCCATGGCGTAAGCAGAGAATCCGATCTCATATTGGAAACCATTGGTTTCCCATCCAATGTTCTTTGCAGTGGATTTCGCGAAGACCGTATGCATGAGTCCCGAAACTAAAACTTGGATTCCTGCGGGGAGGATCAACATCCAACGCATCGCGTCCTCAGCGAATGCCTCGGTACCCGTCCCACCCGAAACGAATGGCGGAGTCCAGCCAAGCCACGCAAACACCCAAGCGAGCACGACCATCAGAGGTAACATCAACACGCCCACGGATTCCCCAGTTCTCTTTGCCTTTCAAAGGAACGTACCAAAGCGATTTGTAAATCGGGGTGACCCTCTAGGGGCTCATGGGTTTAAGGAGCGATTTAGACTCGTCGAGATAATCGCCAGCAATGGGCCGACGGGGTCACCAACTCTCCTTCGCCCTAACTAGTCTCATCGGCATGAAGGCAACATCAATCGGTCACGCGGGAATCCTCATCGAGACCACCGATGTGTCCATTGTGTGTGACCCTTGGTTTCTTCCCGCGTTCCATGGCTCGTGGTGCGTATTCCCCCGCAACGACCGCCTCTCCCCTGACTTGATATCCCGCATCGAATCGGCCGACTACCTCTACATCTCACACATCCACGGTGATCATCTCGATGAGCTGTGGCTTTCAGATCACATCGCACGCACTGCAACGGTTCTTCTCCCCGGCTACCCCACTCGAGAACTCGAGCATCGTCTCCGCGAACTCGGATTCGTCAACTTCGTGCGTACCGTTGACGGTAAAGAGATCGACCTACTGGGCACCACCCGAATTGCAATTCATTGCGAGACATCGATTACCGATGGTCCAGGTGGCGACTCTGCTCTCGTGGTTTCCGACGACACCGGGCGCCTCGTGAATCAAAACGATTGCCGAACTCACGATCTTGCCGCCCTTACCGCTCACGGGCCCATCGACCTCCATTGGGTGCAGTACAGCGGCGCAATCTGGTACCCCATGGTCTACGACGAACCGATTGACGCCATGCGAGAGCTCGTCGATGCGAAGGTTGCCAGCCAATTCGCTCGAGCACTTCGTTACGTCGAGGTCATCAGCGCACGCGCTGTCGTTCCCAGCGCTGGTCCACCAGCCTTTCTCGATCCCGAGTTGTTCGGTTTGAACATGATCACCGGAGAGGAATTAAGCATCTTTCCCGATCAGGTTGAATTCATGAACCGACTTTCTGATGCTGGCCGCACCGGGATCCTTGCCATTCCTGGAACCACCATTGCGTTTACGCCTGACCGAATTGATGTCACGCATCCCTGTTCGGCGAGCGAGGTTGCCTCGATCTTTGAACAAAAGGAGTCCTACCTACGCGAGTACCAACGCGACTGGCTCCCGTGGATCGAAGACCGTAAGTCACAGTGGGTTCAGCCAACCGAAGATCTCGTGCAGCGGCTCAAGGAGTGGTGGGAACCCCTGCTCGCGATTGCTCCGAGCCTCCGTAACGGTGTCGGTGATGTTTGTGTCATCGATATGGGTGAACTCAGGATCGCCATCGATTTCCCTGCCGGCACCGTCTCGGAATGGGACGGCGCCGAGTGCGGCTTTCGCTTCACCATTGATCGCCGCCTCGTAGAAACCGTCGCTGCCGAACGCGCGGTGGACTGGAGCAACTCGTTATTTCTGTCCTGTCGCTTTTCAGCGTGGAGATCGGGGCCGTTCAACGAATACGTCTACAACTTCTTTAAATCGCTCTCAGAAGAACGAATGATCAGAACCGAAGCTGAAGCCCTACGCAAAGCCGATCCTGACCGAGGCGGCATTGCCGAGGAAGAAATTCAAATTGGCAATTGGATCGTCCAACGCACATGCCCCCACCGCGACGCTGACCTCTCCGTCTTCGGTGTGGTCGATGGCGACGAACTGGTTTGCACACTGCATGGTTGGAGATTCGACAGCGCAACAGGGAAATGCCTCAACGCCGAAGAGCGCACATTGCGCATTCGACCGGTTTCTTAGAACCGATTCAATTACCGGTAGACGCTTCTTCAACCGATCGCACGCGACCGTCGCCGTGGGTGAAGAGAACGTCGTTGTAGGCCTGACCCGGACCAATGACATCGAAAAGTTCCGGAACGTGGAATCCCACATAGACCGCCTTGCGATTTGCTGTCGGTGAACTGGGCGGCGGTGCAGCATGCATCACGTGACCGAAATGAACCGTCACGTCGCCAGGTTGTGCATTGACAGCTATGGCGGGCAAACCATTGATCTGTGACATATCAAGCGACTGTGCCGCATGGTGGTGCGAACCAGCCAGGAACCAGAGTTGTCCGTTTTCCGCGCTTGCTTCGTCGAGCTGAACACCCACATTGAGGCCCGGACACAACACGAAGTGTCCGCCCATTCCACAGTCTCGATGCCAAGGCAGATCGGACAGGCCTTCAACCACAGAAGGATTCTTAATGACCACGCCCAAGCCATCGAGACGATCCGGACAGGGCAACAGTTGCGCACCCGAAAGCGCCGCAATTGCTTCTAGGCGATCGTCAGCTGCAAGTTCGGCAAATACATGATCACGTTCAGCGAGGTAAGTCACGCGACAACAGACTTCATTACCGTCCGAGTCTGTCGCCCACCACGAACGCTTGTCGTCTGGAGTGGATCGTTGCCGCTCACGATCAACGACCTCGTTCATCGCGGCAATTTCTTCTGCGCTGAACACGTTTCGGAGAACCAGATAACCGCAGGTCTGCAGGAAATGCGCCATCTCGTCGGCGTCATCGTCAAGTGTGAATGACTGAGTGAGCGAAAGTGGCTTTCCATCGCGTCCCACGAAATCAGAACTCTCGGTCGCCGCGTAAATCGGACGATCGAACCAAAGCGCTTGAAGTACAGGCTCCCAAGCAACCAGATGCTCGAATGAACCTGTTTCGAGACTTAGGCGTTCTCCATAGAGGAGACCGAACACCGACCACATCTCGTTAACAAAGTCGCTGAATGCTTCGCGTTCAAGTTCGATTGTCAGACCTGCGGCTCGGCCCTCGATTAACTCAATGTCATCACCGGTTGAGCGATAGGTCCACGCATCGTCACCGACAACGATCGTCAGAGAACGACCGGCTGGCATCGACTTCGCAGCATTCGTGCCGCGCCCGTCGTTCAGAAACTGACGAAGATCCACTCGGTGAAAATTGTTGAAATCGATTTGTTGCATCAGACCGAAAGACATCGCGAACTCCCCTAAATGATGCCGGACACCACGAAGACGAAACTATCCAATCCGCCGTTCTGATGCTTCGACGACCTTGCGGTCGATCTCCAACCATCGATCGTCAAGCCAGGCCTCGAATGCGACCCCGTTTGGCACCGACGCTCGGTCATGCAACTCAAGAACAACTCGTGCGTGGGGCTCGGCCTGTGCAAGGCGGCGGCGGACTCCGCCAAAGGTGTCGAGACCGTCAAATCCCACGTGCCACAAAAACACAACATCGCCATCGGGAATCGCTTCAAGGAGGGCAGTCGCACCCGCCGAGCGAGGTGGCAAGAGCCGCTCGAGGCCAGCCAACTTGGAATGTCGTTCAGGTGCACGCTTTTCTAGGCGTTGCACGAGAGCAACGCGTTTTTCGTCATTCGTTCGCGTTCCTTCAGGGAAGATGACCGCTACATCCCCCGGCAACATGTTCGAAGCCATCGCTCGAATGCCATCGATCTCTTGACGAATTGCGGCCGAACCGCGATCAACGAAGTAATTCGGAATTCGCTGACCCACGATGTCGAGACATGGGTCGAGGAGCAATTCCTTCTTCATGACGTACCGAGGCAAGCGCTGGGCAAGGGACCCGAAAACCCAAGCGCTGACGAGCGCGTCGCCGAGGCTGGCGTGGCGACCAAGACAGACGAGTGGCTTCTCCGAAAGAGCCTCGACTCCTTCGACATCGATACCGAATCCACAGGTAATACGCAGCGAACGGATGAGTTGCTTCGCCCACCACCGCTGCAAGGCATAGTTCGCACTTTGATTCTTACCCTGACCGCAGAGCCAAAGAACGCCAGCAACACTTACGCCGATCACTTCGAGCCACGACCAGCAGAGAGCGAACGCAACAAGCCTCAACGTCGGGGCCCGCCACTTCTTACCAACAAGATCAACGAGGAGGCAGGCGATCACCCAAAGAGGTACAAGTACTAAGAGAGCGAGAGCACATAACCAGACGGCAGAGATAGTGACGGTTCGACGTATCCACGTTCTCTTCACATGTGCATCGTAACGAACCGGTTCCGACAAGAGGGCACCCATCGCCGACAAACCTCTCTGCAGTACTGTTCGCAGAGGTTGAAAGCGAATGGGGATCGTTATGACAGCAGCTCAGCTTGTACCCGAACATGATCCGAGTGCTTCTCTCGGCGCAACCCGCAGGACTATGGATGGCGGGTTGCCGGTTGGGCCCGCAACACACTTGGCCAACGAACGTGAGCGGCTCGCAAAACTCTCATGGAAGAATTTTGACGTGAAGCAGATCGGCTCCACTCTCGGAGCAGAGATTTCTGGCGTTGATTTGCGCAAAGAACTCTCGGCCGAAACTATCGCTGAGATCCAGAAGGCACTCGATGATTACAAGGTCATCTTTTTCCGCAATCAACCGCTGTCTTCAGATCAGCACGTTGCCTTCGCCAAGCGATTCGGTGAACTCGAGATCCATCCGTTTATTCCATCAAATACGGGCGTCCCCGAATTAGTTCGTTTCGAGAAGACTGCCGAGGTTGCTGGATATGAGAATTCTTGGCACCACGATGTGACCTGGCGGGCCGCTCCATCCATGGGTGCAATTCTTCACGCCATCGAAGTGCCGCCCGTCGGAGGCGACACGCTCTTTTCCGACATGGGCGCGGCGTATGACGGTCTCTCTGATGAGATCAAAAACACCATCGATGGTTTGTTCGCCGAACACGACTTCATGAAGAGTTTCGGTCGCACCGTTCCTGAGGATCGCAAAGCAGAAACTCGTGAGATGTTCCCGATCGTTGAACACCCGATCGTGGTTCGACACGAACGGACGGGCCGCCAGTTGCTCTATGTGAATCGGAACTTTGTCATTAAGATCAATGGGCTTCCCGAAACCGAGGCCCGCCAGCTTCTCGACCACCTCTGCGACCAAGCTGCGACGTGTGAATACCAGGTGCGATTCCGATGGGAACCAGATTCCATAGCGTTCTGGGACAACCGAGCAGTGCAGCACTACGCATCGAGCGACTACTGGCCGCAACGCCGCATCATGGAACGGGCGAGTGTTATCGGAACACGACCAACTGCCTGACGGGTGAAGCCTGTTTAAAGCGCGTTTGCAGTCCCCTCCGCCAACGGGATCTCGCTCGGTGTGGACCTAAGGCGATCGCGTACCAACTTCGCGGGGATGCACGCCACAACTACGGCTCCAATAATCATCACGGGGACCATGACAGTAAAACCATTAGCGAGGGCTTGACCAAACGCATCCTCGATCTGTTCACGCACTCCGTCAGACAAAGCGGCAATCTCTTGAGGTGCACCCTGAATGGAATCAGCCGGAAAATCCGGGAGTCTCTTTTGTACGCCACTTATGAGCGTATTAGTGAAGATCGTTCCGACGAGAGCTACGCCGAGGGCATTCCCAAGCAGACGAGACAGCATGATCGTTGATGTCGCCATTCCGATATCGGACGCTTCATTGAATCGCTGAATCACGTACAGAAGTGTCTGCATCACGAAGCCGATGCCCATTCCCACCAACATTGCCGAACCCACAACAAACGCCGCGGACGTCGAAGCATCGATAGAGGAGAGGAAAATCATTCCGATGCATGACACCAACATGCCCACGAATGGGACCACGACGTGCCCACCGCGGCGATCGGTGATCTGGCCAGCGATGATTGTGCAGAGACCTGAGGTAACTGCGAACGGAGCAAGCAGCAACCCCGCCTGGGTCGCACTGATTCCTCGAACTGCTTCGAAGAACAATGGCGGGTAGACGATCGCTGTTCCAAACGCGAGCCCTGAGATCAGATTCGCCGAGAGGGCCAACGCCCTTACCCGGCCAGAGATCACGCGCAAAGCCAAGATTGGCTCTGGAGTTCTGCGTTCGTGAAGGACGAACAAGAGAACGAGCACAACCGAAAGAGAGGCCAGACCGATCGTGCGCACACTTAAGAATCGGACTTGACCGCCGGTTCCACCAATGGCCAGAAGTAATGATGCAGCAGCACCTGCAATAAGTAATGCTCCGCTCACATCGATGCGATGCGCGACTCGATTCGTGGATCTGGGAACAAACATCAATGTGATGAGACAGAGAGTCCCGCTCGGAATATTCACGAAGAAGGCCCAACGCCAAGAGAAGTTGTCAGTGAAGAATCCTCCTGCCCAAGGACCCAAGATCGCGCTGACCGCAAAAACCACTCCCGTGAACCCGAGATACCTGCCGAGTTTGTCGGCGGGCGTGACGTCAGCAATAAGGGCCATGGCAAGGGCTGTGATTCCGCCGGCCCCGATTCCTTGAAGCACACGAGTGCCGATCAACATCGGCATCGACTGAGCAAGTCCGCACATCATTGAACCGACCATGAAAGTAATGACGGCGATGATGAAAACGCGTCGCCGACCAAAGATGTCGCCGAGCTTTCCGTATACGGCCATTGTGGTGACTTGTGCGAGCAGATAACTGGTTGTCAACCACGGCAGCAGCGAAACGCTGCCGAGTTCACTGAGAATGGTCGGAGCGGCGGTGGCCACGATGGCGCCATCGAGTCCCGAGAGTGTTGCTCCGAGCAGGATTCCGAAGAAGATGACCAACAAACGGTTTCGCGAGAAATGAACGGTGACCCCGCTCGCTGTTACCGAACCGCTTGTGGTCACTTTGCGGAACGACGCTGTTCTCGTGCCTCTCGGCGTTCCGCGTCGGCGGCATTGTGTCGCTTCATCGACCCGAGTGGATCTTCCTTGAATGCCTCAACTGATGCCTGGTGCCCAGCGAGCGCCTGGAACTCGGAGCCAGCACGGATGGCTGCACGCACGCCCATGATCTCTGCCTGGCGATGCACCATTCGTTTGTTGATCTGGGCAAGATCGGTCGCAACCGCCGCAATCTGCGCCGCTACGTCGAGCACCTCTTCGTCGAGGTCGACTGCCGGGAATGAGCGATTCGCCCATCCGATTTGTGCCGCTTCTGGACCAAGCATTTCTCCGCCCGTGAGCATGATTTCCATTGCTCGCCGCATTCCAAGAAGAGGCTCGTGGTACTGACAATCGGGTGGCGAGGCAACGCGCACGATCGGATAAGAAATGCGTGCGTCGTCCGCAACATACACAAGGTCACATGCCTGCACGAGTTCGGTCGCACCAGCGATTGCGTACCCATGAACCTGAGCGATGACGGGCTTGGCAAGGTCCCAAAACCGAAACCAATTGTCGGTGACCTGTCGGGCCCACTCGCCATCGCCCGGCGCAGTATGGAACGGCGGCGCCACCATGAGATCGCCGGCAAGGTCGTAACCGGAGGAAAAACAGGCTCCGCCACCACGAATAATGGTGACGCGCACTTCGGGATTTCGATCATTGGTCTCGAGAGCGATCAACAACTCGGTGCGCATCGCGGTCGAGATCGCATTTCGCTTCTCTGGTCGATTCAGCGTGATTCGACAGATCCCTTCGCCGGGCGTGTCGAGAGCAATTGTTTCAAACCTCGTCATGTCATTGCCCCTGTGTGTCGCGAGTGCCCGCGAGGTCAGCGACGAGATTCAATCCCTCGTCGGTTTCTGAACGAATAATCAAACCCGTGAGCCCCATTTTGGTCCAGGACTCCCAGCGTTCACGGATGCGAGCGGGCGAGCCGATGAGAGATCCGTCGTCGTGGTACTCGTCAGGAACTGCAGCGATCGCTTCTTCGCGCTTTCCGGCCATCCAACATTCGTGAATGCGCTGAGCGGCTTCAGGGAATCCTCGGCGAGCCATCGATTCACGGTGGTAATTGTGAGTAGCTGATCCCATACCGCCGACATACATCGCGGTCAACGGTTTCATGGCGTCTATCGCACCCTTGACATCGTCAGTGAGGACCACGCCCACACCACCGAAAATCTCGAAATTGTCAGGACGATTGCCGCGTTTGGTGAAACCGGATTCGAGATGAGGTCCGTAAACCGAAGGGCCTTCTTGACCCCATCCCATTGGGAGCATGCCGTCGCAGATCTCCGCGCACAGTTCGGTGTTCTTCGGACCTCCAGCGGCAAGCCACAGTTCAATTTCGCCCGCCGGATGCAGAATTGAACGCAAGGGTTTGCCTTGACCAATTGTTCCGGGACCGTTGTAAGGGAGCGGAAACTCAGGACCAGCGTTGGTGAGCGGCTCTCGTGCGAAAACCTTTTTCATGATGTCCACGTATTCACGCAATCGTCGGTTCGGACTCCCCCATGGCTGTCCGTACCAGCCCTCAACGATTTGAGGACCAGAGACCCCGAGCCCAATGATCACTCGGTTGCCACCCGCAAGCGCGTCGATAGTCAACGCGTGCATCGCTGTTGCCGCCGGCGTTCGAGCAGCAATCTGAACAACGCCTGTACCTAGCTTGATGCGCGTTGTTACCGCGGCGAGGTACGCAAGGGGTGAGAGCGCGTCAGAACCATAGGCCTCGGCGGTCCAGACGGAATGAAATCCAAGTTCCTCGGCCAGAAGCACCTGTTCAACCGGCATGTTGAGCGCAGCCCCGCGATAGAGGTCAAGCCCGAGAGCAAGTTTCATTTACTGATCCCTCCGACAACGGTCTGGACGTGACGGACACAACCACGAAGACGTTGATTCATCACGTTCCCCCTGAACACTTCAGTCCTCAACCTAGTTCGCGTCCACGAGGAACCCGGGAGCCCAAAACAGCGCCCAATCCCGCAACTGCAGTGGCCATCACAAACGTCGCCACCAATCCGGGGATCTCAGAGTCAGCAACTGATCCGATTGTCGAGACCAGAACACCAGCGATTCCAATGCCGAGAGCGGCACCCAACGTGTCGCTCAACTGGAGAGCAGTCGTGGTCTTGCCCTCTTTGTCCTTCGGGGAAATTTCAAGCGCCACATGCGAGAGGGGCGAGAACGCCAGCCCCATCCCGAAGCCAGCGACTGCCCAGGCAATAAGGCCAATCCATGGGGGAACCGACGGCACCAATACCAACAGCATCCCTGCCGCTCCTAAAGCGATAATCGCCATACCGAACACGACGAGCACTGTCGCTCCTCTGGTGCGAATCCAACGGGTCTGAAGCCAAGATGAGAGAGTCCAGAGAACTGAGGCGGTCGTCATAGCGAGGCCGCCAAAAACTGGCGACATTCCGCGTACTGAAGTGATTGCGAACGGCACGAACGCGTCGGCCGAGTAGAAACCGAAATTCAAGAGACCTCTCACCGCGACTGTTGCCGGCATTCCGGCATGTGCTCGCAGTGTGCCGATCGGGGTCAGCCGGCGGAATGGCGGCACCATAATCGCGACACCAAGAACGGAAACTGGAACAGCCACAACGAGTTCATGCGAACCAAGACCAAAAAGAAGCAGTCCTGCACCGGACGCGACCAAGAGCGCATTCAGCAGATTGCGATCGTTCGATCGTTCTGTCGGAGCCGGAACCGACCTCACGCCGAAAATAGCGATGATCCCGATCACTGCAGAAAGCGGAAGAAGACCGAGGAACACCCACCGCCAACCAACAGTTTGAGCGATCCAAGCGGCAATGACTGGCCCAAAAAGCGACGGAATCATCCATGCGCTCGAGATCAACGCGAACATCTTTGGCCGCTGTTCGAGTGGATACGTTCGTCCAATGCAGACATAGGAGGTCGCCGGCATTGCTCCCGCGCCGAGTCCTTGGAGGAGTCGTCCGAGCACGAGAATAAACATTGACGACGCCGTGCCACCCACGACTAGCCCAAGAGCGAACAGGACCAAACCCACCGCTAACGGAATAACTGGTTTCATTCGATCCGATGCCGTTGCAGCGAGCACGACACCGACAAGGGTTCCGAGGAAAAACGCGCTGAACACCCAGCCGTAGAGCGCAAGATTGCCGAGGTCAGATTCCACCAGCGGCATCACTGTCGCGACTGACATCGATTCAAACGCCACCAGCGTTACGATCGAGACGAGGCCCGAAGTTAAAAGGCGGCGACCCGGAGCGAACACCCCGATGACAGCACCACGACGCCCACTCGAATCAAGGAGGTCTTCGGGCGTTGTTGTCACCAATGAAGGATAGGACGAGCGCCCCCGCCAGGATTCGAACCCGGAACCTGCCGGGTAGAAACCGGCTGCTCTATCCAGTTGAGCTACGGAGGCATAACTAGCCCGAAGCGTACGTGCCGAGTCCGGTCACGACTGACACGGTGATGCGGGTTCGGGTCATAGCCCCCGCCTGTCGTATGCTGAACGTTCTCATGGTGGTCGTAGCTCAGCTCGGTTAGAGCGCCAGGTTGTGGCCCTGGAGGTCGGGGGTTCAAGTCCCCTCGGTCACCCCATTGTGTTGATGGTCGTCCGTCGAAAGGCGGGCGACCATCGCACTACCGAGAGCACGAATCAGCGTCGCCGATGAACGCCGACAAAGAGCGCTCAGACGACAAACACGCGCAGAGCGGGGTGGTAAGTTGACGACTTGCAAGCGCCTCTAGCTCAACTGGCAGAGCATCGGACTCTTAATCCGCAGGTTCTGGGTTCAAGTCCCAGGGGGCGCACCAACTGGATTCGACAGCGTGGTGTCGCCGATCCGGAACACAAAATGAACAAAGGCCCAGGCAAGTGCCCGGGCCTTTGTCATTCACTAATGGTCAATCAAAACTGTGCTCAGCGACGACGTGCAGGTGCCTTACGGGCTGGTGCCTTACGAGCTGGTGCCTTACGGGCTGGTGCCTTACGAGCTGGTGCCTTACGAGCTGGAGCCTTCTTCGCAACAGCCTTCTTCTTGGCTGGTGCCTTCTTGCCAGCGATGACGGCATCTTTGAATGCCTTCAACGGAGTGATCTTGGCGGCCTTCTTGGCCGGAACCTTCACGGTTGCACCAGTCTGCGGGTTACGGGCCAAACGCGGTCCGCGCTGCACACGGCGGAACTTGGCGAAGCCGGTAAGAACAACATCTTCACCAGTCGCCACCGTATCGGTGATCGTGATGATGAACTCTTCGACGAAGGCAACAGCCTGCTTTTTGTCGATTTCGAGTCGCTCGGCGAGTTCAGCAGCCAGTTCTCGTTTGTTCACGCTCTATCTCCTTGATTCCCGACGGCCACCATCGGTGGTGGCTCGTGACGACCGGGGAGTTAAGCGTCGCGCACTCTCCAGCAAGAATCGCGGCAATCGCGCAAGAAAAACCAGAAATCTTCTGATCGGATTGTGTCTTTCGTCTCTCCCACGACCAGCTCAACAGGAACGATTCATCAACGAAAACTCCAAAAATGACTCAAATACTGAAAACAATCTTTCCGAAATGGTCGCCATCGAGCATGTCTGCGAACCCCGAACGAGCGTCTGAGAGAGGCCGAACCGAATCGATGACCGGCCGCACACCGGCCGAATCAACCATAGAAACAAGGCGTTGGAGTTCACCACGCGTCCCCATCGTTGATCCCACGACCGATCGCTGAAGGAAGAAAACTTGTGTGAGGTCGGCTGAAGG
>CAMCTW010000066.1 GCA_945878645.1 Bifidobacterium breve
GGGGACCTCACACGCGGCGGTCACCTCATGGTCAATATTCGTCGCTTTACGGGCGTTCCGTTCACCCGCCTCGACGAACTCGTCGCTACCGACACGCTGAGCAAAAACGCAGCGGAATTCCTCGCTGCGGCGATTCGATGCGGCACCACGGCGCTTTTCGCAGGTGCCCCTGGCTCGGGGAAGACCACCCTCTTGTCCTGTTGCCTAGGTGAACTTGATCCGACGAAACGGGTGGTCATCGCCGAGGAAGTCTTTGAAGTCGATGCACCACTTCCAAACGTGGCCAGCATGCAGACACGTGCCGCTCGGGTCGACCGACCTCCTGTAGATCTGCGCCGACTGGTCGCCGGATTTCTTCGCATGGCTCCCGATGTTGCTGTCGTAGGCGAAGTTCGTGACCGAGAAGCGCTTCCACTTCTCCTCACACTCTCTTCGGGAATCAAGGGCTACACAACAATTCACTCCGCACATGCTCGGGGCGCACTTTCTCGCCTTCGCTTCCTCGCCGAAATTTCCGATGCCGGATCACTTCCGCATGGCGCTCTCACCTCACTCGTTTCCGACGCGATTGACCTCGTGGTGTTCAGTCATCGAACACCCGATGGACCTCAAGTGACCGAAATCATTGCCGTCGAAGAACAACTGGTCGATGCATCCAGCGGTGCATTTACCGTGACCGACCTCTTCACCCGCAGATCCCATGCCGAACCGCTCACATGGACCGGACTCTTTCCCCAGAGGCTTTCGCACCTCTTTTCCGTCGCGGGAACCGATCTCACATCGGTGCTCCGATGACCGCGCTTCTTCTCGCTGCCATGTCGGGCTATGGCGTTCATTTGTTGTACACGGCCCGACTTCTTGGTTGGTCCGGACTTGGGCCAGCGCCCTTTTCCCCCGGGAGGAAAAAGACGCGGCTCACCCATTCAGAATGGATGACCCAAGCCGGCCTTCATTCGGTGGCGGCGAGTGAGTTTGTTCTTGCAATCAGTTCAATGTTCCTCCTCGGCGCACTGATTGCTCTTGCTCTCTTTGGGTCAGCGATACCGATGCTCGCTGGAGGAACCTTCGCTGTCTCGTTTCCCATTGCGGCTTACCGCCAACGTCGGCGCAACCGACTCGCAATTGCCCAAGACGCGTGGCCCCGAATGATTGAAGAACTCAGACTGCTCACATCATCGGTTGGGCGCTCACTCCCCCAGGCCCTTTTCGAAGTGGGTGCAAGTGGTCCCGAAATCATGCGCCCAGCGTTCAGTGCGGCACAACGAGAGTGGATGCTTACGACTGACTTCGAAAAAACTCTGGGAGTTCTACGCGAGCTCCTCGCTGATCCGACCTGTGATGCAACATGCGAGACCCTTCTGATCGCTCACGAACTTGGTGGAACCGGCATCGATCGTCGACTGGCCGATCTTGCTCAAGACCGGCGGGAAGATATCGCTTATCGCAAAGATGTACGAGCGCGGCAATCAGGCGTTCGCTTCGCGCGTCGATTCGTATTGCTCGTGCCACTCGGCATGGCAGCTGCAGGTCTCGCTGTTGGAAACGGCAGAAGCGCCTACACCACGACAATTGGTCAACTCGCCGTCCTAAGCGCGCTCGCCATGATGGCTGCGTGCTGGCGATGGGCCGGTCGAATGCTCCGCCTTCCCACCGAGGATCGAGTCTTCGCCCGATGAGACAACCACTCAGCTTGGTGCTTCTCCTCGCGTGGCTCGGGCTCACGCTGCTCTTCAGCGAACTGCGGTGGTTTCGCCGACGTCCCCTCATCGACAGAGTCCGCCCTTATCTCTTCGGCCTCTCACTCCGATCGGATGTTGACGAATCTCACGCGATCCTCCGAGTACTCGGCCCGCTTGCTCGAGACACTGGTGCTGCAGCAGCAAGGTTCTCGGGCGTCACCGAAGACCTCGCCACGCGACTCGAACGAATTCACAGTCCGTTTGATCCCACCTCGTTCCGCCTTCGACAACTTGGCTGGGCCACCGCCGCTCTGAGCGGCGCGTTACTCGTCGCATTCGCTACGTACCCGCCCATTCCCCTCTTTGTCCTCTTGGTCGCAGGAGCCCCGGTTCTCGCGTTCCTCATCGTTGAATCCCAGCTTTCACGCCAGTCGAAGGAATGGAAGCGCTCCCTTGTCCTTGAATTACCGGTTGTCAGCGAACAACTCGGGATGTTGCTCTCCGCCGGCTACTCACTAGGCGCCGCGCTACAACGTCTTTCACGACGCTCAGGTGGTGTCCTCGCACGAGACCTCCAAAAAGTCGTCACAAGAGTCGCTCATGGCCTTGATGAGAAAACCGCTCTTCGCGAATGGGCAACTACTGCGGACGTACCCGCGGTCGGACGCCTCGTCGGCATTCTCGCCCTCAACCGCGATGCCGGCGACCTCGGCAGTCTCATTACCCATGAAGCGCGAGCTGTTCGTGCAGAAGTGCACCGAGACCTTGTTGAAATAATCGAAAAGCGTGGACAGCAAGTTTGGATTCCCGTCACTGTCGCGACTCTGGTTCCTGGACTTCTTTTCCTCGCAGTTCCGTTTACTGAAGCACTTCGTCTCTTCACTTCCACCTAACTAATTGCGGTCTCGTTCTTCAGAACATTCCCGCCACACAAAGGAGCAGTCATGAACCAGAACCAGCACGAGCCAAACGCTGCCATCGACGCCAATAACTCCGCCACGCGGAGACGACCATGCAAGGGCGACCGCGGTGAGGGAGTAATTTCTGCCGCGATCGCTGTCTTGATTATGGCCTTTCTGGGCGCGGCGATGTGGGTTGGTTTCCTGCAAATGTGGAAGACAACGGAAGCCACAACGAACGACAAGATCACGCAGATCGGCTCCGAATGAGGTCACGTCGAGGATCGAAGGCCCGCTCCGACACCGGTGCCGGCCTTATCTCGACAATTTCAGGCCTCCTCGTGTTTCTCGCGCTGTTGCTTTTCGCGACACAGACACTCATAGCTCTCTACGCGCGATCGGCAACAACAAGTGCCGCATACGAAGGAGCGCGGCTTGTGGCGGGAGCCCGAACTCCCCACGACGTCTCGGCCATTCCAGACGAAGCGCGTGTTCATGCGGAATCCACGGTTCGATCACAACTTGGAGCATTTGGAAATCGGATTGAACTCGACTGGTCATCGACCACATGGGACACCGTCGCGTTGACGGTTCGAGCGCGTCCGCCCGGTTTCCTCTGGGACAGTCTGAAAGGAATCGGTGCTCCCCGGATCGAGCAAACTGTTCGCGTACGCGTCGAGCAAATGCAATGAGCACCCAACGCTTTCGTGGCGATCGCGGGCAAGTCGGAGGAATCGAAGTCATCCCCTTTGGGTTCCTCACGTTCGTCATCGCAATGCTGGTTATTGCCAATGCTTGGGCGGCGATCGATGCTGATCTTTCGACAACGAGCGCCGCACGGGAGGCTGTTCGCGCTTTCGTTGAGGCTCCCGACGAAGAAAGCGCACAGATGCGTGCTGAATCAGCAGCACAACAAGCGTTCCAAGGGCAGGGTCGCAGCGCAGGCGCGACATCCATTTCGATTTCGTACACCGGACCTCGCGGATGGTCTCGTTGCAGCCGCGTCACGGTCACTATTCACCACCCAGTCCACGCGATCAGGGTCCCGCTCATCGGCGGTTTCGGTCACGGGTTCGATGCTGTTGCCTCACAAAGCGAAGTCATTGATCCGTTCCGAAGCGGATTACCAGGAGACGCTCAGTGTTGAGTCGCAGGCAACAACAGGCACGAAAAATGAGAAACCACCGATTCCGGGGCGAGAGCGGAACCGTTCTCATGCTTATGCCAGTTGCTGTCCTGATCATGTTTGTGCTCGGTGCGATCACTGTCGACCTCACCGCGGTGCATGCCGGACAGAAAGACCTCCTCGCCGCAGCGACCGATGCTGCGAACGACGCCGCTACCGCAGGACTTGACGAGGCTGCGCTCCGCGCCGGCCGCGGCTACCAACTTGATCCGTCAAGGGTGTGGCTTGTTGCCATCGATGCCCTCGCCACAAAAGGCATCCTCGACAACCTCGTAACGGGGCCCGACGTAACCATTAACTCCGATGGCTCGGTCACGGTTTCTCTTGCCAAACGAGTGCCGCACCTCTTTGCCCGTGCACTCCCGGGTGCCCCAGACGACGAACTCGTGAGGGCGACTGCAACCGCATCGGTGCAACAGCGCTGAGTTCAACTGTCGTTTCGTCAGTTCCCCCTTCCTCGCCGTAAGTTCATCCCCAATGTCTGGGGAGCACGAGTTCACATCTGAGGAGGAGTTCCGCGGCGAGGCCGAGGAGGCCCTTGTCGATGGCGATCGCACTTTCGACTCCAAAGAGATCTCGGTGGTTCGAGCGGCGCTGGCGAACCGTGACTTCCGAACGATGTGGCTCAGCAGTTTGGGTTCCACCGTTGGAACGTGGATGCAGAACGTGATTTTGGCGGCGTTCGTTTACACCGTTACCGAAAGCGCATGGCTCGTCAGCCTTGTGGGCTTCTGCAATCTCGTTCCGCAACTCCTGTTCGCAACGTTCGGCGGAATCATCGCCGATACATTCGATCGCAAGAAACTGATCTTCTGGCTCTCACTTGAACAAATGATTGGTTCGCTGGCAATTGCCTGGATCGTTCGAACGACCGACTTCTCGCGACCTGCACTGCTCTTCGCCGTGTTTGCTGTCGGAACTGGTGCTGCGTTGCAGGGTCCGGTGTTTCTCGCAGTCACGCCATCACTTGTTCCGAAAGAACATCTGGCAGGCGCGATCTCGCTCAACTCAGTGAGCATGAACGTGTCGCGGGTCATTGGACCGGCAATCGGCGCAATGTTGTACGTGTGGATTGGTGCCTCGTGGGTCTTCGTTCTCAACGCCGCCACGTACGTGATCATCATGGTTGGGGTTACCTACGTGAAGGTGCCGACGTTCGAACGCAAGCAGGATGAGAGCAAACTCGATCGGTTAGTGGGCGGTTTCCGCTATGTCCGCCAAGACCCGGTGGTCTTCCGAGCTATTTGCACAGTTTTGCTGTTCTCACTTTTTTGTATGCCGTTCATCGTGCTCTTCCCAGCAATGGCCTCGGTCGATTGGCACGTCTCAACGAAATCCACGTTGTACGGATTGCTCTACGCCACATTCGGCCTTGGGGCAGTTGTCGGCGCACTTTCGGTGGGAACGTTCTTGTCGGGCCACAAGATCGAAAGCGTATTGCGCGGTGCATTCGTCCTCTTTGGTATCTCTCTTGCGACGTACATCACCATTGACACTGCAGCGCTGGCATTTCCCATCGGCTTTCTTCTCGGGTTCTTCTATTTCGTTGTCGTCACTTCGCTGTCAACAATCTTCCAGTCGCGCCTTGACCACTCCATTCGCGGACGTGTCAGTGCAGTGTGGATGATGTGCTTTGGTGGAACCGTTCCAGTCGCTGGCCTTATCGCCGGTTGGATCGTGAGCCATTCAACAGTGAACACAGTCGTGTACTTCGGCGCCGCGTTCGCGCTCTTCCTTGCCTGGTTCGCTGATCTTCGACCGCCTGAAGAACGAAAAGGGTTAGGCAAAACACTCAGTCGTTAGTCAGCCAGCAAGAAGTGCAGTTGCAAGACGCTCGAGCCCGGCGATGCGACTGCCCTTCACTAAGACTGCGTCGTTTGCATCAAGCGATCCGAGAGCGGCAACTGCTTCCTCGATCGTCGACACTGTTTGCTGCGCAGTGGGCCTGTACCCATCAGTGCCGACCGCTATGAGGTGAACGTCAAGTTCCTTCGCAACTGAGGCGACATAAGCATGCGCTTCAGCGCTTTGATCCCCGAGTTCGGCCATTGGCCCAAGCACTGCGTAGTGACGGGACGCCGGCAATTGGGCCAGAGAACGAAGTGCCGCTTCCATCGAGGCGGGGCCAGCGTTGTAGGCATCGTTGAGAATTCGTGCGCCCGATGGCGCAACGTGGAGTTCCATCCGCCAGGGCGAAAGAGCAGCTTGTTCAAGCCCATCAACAACGTCAGCCATTGGAACTTCCCAAAGCAGCGCCAACGAAGCGGCGGCGAGTGCATTTCCGACATGGTGAACGCCCCGCACATCGAGATGCACAGCGGCAGTCCCCCATTCCGACTCAAGTTGGAACTGCACTCGAAGATCGTCGCCAACAACAATGCCCGAGGCTCGAACCTCGCCGGCGTTGACTCCATAGGAAATCGTTCGTGCTGAAGTGCGCGATGCCATTGCGGCAACACGCGGATTGTCTGCGTTCAGGATTGCAACGCCATCGGCCGGAAGCGATTCAACGAGTTCGCCCTTTGCTCGAGCGATGTCATCTAGACCGCCCATGAATTCAGAGTGCGCAATTTCAATCGATGTAACGATCGCAACCGTTGGTCGGGCGATTGCGCACAGGTCTGCGATATGTCCATTGCCGCGCGCTCCCATCTCAACTATTGCAACTTCGGTATCGGTCGCGGCGTTCACAAGTGTGAGCGGCACACCGAGTTCATTGTTGAAACTCTTCTCATTCGCGGTGGTGACAAATCGGAGCGCCAGGATCGCCGCGGCGAGATCTTTGGTTGATGTTTTTCCGACTGATCCAGTAATTCCGGCGACACGATTGGGAAGCCGATCGCGAGCATGTGCGCCCAGCAGCGAGAACGCGATCTCGACGTCGGCCACCTCAATCGTTGCCAGTCCATCAATCGCTCCGCGTGAACTGAAGGTGGCAACTGCGCCACCTTGACGCGCAGCATCGATGAAGTCGTGGCCATCGCGCTCGCCACGGACCGGAACAAAGAGTTGACCGGGACCAATGAGACGGGAGTCGAATCCGGCACCATCGATGGCAACGTCAGACCCAGACAGGGTTCCGCCGACGGCGGCAGCGATTTCAGCGGCCCGGAATTCCACGCCTTCACCCTACGGGACGGACATCAGGCCATCAGTCGTCGCGCTACGGTGCCATCCATGTCCGGCCCGGCCCGCATTCGTCTCGTCCTCCTCTTTGGAGGGCAATCGGCCGAGCACGACATTTCTCGAGTCACAGCACGCCATGTTCTGGCTGCGGCCGATCCTGATCGCTACGAACTCACCGCCATCGGTATCACTCGCGAAGGCGCCTGGGTGCGCTGCTCGACCGATGTTTCGTCATTCGGTGACGCGCTCGAGATCCTCGGCGAAACGGTGAACCCCTTTTCCGTGCTCAGTGCCGACACGGTGGTCTTTCCGCTTCTTCACGGCCCTATGGGAGAAGACGGAACGCTCCAAGGCCTTCTTGAACTTGCCGGAGTTCCGTTCGTTGGCTCGGCCGTACTTGGTTCATCGGTAGCGATGGACAAGGTGATGGCGAAGCATCTGGCCGATGCTGCCGGCATTGCACAGGCAACGTGGCGGGGACTTAACGCCGATGAACTCACTGGCACCGCTTCTGAAGCCGTGCTCGATGCACTCAGCGACGAGCTCGGGTTCCCGATGTTCGTCAAGCCCGCCAACATGGGATCCTCAATCGGCATTTCAAAAGTTGGCGCTCGTTCAGAACTGCGCGCAGCGATTGACGATGCTCTTCGTTACGACGAGTGGCTCGTATTCGAAGAAGGTGTTGTCGGTCGCGAAATTGAAGTTGCCGTGCTGGGCCACACAACTTCACCGCGTGCATCGGTTCCCGGTGAGATCGTTGCCGGCGCCGACTTCTACGATTTTGAAGACAAATACGCAACAGGTACTGCTCAATTACACATCCCTGCGGCTCTCTCTGAGGACGAAGCAACTGAAGTTCGCGAATTGGCCTGCCGGGTGTTTCGGGCGTATCGAGCCGAAGGCCTTTCACGGGTTGATTTCTTCTTTGAGAGCCCGGGCCGTGGCTGGCTACTCAATGAAATCAATACGATTCCCGGATTCACGCCGATTTCTATGTACCCGCAAATGTGGCAGGCCAGTGGCCTTCCCTACCGGGCACTCATCGATGAACTCGTGAGCCTGGCGATTGAACGCCACGCCACCGTTTCTCGTTACCGCGGCGCCTGAGCGTTCAGCGCCTGCGGGGCAACCATTGCCGCATGCAGAAATGACAACAGCTCACGACGACGCACGACGGTGCTCCGCAGTGTGGGTTCAATACCTACAGCGCGTAACACTTCGACTTCCGTTGCCGCACCAAGAACAGTTGAATATGCCGACACAAGCAACAAGCCTGAGTCGCAACGTCGAATGCGACCCTCGTCCATTTCTCGTTCGAAGTAGGTAGTGGCGCGAGAAACGAACGGCTCGAGATCGGCAGTCACTCGCAACGAGGCGTCTCCACCGATACGGCTGATCTCACGAATGAACCCGAGCAGTTCGGGACGACGCATGGCCACGCGGAAGATGCGACGCACAATCGACTCGACACGACTCCAGCCTGAACCATCTTCCGACAACGCTCCGTCGAACTCGATGATGAGTTCAAGGGCGGCCCGGTCGATGACGGCATCAAGCAGGGCCCGCTTCGAGGACCAGTGGTAGAGGATCGCTTGTTTGGTGATCCCAAGATCTGCGGCCAAATCGTCGAGCGAGACCGAATCGAAGCCCTTTGTGCCAAACGATTCAAGGGCCACCGACAGAATCCGGTCCTCGGTAGCTCTGGTTCGAGCGGCTCGGGATCCCGTGGGGGGACTGGTGACGACGGCGGCCATAAGAGAAGTGTAGACGATTCACTTACCAAGTGGTAAGTTTTTGTTCGTGATTCGTGAAGCACTCGCCGGCAAACGGCTCTTCATCACCGGCACCACCGGTTTCCTCGGCACCAACCTGCTTGAGCGACTGCTCCGATCAGTGCCCGATTGCGAGATCGTGTTGCTGGTGCGTCCAGGTCGGCGTTCCACCGTTGAACAACGCGTGGCTCGCGAGATTCTGAAGAACGACGCCTTCGATCGTTTGCGTGCCGAACTCGGCAAAGAGAGCTTTGCGGAGATGACCGCTCGCCGCATTACGTCTGTCGCCGGCGATGTGAGTCGCGATGGACTTGGTCTCGACGATGCCGGTCGTGCGATGTTCGCTAGTTGCGACACCATCATTCATTCCGCCGCATCGGTGAGTTTCGACTCTCCTCTTGATTCGGCCGTTGAAGTCAACCTTCTCGGCCCCACTCGAATCGCTGCCGTATGCAACGAATTGGGCGTTACGCCGCATCTTGTTGCCGTTTCGACGTGTTACGTCGCGGGCAATCATCGTGGTGCCGCTCCGGAACAACTCGTTGATCAGAGCCATTTCTTCATCGATGTTGATTGGCGCGCTGAAGTTGAGGGCGCACGTCGCGCCCGCCGCGATGCTGAAGCCATCAGCCGTACGCCTGAGAAACTTGTGGAATTCCGCAAGCAAGCGCGCCGTGAACTCGGCGCTGCGGGCACTCCCCTTCTTGCCGAAAAGACCGAGCAACTGCGCGACCGTTGGGTGGCAGACCGCATGGTCGAAGCTGGGCGCGCCCGCGCCGCATCGTTGGGTTGGCCCGACGCGTATGCCTACACAAAGGCACTCGGCGAACGAGCGCTCGTGGAAACTCGCGGCGATGTTCCCGTCAGCATCGTTCGTCCGTCGATCATCGAATCTGCACTGCAAGAACCAGTTCCGGGTTGGATCCGCGGCTTCCGCATGGCTGAGCCGATCATCATTAGTTATGCGCGCGGACTTCTGAAGGAATTCCCTGGAGTTCCCGAAGGCGTTGTCGACGTGATTCCCGTCGATCTCGTTTCCGCCGCGATCATTGCTGTTGCGGCAAAGGGCCCTGAAGCCGAACCAGAAGTCATCCAGGTTGCTTCGGGTTCTCGGAACCCACTGCATTACCGCCGCCTCGTGAACCTGGTGAGCGAATGGTTTCAGCAGCGGCCGCTTTATGACCCCAAGGGTCAACCGATCATTGTTCCGACCTGGACGTTCCCCGGTCGCGGTCGAGTCAAGACCCAACTCGAGCGGGCCACGAAGACCTTGACCCGCGCCGAAAGTGTTCTGAACGCACTTCCCTTGCGCGGCAAACAAGCCGAGTGGGGCGCATCTGTCGAAGAGAAGCGCGAAGAAGCCGAACGTGCACTCGGGTATGTCGAGATCTATGGCGCATACGCCGAATGCGAAGCCATTTACGGACTCGATCGACTCCTTGCGTTGTGGGACAACCAAACCGCTGACGACCAGCGCGACTTCTGCTTCGATCCCCGAGTCATCGAGTGGGATTCGTTCGTCAACGAAATCCATCTGCCGTCAGTCGTTAAGGCCGCTCGCGTTCGCACAACTCCCGGCGGAAAGACTGGCCCGACACGTACCGACCGACTTCGCGGGCAGATCCTTGCTCCCGAGCGTCAACTTGCGGCCTTCGATCTTGAGAACACGCTCATTGCATCGAATGTCGTTGCCAGTTATGCGTATCTCGCTACACGACGTATGCCGAAAGATCAGCGTCTGCGCTTCATCGCGAAGATGATCGCTGAAGGGCCCACGCTGCTTTCGCTTGACCGCAAAGACCGCACCGACTTTCTCCGTTTCTTTTATCGGCGTTATGACGGAGCGCCGTTGCAGCAGATCGACGAAGACTCAGCCGAGATGTTCAGCCGACTGATTTTGTCAAAGTCATTCCCCGAAGCCATCCGTCGAGTCCGCGAACACAAAGCGGCCGGTCATCGCACCGTGCTCATTACTGGCGCACTCGATTTCGTGGTGAAACCACTCGCCCCGCTCTTCGACGACATCATCGCCGCAGAGATGAACGTGACGAATGGTCGGTACGACGGAGAACTCCGCAATGTTCCGCCCACTGGCGAAACTCGCGCGCAGGTCTTGCGCGACTACGCCGAGGCTCACGGACTCAGCCTGAGCGAAACCGTTGCCTACGCCGATTCAAGTTCTGACCTTCCGATGCTCGAAGCGGTTGGCTTTCCTGTCGCCGTGAATCCGGAAACCCGCCTTGCCGCCCTCGCCCGCAAACGCGGTTGGTTGGTCGAGAACTTCTCGAAGGCTCCTGGTTCGCCGCGTCGCCTTATTCCCATCGGTCCACGTCGCGGAGCCCACGGTGGCCTCGCCAATCCACTCGTTCCGGGAGGCACGGCATGAAAGCCCTGCGCTTCGAGCGAAACATTCCGCGGTTTGCCGCAGCCAACATCGCTGGTCGCCTGAGTTCCGGCGGCGGCGCCAAAGTTGGGCCGCTTCGACTCCGCAACGTCGACACTCCACGACTGCCCGGCCCCGGTTGGGTCGAGATCCTTCCGCGCCTCACCGGTATTTGCGGCTCTGATCTCGCAACTATCGATGGAAACAGCTCGCGCTATTTCGAACCAATCGTTTCGTTCCCGTTCATTCCGGGCCACGAAATCGTTGCCGATCTCCCCGAACCATTTGAAGGAATTCCTGCTGGACGCGTTGTTGTCGAACCCGTTCTTGGTTGTGTCACACGCGGCATCGACCCGGTTTGTGTTGCGTGCGCACGCGGCGATCTTGGCAATTGCGAACGCATCACGTTTGGCAACATCAGCCCCGGCCTGCAAAGCGGCTTCTGCTGCGATACCGGCGGTGGCTGGTCAACCAGCATGATCGCCCACGTCAGCCAGTTGCATGCAGTTCCCGCCGACTGGACCGACGAAGCCGCCGTCATGGTGGAACCAACCGCGTGCGCCGTACACGGGGCACTCGCTGCCGATGTTTCCGAGGGCGACACCGTCGTTGTGCTTGGTTCTGGCGCCCTTGGACTACTCACGATCGCAGCCCTGCGTCGCTACGGTCGTAAGTGCACGATCATCGCAGTTGCCAAACATCCGCACCAGCAGGAACTCGCTCGTGAATTCGGTGCCGACCAGGTCATTTCCTCTGGTCACATTGCTCGACCCATTCGTCGCATCACCGGCTCACTCGCTATCGGCGATGGTGACATTGTTCGTCTCACCGGCGGTGCCGATCATGTCATCGACTGTGTCGGCAGCGAGAGCAGTATCG
>CAMCTW010000067.1 GCA_945878645.1 Bifidobacterium breve
CGCAGGTTCTCGAACTTGCCGGTACCGATGAACTTGTTGCCGGTATCAAAGTGCTTGCCATCCTCGAATCGCTTCCCGGTGTCGGAAAGGTCAAAGCTCGTCGAGCCATGACCGACATCGGCATTGCCGACACACGTCGACTCCGAGGATTGGGCGATCAGCAACGCAAGGCCCTGCTGGGCGCGTTCGGCAACTGATTCCGCACTCGTGATCATTGTCGTCTGTGGACCTGGGGGAGTGGGCAAGGGAACGGTTGTCGCTCGCCTGATCGACGCCGATCCGTCTCTGTGGCTTTCGCGTTCGTGGAGTACCCGTGAACGACGTCCGAGTGAGCGTGAAGACGCCTACATCTGGGTGACCCGAGAGGAATTCGAGGCCCACGTCGAAGCGGGTGGATTCCTTGAATATGCCGAGTTCCTTGGAAATTTCTATGGGACCCCTTGGCCTGAAGGTGCCGATGACAAGGACGTGATCCTCGAAATCGATGTTCAGGGCGCGGCGCAGGTCCTCGAACGGGTTCCTGACTGTCTCTTTGTGCTCCTTGAACCTCCCTCAGCCGAGGTGCAGGCCGAACGACTCCGTGGCCGAGGTGACCCTCCCGAGCAGGCCGAACGCCGCATTGCGGTTGCACAGGCCGAATTGGCCGAAGGTCGGCGTCTGGGAGCGATCTGCATCGTCAACGACGATCTCGAGCGGACTGTCGCCGAGGTTGCTGCGCTCATCGCCGAGCAGAGATCGGCCTAAAAGAACCGCCCGATACCTCTCCCCATTCGGCAATGTGGTCTGGAGAGGGGACTGCGGTAGGCTCACCCCTCCTCTCCGAGGCCGATTCTTAGGTTTCGCAGAAGGAACGATCGTTCTAGTCAGTCCGTCCCCAATCCGTAACGAAGGTGTGCTGTGGCTCAGATTCATGACTCAATGGTGGATCCCCGTATCGAGGTTCTTCTTTCGAAGGTCGATTCGCGTTTCACGCTCGTGTCACTTGGCGCCCAGCGTGCGCGTCAGATCAACGCCTACTTCAATCAGCTTGGTGAAGGACAGGGTTCAAACGTTCCGCCGCAGGTCACATCGCTGGCCCGTAAGCCGCTTTCAATCGCGTTTGAAGAAATCTCTGCTGACATGATCATCCCCGTGCGCGTTGATCCCAACGAGGTCCTTGAAGAGGATGTCGTCGAGGGCATCGACGAAACCGTCGAGCTGGCTGAAGCCGTCGACGAAGCACCTGAGGCAGACTGACCGACCTGTTGTCGGTTCTGCGGGTATGACCCTCGCATCCCGTCGCATCGTCCTGGGAGTAACCGGGGGCATTGCCGCGTACAAGGCGGTCGACGTTTGTCGTCGTCTTGTCGATGCTGGCGCGCATGTCGTGCCGATCATGACCGAAGGGGCAAGGCACTTCATCGGCGAGACAACGCTGTCGGCGCTTGCCTCAGAAAAAGTGCAAACCTCGCTCTGGGATGAATCCTCGCCCATTCCACATACTCGACTTGGTCAGGATAACGATCTCATCGTGGTGGCACCGGCCACTGCGCGATTGATCTCGGCCTATGCCCATGGCTATTCCGATGATCTCCTGACCGCCACCCTTATTGCCACCCGGGCCCCGGTCGTCATCTGCCCGGCGATGCATACCGAGATGTGGGAACACCCGGCAGTGCAGGACAACCTCGCACTGCTCGCGTCGCGCGGCGTCATCATCGTGCCTCCGGGCGAAGGACGCCTTGCCGGTGGCGATATTGGCACTGGTCGTCTTGCCGAACCCGCCGATATCGTGGCTGCAATTGAACGAGCACTGTCAGCAAATGACGATTTAGCGGGCGTGCGGGTTCTTGTGACCGCGGGCGGAACTCGCGAAGCAATCGACCCGGTGCGAGTGATCACGAATCGCTCGTCAGGCAAGCAGGGCTATGCCATCGCTGCGGAAGCATTGTCACGGGGAGCGAAGGTCACCCTCGTTACCACTGCGAGTCTGCCCGCACCGGCAGGCGTTGACGTTGTTGAGGTTGTGAGCGCGGCCGACATGGAAGCCGCTGTCATGCCTCGAGCCGATTCACACGATGTCATCGTGATGGCTGCAGCGGTTGCTGACTTCCGCCCGGCCACGATCGTCGACCACAAGATCAAGAAGGACGAACTGGGCGCGCAAGGCGAGCCCCGAATCGTTCTTGAACCGACACATGATTTTCTTGTTGATCTTGGCCAGCGGAAAGCGCTTGGTCAGGTCATCGTGGGCTTCGCTGCTGAAACCACAAACGTCGTGGAAAATGCGCGCGGCAAACTTCAGCGTAAGAACCTCGATCTGATCGTGGCCAACGATGTGAGCGCCGATGGCGTGGGCTTTGAACACGACACCAATGCAGTGACGATTCTCTCGGCTACTTCCGATGACATCAGTATTGGCCTCACCGACAAACGAGCGGTCGCCAAGGCGGTCCTCGATGCTGTCGTGGCGCTTAGGTCCGACCGCTAAGGGCCTCGGCCCGACTAGGTTTCTCCCCGAACCAATCACACAGGAGCTTCCCGTGAGTAACTGGACTTTCACTTCAGAATCGGTCACCGAAGGCCATCCCGACAAGATGGCTGATCAGATCTCCGACGCCATCCTCGATGCCATGTTGGCCAACGACCCAATGAGTCGTGTCGCATGTGAGACCCTCGTGACCACAGGCTTGGCCATCATCGCCGGCGAGGTCACGACCACGGGTTACGTCGACATCCCCAGCATCGTTCGCGACACCATCAAGGGCATCGGTTATGACCGCGAGTCCTATGGCTACGACGGCGAAACCGTGGGCGTCATGGTCAGTCTCGATGCGCAGTCTTCCGATATCGCCCAAGGCGTTGACGACTCCGAAGAGGTTCGCACCGGCACGTCAGGTGAAGACATTCTTAATAAGCAGGGCGCAGGCGACCAAGGAATGATGTTCGGTTATGCGTGCAACGAAACCGACGTGCTTATGCCTCTTCCGATTCACGTTGCTCATCGCATGGCTGAGCGCCTTGCTGATGTCCGTAAAGCCGGAACAGTTCCGTACCTTCGTCCCGATGGCAAAACTCAGGTCACGTTCGATTACGAAAATGGCAAGCCTGTTCGTTTGCGCACGGTCTTGATCTCAACCCAGCACGATGAAGGCATTGATCGTGAAGATGCGATTCGCCCTGACCTCATCGAACACGTCATTCGACCAGTCATCCCCGCACAGTTCGCCAATGACGATTACCAGGTGCTCGTGAATCCGACTGGCCGATTCGTTATCGGCGGTCCCGTTGGCGACGCAGGGCTCACCGGTCGCAAGATCATCGTCGACACCTACGGCGGCATGGCTCGTCACGGTGGTGGCGCATTCTCGGGCAAGGATCCTTCGAAGGTCGATCGTTCCGCTGCTTACGCTGCTCGTTGGGTTGCTAAGAACGTGGTGGCTGCTGGTGCGGCCGATCGTTGTGAAGTCCAGGTTGCTTACGCCATTGGTGTTGCGCATCCGGTCTCGATCATGGTCGAGACCTTCGGCACCAACACGGTCGACGAAGAGATGATTGCCGCAGCAGTACGCAACGTCTTCGACCTTCGTCCCGCCGCGATTGCCCGTGACCTCGACCTTCGTAAGCCCCGTTACAAGCAAACGGCGGCCTACGGTCACTTCGGTCGCACAGGCGATGCCTTCACTTGGGAACGTACCGATCGCGTCGACGCTCTCAAGTCGGAACTCGGTCTCTGATCCTCTTGGGTCACTCGGAGCGGCGCTGAAATGGTCGCCGATCCGCAACAACCTTCGCTGTCTTTCGATCCGCCAAAGTCGGCGGGTTCAAGCGAGCCTGTCGTCGAGACCACGATTGCTCCCGACGGAACCGTTGAGGACATCGACGTATCCGATCAGCACGTTGTGCGTGTGCGTCCCGATGTTCCGGCCATCGACAAGACGTTCGATTATCTCGTTCCGCCGCAGATGTCGGAACAGATACGCGTCGGCACGATTGTGCGAATTGCGCTTCACGGGCGTCGCGTCGGTGGATGGGTCGTCGAAGATCGAGTCGAACCGCCGAAAGGGGTCAAGCTCCAATCACTCGCGAAAGTTTCGGGATGGGGGCCGCCTCCCGAACTCTTCGATCTCGCCGACTGGGCATCTTGGCGATGGGCGGGTCGCCCAGCGGCACTGCTGAACACTGCATCGCCTTCGGCAGTGGTGCGTGGGTTACCACGTGCCCCAGCGCGAACCCCACCGCCCGCCCCCATCGGATCCGATGAGGTTCATGATCTCGCCCAAGAGGCACTCGCCGGTGGCGTGGCCACCCTTCGCCTCGCACCTGCAGTCGACCCGTATCCGGTGCTCCTCGCTGCTGCGGCACTCGGCCCAATTCTCGTTGCTGCTCCGGTCGCGTCGATGGCGCGACATCTTGGTGTTCGCCTGCGCAGAGCTGGACTTCCCGTTGCGCTACTTCCCGACGACTGGTCTCTCGCTCGTGCTGGCTGGGCGAATGTTTTTGGTTCGCGTTCGGCTGCGTTCGCTCCGATCGCTTCGCCTGCCGCAATCGTTGTTCTCGACGAACATGATGAATCGTTTCAGCAGGAGCAAGCTCCCACTTGGAATGCCCGAGATGTATTGGTTGAACGAGCAAGACGAGCGGGCATCCCGTGTCTATTGGTCAGTCCAACGCCGTCACTCGAGGCCCTTGACGCTGGAAGATTGATTACACAATCGCGTAGTGCCGAGCGAGCGGGTTGGCCGCTCGTCGATCTCGTTGACAGGCGTGACGAACCACCGGGTTCAGGCTTATTTAGCGAACGCTTGGTCGACGCGTTGCGTAGCGACGGCCGAGTGGTGTGCATTCTGAATCGCAAAGGACGTTCGCGGCTCTCATCGTGTGCTGCGTGCGGTGAGGTCGCAGCCTGCGAGAAGTGCGCGGCAGCGGTGGTGCAAGGAGATGATGGAGCTCTCGTGTGTCTCCGCTGCGACACCGTCCGACCGTTGCTCTGCGTCAAGTGTGGCGGCACGAAGATGAAGAATCTGCGTGCCGGCGTCAACCGTGTCCGAGAGGAACTCGAAGCTCTTGTGCGCGAACCAGTCGCTGAACTCACTGCCGAACGAGGTACTGATGCAGGTGGAACCGGAACCCGAGTCATCGTGGGTACCGAAGCTGCGCTTTACCGAGTTCACAACGCTGATGTTGTGGCCTTTCTCGATTTCGATCAGGAACTACTCGCTCCGAGATATCGAGCAGCCGAAGAAGCGATGGCGTTACTTGTTCGCGCCGCTCGTGTTGTCGGCGGCCGTGAGGGCGGGGGCAGATTGCTTGTGCAAACCCGTCTTCCTCACCACGAAGTACTCCAGGGCGCGTTGCTCGCTGAACCCACGCGGGTCTCTGACGCTGAGCGCACTCGGCGTGAGTCGCTCGGCTTCCCGCCAGCCAAGGTGATGGCACTGGTATCAGGTGCGGCTGCAGAGACATGGGTAAACGCGTTCGTAGCCCCGATCGGGGTTGATGTGCTTGGCCCTGCCGATGGTCGTTGGATCGTGCGCGCTTCCGATCACGACACGTTGTGCAATGCGCTTGCCGCGGCAAGCCGGCCTTCAGGTCGACTCCGCATCGAAGTCGACCCGCTCAGGTTCTAACGCTGGGACCCACACAGCGCTGTAGCCGGAAGTTGTACTCAGTCCTCGGCAATCCAGCCCGCGCGTCGCGTTTCATACATGGCGATAGCGGCGGCGGTTCCGACGTTAAGCGAGCCGATCTTGCCCAACTGCGGGATGTAGGCCAGTGCATCGGCGCCGGCAAGTAAATCTTTTGAAAGTCCGCGATCCTCGTGGCCCATGACGATGCAAATGTTTCCCGACAGGTCAGTCTCATGAAGCGGGATCGCACCTTCGGCAAGTTCGACACCAACAATCCGATAGCCAGCGGCATGAGCTGCAGCGAGTGCTTCGGTTGAAGTTTCGCAAGCTGTCGTGGTGACGAATTTTTGTGAACCAAGCGCAGTCTTCTGAACTTTGGCGTCGGTGGGCGAAGGCGAACCCACAAGCCACAGGTGATCGACGCTGTAGGCCGCTGCGGTTCTAAGGATGGATCCGAGATTGAAGGGGTTCTGCACCCCGTCAAGCATCAAAGCCATTTTTCGGTCGTTCTTTCGCCGCCAGTCGCGGTGTAAACGTTTGAGCTCTGTGCCACCAAGATTTCGAGTCATCGGGCCTTCACTTCAAGTAGTCGATATCCCGCGCGCGAACACACGCGAGTTGTGGCCCAGCCTTGGGCCGTCATCCAATCGGCAAGAGAATCAGCCCCGAGGTGACGTTGCACGACGAGCCACGCCATTCCCGAGGGTGTCAGTCGATCGAGCCATACGGTGAGCATGTGGTGCATCGCCGGCTTTCCGATTCGGATCGACGGGTTTGACCACAGGCCATCGAATTGAGTGGTGGGCAGGGCCGCAAGATCTTCGGGTGTGCCGTCGATGGCGGATCCGTCCGAGTCAACAACGACCGCGTGGATATCGGGACAGTCATTGGCCACGCCGTTTTTGGCGGTCAGCGCGACCGCACGTTCGTTGAGATCGACAGCCCACACCGAGCTCGTCGGCGAGCGACGAGCAAGGCTCACCGCAATCGGGCCATAGCCGCAGCCAAGGTCGCAAATATCAGTCATCGAGGGAGTGGGGTGAGGGGCCTCTTGGAGGAGCAGTCGGGTTCATGCATCAATGCGGCTCTGTGAAAAAACACCACGGTCAGTGGTGAACTGCAGTTCAAGGTCGGCAAGTGAAAGTTGGATCTCTTGCTCGGCAGAATCCACCGCTGGAGTCCGGGAGAAGTACTGAGACGATGGGCCGGACATGTCACGACGCTACCCTTGAGACATGGCTCCGCACTTGATCCGCATCATCGGTGATCCCGTGCTTACGCAACGCGCCACCGAGGTAACAAACGTCGATGGCGCTTTCGCCAAGCTCGTGCAGGACATGTTCGGCACGATGTACGAAGCCCCTGGGGTCGGTCTTGCTGCTCCCCAGATTGGCGTGCAGAAACGATTCTTTGTCTTTGACTATGACGATGAGCCTGGCGTGATCATTAATCCGGTCATTGTCGAAACTCGCGGAGAAGCGGAATTCTCCGAAGGTTGCCTTTCGATTCCGGGCTTACATTTCGATATCGTTCGACCCGCCGAGATCCACGTGAAGGGCTACGACCTCGATGGCAACGAGCTCGATCTTGAACTCGACGACTTCGCCTCTCGAGTCTTCCAACACGAGATCGATCATCTCGAGGGCATCCTCTTGGAGAAGCACCTGACGGCCGAGCAACTTGCCGAAGCAAGATCGACTCTGCGTGAGTTGCGCGCTCTCGGGGTAGGGCAACTCCCAGAACCCGAGGTCGGCGTCGGCCGATTCCGGATTCTCTGAGCACCTCATGACCGAACTGACTCTGGCGCGTCCGCCGGCCCGTATTCAACGCATCGCGTATCTCGGAACCCCTGATGTTGCCGTCGAGCCGCTTAGGGCTCTTGTGGCTGCAGGTTTCGAGGTTGCCGTCGTTGTTTCCGGTGCCGATAAACGACGGGGCCGGGGGAGTGAGAGTTCTCCTTCACCGGTGAAGGCTGCGGCCATCGAGATGGGGCTAGCTGTTTCTGATCAACTCGACGATGTCCTCAACGCCACAGTCGATCTCGCCGTCGTCGTTGCTTACGGCAGAATCATCCCGGTAACGGTTCTCGAACACGTGCCGATGATCAACATTCATTTCTCATTGCTCCCGCGTTGGCGCGGGGCTGCTCCGGTCGAACGAGCCCTACTTGCGGGCGACGCCGAGACTGGTGTCTCTCTGATGGATATCGGAGTCGAACTCGACACTGGCGACGTATACGCCGAGTCGAGAACGGAGATCGCGAGCAACGACACGTTGACCACTCTCCGTGAGCGCCTCGTGCAAATGGGCGCAACGTTGTTGGTCGATTCATTGAAGCAAGGGCTTCCCGACCCGCAGCCACAAACGGGAGAGGTCACCTATGCGAAGAAGATTTCGTCTGCGGACCTGAACATTGACTGGGCTCGTGCTGCTAGCGACGTGGACCGACTCGTACGACTTGGCGGTGCGTGGACAACGTTTCGTGGCACACGTTTGAAAATCCACGAAGTGTCGGTTGTTTCGGGTCAGGGAATGCCTGGATCAGTCGATGGGCTCGTAGTGGCGTGCGGCGAAGGTGCGGTCGAACTCCTTGTTGTGCAGCCCGAAGGCAAAGCGAAGCAGGAAGCGAACTCCTGGAAGAACGGCGCTCGCGTAACTTCTACCGATCGATTGGGTCAATGACCGAGCCAGCAAAAAAGAAACCTATTCACAAGCCTTCAGAAGTAGCGGGGGTTGCTGCTCGTCAACTTGCCGCCGAAGCACTTCTTCGGATTGAGCGCGATGGCGCCTATGCGAACATCGTGCTTTCGCCCCTTCTCGATTCGAGTAGACTCGAACAGCGAGATAAGGGGTTCGTCACCGAACTGGTTTACGGAACGACGCGCATGCGCCGATCGTGTGATTGGTTGGTCGACCGGTTTCTTCCCGACCCTGAACGGGTCGACCTCGTCGCTCGCACATGGCTACGGCTCGGGGCATTCCAACTGGCCTTTTTGGGCACGCCGCCGCATGCAGCGGTGAGCGCCACGGTTGAGGCTGCTCCGAAGAAGATCAGCGGTCTGTGCAATGCCGTATTGCGCAAAGTGGCGACATCGTTGCCGGTGGTTTGGCCCTCTGATGAGGTCCGACTTTCCCAGCCCGATTGGTTGGTTGCTCGGCTTTCCGAGGACCTCGGGCGCGAGCGAGCACTAGCCGCACTCGAAGCGATGAACGAAGCGGCATCGGTTACGACCCGGGACGACGGCTACATCCAAGACGAAGGGTCACAACTCGTGGCCGCTGCCGTCGACGCGGAACCCGGCGATTTGATTCTCGATATGTGTGCAGCTCCCGGCGGTAAAGCGACAGCGTTGGTAAGTGAAGGAGCGATTGTGGTTGCCGCGGACATGCGGCCGTCGAGGCTGACGCTGTTGTCGACCAATCGCGATCGACTCGATATCAGTAGTACCGACATGCACATCGTGGGTGCCGATGGAACATCGCCTCCATTTCGAAGCAACAGTTTTGATCGAGTACTTCTCGATGCACCGTGCTCGGGCCTCGGAGCGCTTCGTCGTCGTCCCGACGCCCGCTGGCGCATCACGCAAAGCGACATCGACACGCTTGTCGAAATCCAACGCCGGCTTTTTGCTCAAGCGGTTGAGTTGGTTCGACCGGGCGGCGAGGTTGTGTACAGCGTTTGCACACTTACGTCAGCAGAGACGCTCGGACTCGATGAATGGGCCGCGAAGAACTATCCGCACCTCGTCGCTCGACCACTTGAGACCGATCCATGGACGACATTGGGTCGAGGTGCGATTCTGCTCCCACAGGATGAGGGAACCGATGGCATGTATATCCTTCGCCTTCGAATGCCTGGCGATGAGGAAGTAGTGAATCAATGACTGACCATGCTGCGATGACGACACCGGCTGAGGGTTTGTTGGCCAAAGTATTGACGGTTTCCGATGGCGTTGTTGCGGGAACTCGCGAAGACAAAAGTGGGGCGGCACTTATTGATCGTCTGACTGCTGAAGGGTTTGTGATTGCGGAACACCGTGTCGTTGCTGACGGAATTCAAACTGTTGGTGAAGCAGTGTTTGAAATGTCTGAAGGATTCAACGGCCTCGTTGTGACGACTGGTGGAACTGGTTTCGGGCCGCGCGATCTTTCACCGGAAGGCACGCGCATGGTGCTCGATCGCGAAGCTCCCGGCTTCGCCGAAGCGATGCGTGCAGTGAATCCCCTCGGCCGACTTTCTCGAGCGATCGCTGGTACTCGCGGTCAAGCCCTAGTCGTGAATACACCTGGCTCAACTTCTGGTGCGATCGAGTGTCTTGAAGCCATTCTCGATGTCATCCCTCATGCCATTCGATTGTTGGCCGGGGACTGAAGAACCCCCTTACGACTGCTGTGTGACTGGGTGTCGTTGGTTTCGGACTGAACTGGTTCTGAGTGCAGCCGGTACGATCGTTTCATCGCCACCATCTCTACTGACGAGGCCCGCATGGGCCAGGCGATGACCGCCGCAGCAACCGTTCGGCGGCGCGTCGCGCCCCGTCCTTGGGTCGGAGCTGTCGTTGTTCCTGCGGGCGATCCCACGCATCGGGGATTCGAAGGCGCCACCGACGGACGTGAGGGCCCTCACGCTGAAGTCGTGGCACTTGGCGCTGCGGGAGTTGCGGCGAAAGGTTCAACGCTCTACGTGACGCTCGAACCTTGCTCTCATCACGGACGCACGCCGCCTTGCGCTGAAGCGATCATCGCTGCGGGCGTAGCGAAAGTTGTTATCGGTGTTAGCGATCCCGATTCGAATGTCTCGGGAGCAGGTATTGCGCTTTTGCGCGAAGCGGGCATCGAAGTTTCTGTTGGTTGTCGTGCAGAGGATGTGTCGCGCCAACTTGCTCCGTATCTTCATCACCGTTCCACCGGCCGACCAATCGTTGTTCTCAAATTGGCCTCGACACTCGACGGTCGAACCGCCGCTGCCGATGGCACCTCGCAATGGATCACTGGAGAAGAAGCTCGACTCGACGCGCACCGTCTTCGGGCCGACAGCGATGCAGTGCTGGTGGGATCGGGAACAGTCCAGGCTGACAATCCGGCTCTGACTGTTCGACTGCCAAACGATGAGCGTCATCCCGATGACACCGAACCCCTCCGAGTGGTTCTGGGCTCGGCCCCAACCGATGCTGCCGTGCAACCGTGCCTCGAGCTTTCTGGTGACTTAGGAACGATCCTGGATGATTTGGGTAGCCGTGGGGTGCTGCAGTTGATGATCGAGGGCGGAGCGACCGTGGCGAAGGCCTTTCATGAGGCTGATTTGGTCGATCGATACGTTCTCTATATGGCTCCAGCATTTTTCGGGGGCGACAACGCCCGAGGCCTGTTCGCCGGTCTTGGGGCCGACTCAATAAACCAGCTCTGGCGGGGTCGAATTGTGAACGTGGCTCGGGTGGGGGACGATCTTCGTCTGGAGATTGAGGCCTGATCATGTTCACCGGAATCGTCGAAGAACTCGGAACCGTGGCATCACGCGATGGCTCGCGTCTGCGTATCAACTGCTCGAACGTGCTCGAAGGCGCCTCCATCGGTGATTCAACCGCAGTGAATGGCTGCTGTCTCACGATTGTTGCGTTCGACGCTTCGGCCGGATGGTGGGAAGCCGATGTCAGCGACGAGACCTTCAACCGCACCAACCTCGGAGCACTTTCTGCGGGTGACCCCATCAATCTTGAACGCCCCGTTCGGCTTGAAGATCGACTTGGTGGCCATCTCGTTCAGGGCCATGTCGACGCTGTCGGCGAAGTTGTGGTGGGTGTACCTGATCTCCAGGTACGTATGCCATCGAATCTTCTTCGGTACGTCGTCGAGAAAGGTTCGATCACCGTTGACGGAATTTCGCTCACCGTCGTGAAACCACTTGATGATGGCTTTACCGTTGCGGTCATTCCCCACACTTCTGCAGTCACCACGCTTGGCCAGAAAGGTCCTGGCTCGCCGGTAAACCTCGAAGTCGATGTCATGGCGAAATACACCGAACGCCTTATCGAAGCGCAACTTGCTTCACTCACCCGGTCCGAGGAGGACTGATGCCCAAACAGGAACGTTCCGATTGGTCCGAGCACTTCGCGACCATTCCCGACGCCATTGCTGCGATTGCTCGCGGCGAAATC
>CAMCTW010000068.1 GCA_945878645.1 Bifidobacterium breve
TCAATCGCCGAGGTTGCCGTCGTCGGTCGTCCCGACGATGAATGGGGCCACGTCGTCACCGCCATCATCGTGGCCGCTGACGCGTCACAGCCACCCACGCTCGACGAACTTCGAGACCACGTGAAGCAAACGCTCCCCGCCTACTGTGCGCCTCGACGCATCGAACTTCTTGATTCACTACCGCGCACACCGCTCGGAAAAATCCAACGACGTCTGCTGTAACACCACTCGCACGAAAGAGGAGAACATGACCGAGACCGAAGGACCAACCCTCCTCATTGAACGTGAAGGGCCAGTACTCATCCTCACAATGAATCGTCCGTATCGCCGCAATGCCCTTGTGCCCGACATGCTCGTGAGATTCGCCGACGCTTGGGACCTTGCCGATAGTGATGACTCAATTCGTTGTGTCATCCTCACCGGCACCGGCGATGTCGCCTATTGCGCAGGCGGCGATCTCAACGACGGCTGGATGTCTGGAGAAATCACTGAAGAGGCGAAGCTCATTCAGGAACGCCTCAAAGCTGACCCAGGCATAACCGGCAAAGGTCTCCTGCTGACACATTGGTGTACAAAGCCGATCATTGCTGTGGTTAATGGCCAGTGCATGGGTGGTGGCTGCGAAATGTTGCAGTCCACCGATATTCGCATTGCCGAAGCTCATGCAACCTTTGGCGTACCCGAGGTGAAACGCGGTCTCATCGCGGGGGCAGGTTCCACGATGCGTTTGAAGCGTCAGATCCCCTACGCCGTTGCGATGGACATGCTCATCACTGGTCGGGTTCTCGACGCCGAAGAGGCACTCCGCTGGGGCCTCGTGAGCCACATCGCCCCGAGTGGCGAAGGAATGGCCAAGGCCCGAGAAATCGCCGACGTCATTTGCGCCAATGGTCCGCTCGCTGTCAAGGCCGCCAAAGCATCGGTGATTGAAACCGGCTGGTTGCCCGAATCCGAAGCTCAACCAATCGAAATTGGCCATGTCATGCCGGTGATGCGCTCTGCCGATGCCAAAGAAGGCATGAAGGCATTTTCAGAAAAGCGCACGCCCAACTTCAAAGGAAAGTAGCGGACTCGGTCAGTTCATCTCAGACGGAAGCGGCCCGAAACGGCCGTCTTCACGATCGATCGCATCGATCATCGCCATATCGTCTTCGCTGATCGTGAAGTCGAAGACATCGAAGTTCGACTGAATTCGCGACAGCGTCGCCGATTTCGGAATGGTGACGATTCCGTATTGGATCTCCCAGCGCAGAGCGATCTGCGCAGGTGTCCGTCCGTAATTGTTGGCCAACATCACGAGCAATGGATCTTCGTCGACCGCACCACGGGCGATGGGACCCCATGCTTCGGTCACAATCCCGTGAAGGTCATGGAAGTCGCGCAGAAGTTTCTGCTGAAAGAACGGGTGCAGTTCGATCTGGTTAAGTGCCGGGACAATGCCAGTTGCTTCGATGACGCGGTGGAGGTGCTCGGGCTCGAAGTTTGAAACTCCGATCGAACGGACCCGGCCACTTTCACGCAATTCGATAAACGTCTCCCAGGTTTCGACATAGAGATCGTTCGTCGGCGCTGGCCAATGAATGAGAAGGAGATCGAGGTAGTCGAAGCCCAGCGTTTCGAGCGAACGATCAAATGACTCGACGGAAAGTTTTCGGCCCTGCGAGCTATTCCAGACCTTTGTGGTGACGAAAATGTCCTCACGAGCAAGGCCACAGTTATTCACCGCAGCGCCCACTCCTTCTTCGTTGAAATAACCCCACGCAGTATCGATATGGCGGTAGCCGGTTGTGATTGCTTCACCCACGAGTTGTTCAGCCTCTTCGGCGGGAATCTTGAAAACTCCAAAACCAATCTGAGGAATCGAGTGGCCATCGTTGAAGGCGATCCGTGGAACTGTCGTCATGACCGCATCGTAGAACCCCAAGACCGCTACCCTCCCGCCCGTGACCAATCGCCTTGCCAACGAAACAAGTCCTTATCTGCGTCAGCACGCTGACAACCCCGTCGACTGGTGGCCTTGGGGCCCAGAGGCTTTGGCCGAGGCTGCCGACCGTGATGTTCCCATCCTCATCTCCGTCGGATACTCGGCGTGCCATTGGTGTCATGTGATGGCCCACGAATCATTTGAAGACGAAGCCACCGGCACGCTCATGAATCGCCTTTTCGTGAACGTCAAAGTCGATCGCGAAGAACGCCCCGATGTCGATGCTGTGTATATGGACGCCGTGCAAGCGATGAACGGTCACGGCGGTTGGCCGATGACGGTGTTCTGTCTGCCCGACGGTCGACCATTCTTTGCCGGCACCTACTTCCCAAAAACCTCGCGCGGCGGTCACCTCGGCTTCGCTGAACTTTGTGAGCGCATCAACGAGTTGTGGAATACCCGCCGAGACGACCTCGTCGAACAAGCAACGACCGTCACCGAAGCAATCGACGAAGGCGTGCAACTCCCCCAACCCACTCGCGAACCCGACGACCTCATCTTCAGCGCGGCGACGTCTGCCCTAATTAGTCGGATCGATTCGATCGACGGTGGGTTCGGTGCTGCTCCCAAGTTTCCGCAAACATTTGCCATCGATTCACTGCTGCGCCAGCACGCTCGCACTGGCGACCCAGCGGCACTCGACGCCGCTCTCCTCTCACTTGACGCCATGGCCGCCGGCGGCATTTACGACCATCTCGGTGGCGGGTTCGCTCGCTACGCCACCGACCGGCGTTGGCTCATTCCCCATTTCGAGAAAATGCTGTACGACGAAGCGCTCCTTGCACGCGTCTACCTGCACGCGTGGCAGCTCACCGGTGAACCGCGCTTTCTTCAAACACTTCAAGAAACAATCGAGTACGTACTGCGCGATCTTCGCCACCCTCTTGGCGGATTCTTTTCCGCCGAAGATGCCGACTCCGAAGGCGTCGAAGGAAAGTTCTACGTCTGGTCGATCGACGAGATCCGTGCAATTTGTGGCGACGACGCCGAGGCCGTCATCGAATGGTTTGGAGCCACCGACCACGGCAACTGGGAACACACCAACATCCTCGAGCGCGTCGTTCGTGGCGACCTTGCTCGACCCGATGCTGTTGAGCGCGGCCGAGTCGCGCTTCTCGCCGAGAGGAACAAGCGGATCCGACCCGGTCTCGACGACAAAGTGCTCACCGAATGGAACGCGCTCATGCTTTCCACGATCGCCGAGGCTGCCGCGGCAACAGGTTCAACCGAATGGCTTGAGGCTGCGGTTACCAACGCAAACTTTCTGTGCGACAACCTGCGGGTGAACGGACGCTGGATGCGTTCGTGGCAGGGCGAAGCTCGCGTTCTCGCGTTCAGCGCTGACTACGGCGCTCTCGTCGATGCATTCGTTCGTGTCCACGAAGCAACCGGCGATCCCCGCTGGCTTGATGAAGCAGCCGTCACCGCCGATGCGCTCATTGAATTGTTCGGTGACCCCGATGACATCGGCGTCTACACGAATGGCACCGACGGCGATCAACTCGTTGCCCGCCCCAAAGAGCTCATGGACAACGCCAGTGCGTGTGCGAACAGCCTCGCCGCTGTTGGTCTTCTCCGCCTCGCTGCGCTCACCGGCAATGAACCTCACCGCGAGTTCGCGACGGCAATCGTCGATCGACTCGCCGAATCAGCGGCGCGTTTGCCACTCGGCTTTGGCCACCTCCTTCTCGCCGCTGAACTGCGCGTGCTTGGCGTTGACGAAATTGTCATTTCAGGAGATCGCCCCGACCTCGTTGCCGAAGCCCAACAACGCTGGCTGCCTCGCAGCGTCCTCACATGGGGAGCACCTGGCTCCTCTCCGCTCTGGGAAGGCCGCAATGAAACAGGCCCCGACGGACGGGCCTACGTCTGCCGCCAAATGGTCTGTGCAGCGCCAGCATTAACCACCGAAGAATTGAACGAGCGCCTTAACGCACTTGACTGATTACCAACTGCCGCGATGCACGACCTCATCGAAGGGTCGACGCGGACGCTTCGACGAGGTGCTCGGTCGCTGCTCGTCGGCGGCGTAGCCAAGCGCAATCGTTCCAACTGGCCGACGGTCAGCGGGAATGCCGAGAGCATTCTTCACCGCACCTTCGTGTTCAAACTGACCAAAGAACAACGCGCCGAGACCTTCATCAACTGCCGCCAACATCGCGACCATTGCGGCGAACGCTGTGTCGACATACCAATACGGAACCGACCACGAAGCTTCGCTTTCGCCGAGTCCGGTGCGCGCTTTGTCCTGCTCGCCGTAGCGCTCGACGTAGGCGGCAGGCCAGGACACGGGAATGATCAGCACCGGAGCATCAAGAAGCTTTGGCCAGGGGAACGCGGCTCGCCGTTCCATCGGCAAGGAGGCTTCCCAGTAACGCTGGGTCTGCTCGCCCTCGAGAACCACAAGATCAAGGCCTTGCGTATTTCCCGCGGCTGGCACCCGACGCGCAAGATCAAGAACACGATCAAGAACATCCGATGGAACCGGGCGCGTTTCGAACGAACGAACCATGCGCCTGTTTGCGACTGCGTCGGCGAACTGCATTACGCCGACCTGGGGATCACTTGATCTTGGCGAGATCCTCGGCCATCGCCCAGCCGAAGGCAATGAGCGAATCGCCTCGCTTGGCGCCGACGCTCTTGAACAACGCGACGATCTCTGGGTCGATGCTGTCGGCCTCGAGTGATTCGTAGTCGAGTGCCAACGGGAATGAGCCATCGCCAGTAGCAATGAAGGTCTTGTCGTCGTAAGAACTCGAACTGATGCTGAATCGCTTCGCCAATCGACGACCCCACGCACGTTCTTCGCCAGTGGCCTTGTGGTCAGGACGAGGGATGATGTCATCGAGGGTGCGAAAGGCTTCGAAACCGCTCGCCGTAGCGAATCGAGTTCCCATAAGCACGTCTTCGTCAGGAAACGCCATGACGGCGCGCTTGAACTGGTCAGCGAGGATCGCTCGCAATACCGAGGATCGCTTGGAGGTGCGCTTCACCGATGCAAGACCAATCAGCACGCTAGGAGTGCCGCCGATGCGTTCGAGTGTGCAGAAGGAGAAGCCCTTAAGGCCATTACCTTCTCGCGCCAACGAAACAAGGACCCACGCCTCAACCTGCTTGGAAAGTTGACCAACCTCGTAGAGGCTTGGCCCATCCGCGCAGATATCCGCCATCTCTGCCAACTCAGCATCACTGAGTTGAGTGCAATCTTTGGTAACGACCTTGATAGCCATGGTTCAACAGCCCCTGAAACAGACAAAACCGGAGTACTAGTTCACCCCGGCTCGCCCGCTAACGCAATTCGGCCCCCGATGTCAGTTAGCGACCGCATCTGGGCCAAGCAGTTCCCGAAGTTCGGCGAGAAGTCCGGCAGTAGCCGAGACCGCAAAATTCTCTGGGAGCAGCAACACCTGGTGCTCGCCGATGTGGAGGAAGACCTGAGATTCGCCGGGATGCTCAGAAAGCAGAGCTTTGAGGGCACTGAGCAGTTCGTCGCTAAGCGCAGCCGGTTTCAGATTGACGTGCACGGGAGGATTGCCATCGATCACCGGCTCAAACCGTTCAAGTTCCATCGCCATGAGCTTGGGCTGGTCATCACGGGTATCGACCCGAGCACGAAGGATCACCACCGCATCGTCTTCGAGAAGGTGCCCATAGTTCTGCATGGTCTTGGGGAACACCATGACCTCAACGGTTGCCTGAAGATCCTCGAGAACGAAGACGGCCATGAGGTCGCCTTTCCGAGTCCACTTTTTCTGCAACGAAGTGACGAGTCCACCAACGGTTCGCATTGTGCCGTCTTCGATACCTTCAAGTTCTGCGATTGTCGACTCGGTCCGACGACGCAACGACATCTCGGCGCCCATCAGCGGATGGTCTGAGACGTAGAGGCCGAGCATTTCTTTTTCGAAGGTGAGACGTTGTCGCTTGTCAAAATCTTCTTCCGGGATGACGATGCGGGTTCCGGCTACCAGCGCGCCATCGTCGTCGTCATCGGCCATTGAGAAGAGATCGAACTGACCTTCGGCTTCTTTACGCCGCCGGGCAACGGTGTCGTCGATGATTCGATCGAAGTAGCCGAGAAGTCCCTTTCGGGAATAGCCCATCGAATCGAAACCACCGGCTTTGATGAGCGACTCGATTGTCCGCTTGTTGAGAACGCTGACATCGACTCGATCGCAAAAGTTGAAGAAATCCTCGAACTGCCCGTTTGCTTCGCGCTCGGCGAGCATGAGTCCGACGAGACCCTCACCAACATTTCGAACTGCAGACATTCCAAAGGCGATAGCGCGTGTTCCATCGGGTTTGTCGAAGGCAATGAAATCACTCACCGAAATGTTGACATCGGGCACCAGCACTTCGATGCCGACCTGACGACACTCGTTGAGATAAATCGCCGCTTTGTCGAGATTGGCTTTGACGCTGGTGAGAAGCGCCGCAAGGTACTCAACCGGGTAATGCGCCTTGAGGTAGGCGGTTTGATAGGCAATCAGCCCGTAGCCATAACTGTGGCTCTTGTTGAATGCGTAATCGGCAAATGGTTCGATGACATCGAAAAGCGCTGAACCAATTTCTCGGCCATAGCCCTCGGCGTCGCAACCTTCGACAAACTTCTCGCGCTCTTTCTGAATGAGTTCGCGCACTTTCTTGCCGCATGCTTTACGAAGATTGTCTGCATCGGCGAGCGAATACCCAGCAAACTTCTGCGCTACTCGCATGACCGACTCTTGGTAGATCATGAGTCCGTAGGTGTCGCCAAGAAGTTCGGCAAGATCGTCGTGCAGGTAGTCGATCGGTTTACGCCCGTTCTTGCGATCGGCGTAATCGTTATGCATGTTCGCAGCCATGGGGCCAGGTCGGTAGAGCGCTACAAGAGCGGCAACGTCTTCGAACGAGGTCGGCGCCAGAGAACGCATAAGCGCTCGCATGGGGCCACCTTCAAGCTGAAACACGCCGATGGAGTCGCCATTACGCAACATGGCCAACGTGAGGTCGTCATCGAGTGGAATCGTGTCGATATCGACGTGAAGCCCTTGAGTGATTACGAGCATGGCCAAGGTGTCGGTGATGACATCGAGGTTTCGCAACCCGAGGAAGTCCATCTTTAGAAGGCCAAGTTCCTCAACGCCGTGCATTTCATACTGAGTGACGACCGGAGCGAGATTGGGATCGGATCCAGCCTCGGGCTTCCGCTGAATTGGCAGATACTCGGTAAGCGGTTCCTTGGTAATCACCACCGCTGCTGCGTGAATGCCGTCCTGGCGACGAAGTCCTTCGAGCCCACGCGCAACATCGATGACCTGACGCGCATCGTTGTCATTGGCGTAGATGTCGCGAAGATCTGAGGCCATCTTGAAACCATCAGTGAACTTGGGGTGTTCCTCGAGACACGCATAAAGCGGCGTGTCTCGACCCATCACCAACGGAGGCATGAGCTTGGCGACTTTGTCACCCACCGCATAGGGATAGCCCAGCACTCGGGCAGCATCACGAACCGCAGCACGAGCTTTGATCGTCGAGAACGTAACGATCTGAGCGACATGGTCCCGGCCATATTTCTCTGCCGCATAGCGGATCATTTCGTCTCGGTAACGAGAGTCGAAGTCCATATCGATATCGGGCATCGAACTACGGCTTGGGTTCAAGAAGCGTTCGAACAGAAGGTCGTATTCGATTGGATCGAGGTCGGTGATTCGCAACGTGTACGCCACCGCACACCCAGCGGCTGAACCTCGACCTGGCCCGACGCGAATGTTGTTATCTCGCGCGTGCTTAATGAGGTCCCAAACGATCAGGAAGTACGAAGAGAACCCCATGTCGGCGATGACCTGGAGTTCATAGACCAGACGCTCGACGATGTGATCGGGAACAGTCTCGCCCCAACGTTCTTTCGCACCTTCGAATGTGAGATGACGGAGGTACTCCGCGCCATCGGTAAAGCCCTCGGGAAGGGGAAAGTTAGGGAGTTGCGGATTTCCGAATTCGATTTCAACATTGCACCGTTCCGCAATCCAGAGCGTGTTGTCGCAGGCTTCGGGAACCTCATCGAATAACCACCGCATTTCAGCGGCCGATTTCAGGTAGTGCTGATCGCCATGAAATTTGAAGCGATCAGGGTCGCTCATTAGCGACCCGGTTTGCACGCACAACAACGCATCGTGCGAAACCGCATCGTGCTGATGCACGTAGTGACTGTCGTTCGTAGCGACGAGCGGCGCCTTAATCGCGCGCGCGATCTCGAGCAATTGTGGATTCGTGGTTTTCTGTTCGGGAATGCCGTGGTCTTGAATTTCGACGAAAAAATTGTCTCGACCAAAGATGTCTTGAAACCGTGCTGCTTTTTCAAGCGCACCGCGTTCATCGCCGTTCATGAGCGCTTGCAGCACTTGGCCACCAAGACATCCACTCGTGACGATGAGACCTTCGTGATGCTCTTCGAGCAACTCCCAATCGACTTTGGGCTTCATGTAATAACCCTCGAGAAAGGCACGACTCGAGAGCTGAATGAGATTTTTGTAACCAACCGAACTCTCGGCCAATGCGGTCAGGTGGTAATACGCCTTGCGGCCGCCCTCGGCTTCGCCACCGGAATCGTCCATACGCCCGCGCCGAGTCGGTCGTTCGGTTCGGTGGTCGTAGGCCTGGTAGAGCTCCGAGCCGATAATCGGCTTGACCCCAACCTCTTTTGCCGCCTTGTAGAAATCGAGAACGCCATACATGTTTCCGTGGTCGGTGATGCCGACCGCAGGTTGACCATCGGCAGCCGCTGCAGCCACCACGTCACCCACACGCGCGGCCCCATCGAGCATCGAGAACTCGGTGTGTAAATGGAGGTGGGTAAAGGAATCGGGCACCGCTTTGGGCTCCGTGTCGTAATGGTTTGGATAGGTCCGCCACTCGGCGAATTACACCGATGTGATGCTGGGCGATCGTAGCGTCACTCCCCCGTTCTCGCTCCGGGGATCCCTAAGCCCCATCAAGGCCCGCCGTAACCTTTCAAAAACCTTTCATCATCCAATCCAACCCGGAGGTCACAATGACTGCAGCAGCCGAAGACCGTTCCACGATGGACCTCCTAAGAGGGTCCAGAATCACCGCCTACTCGATTGGCTTCATCAGCCTCATCGCCGGTCTCGTCCTTCTGTTCCGGCCCGATCGCAAAGAATCGATCATTGCGATCATCATCGGATTCCTCTTCGTCGTCTCCGGCTTCGGCCAGGCCGCCGAGGCCGTCACCACCCATCGCCGCGGCACCTACTGGGGCCTGTTGCTCATCCGCGGCCTCATCAACTTCGGGTTTGGTCTCGCACTCATCTTCTGGACAGACGCAACCGTCACCGTCATCGTTTGGCTCGTCGGCCTCGATTTCGTGATCACTGGACTCATTGCGATCGTTGTGTCGTTCATGCTCGGCAAGGACGGCGGCCGAGGTGCGCTCCTCATCGAGGGTCTCGTCACCATCGCCATTGGCGTCATCATCATGGCGTGGCCCGAAGCCACCACGAACGTGCTCGGCATCGTGATCGGCATCGGCCTCGCACTGCTTGGCCTGTTGTTCCTCTTCTCCGGCTACCAGTTGAGCAAGGTCAAGGCCACGCTCACTTCTGGTTCCTGAAGAAAAACTGAGTCTTAGAGGTAAGTCCCGGGGCGGTCCTCGGGTTCGGGAAGTTCCGAACCTGGGTGACCGACCCCGGGGGGCAGTTCACCCCGCATGTTCTCGAGTTGTTGTCGAGCAGCCATCTGTTGAGCAAACAGAGTGGCTTGAATCCCATGAAAGAGACCTTCGAGCCAGCCAACGAGCTGTGCTTGGGCCACTCGTAACTCAATTTCGGTCGGTGTTCCTTCTTCAGCGAAGGGGAATGCCAGACGTTTCAATTCATCACGCAGGTCCGGCGATAACGCCGAGCCAAGTTCTTCAATCGACCTGTCATAGATCGCTCGCAAACGAATTCTTGATGGTTCATCAAGTTCGGTCTGACGAACCTCGTCGAGCAACTGCTTGATCATCGAACCAACGCGCATCACCTTCGCTGGCTCTGAAACCATCTCGTGCTGTTCTTCGTCGACACCGGCTTCTTCGCTTGGAGGCATGAGTTCAACGCGTTCAGCGCCTCTGGCCATTGAGTCAGTCATGGGAACAGTCTTACCGGAGAATGCTCAGCGATTTCCAACGAGGAGCGGAACATACATTTCGTCGGCCGTTAACGAGCCATGACGAGCTCGCAACGGAAATGAGCCGCTATCGGCAGGATCATGGAAAGCGATTGCATCTCGAGCCACCAGGGCAACATCGCCTAAACGAGATCGGGCTTCGTCAGTGACCGTCGAACCAAACCAGCCTTCATCAATGACTTGGTCACGACTCGCGACCCATGAACGATCAGAGTGCAGCGCGCTCGCGTCCTCAAACAACGCACGGGCATGGCCCGGACGAGCGTGTAGCCAACGAAATCGACCCTCGCCTGATTGCAGATCAACATGAGCCATCACCACAGGGTCAGGCGACAGGACAGCATCGCCAACATCGACCTGACCGTGATCAGAGGTGACAACCAACACTGCACCCGTTGGCAGAGCGCTCAAGATGTCGGCAACGAGTCGATCAACAAACGCTAACTCGGCCTCGTAATGCGCTCCGAGACCAAACTCATGAGCGATCTTGTCAATCCCGTCGTAATAGGCATAGACGAACGGTTCGTTACGATTCAGCGCTGATGCGATTTCCGTGACGATCGTTGACGACACTCGCCAACCCACAAGTCGAGTCTTGTCGAGATGAGCTCGTGTGAATCCAGATTCGCGAAACTCTGCGCGCGTGATCACTGGCGGTCGTTGTGCCTCGAACACGTCAAGTGTCTGTACGAACTCAGGTTCAAGAGATTTCCGCGCATCGCGACCATTTGCTGACCATCGCAGGACATTGAGAATGTCGCGACCCATCGCCATCCGGTAACCCGTAATCCCATGAAGTCCAGGAGGAGCTCCGGTGCTAATCGATGTGAGCGCTGTCGCAGTTGTCGAAGGCGCAACGCTCGTGATCGCTCCGCCCGCCATCGCAGACATCGTTGGGGCTAGGTGATGACGCTCGCACAGTTGATTCCATCCGATGCCGTCAAGAACGAGGAGTACCACCTGATTCGCAT
>CAMCTW010000069.1 GCA_945878645.1 Bifidobacterium breve
CGACACCATCGATGTGCGCATCGGCTACAAGCGCCACCGGGTTCGGTTACTCGGAATCGATACGCCCGAGACCAAAGATCCTCGAAAGCCCGTGCAGTGTTTTGGCCATGAAGCCAGCGAACACACCGCGCAACTTCTTCCTCGCGGCACCATCGTCCGTCTCGAATACGACCTCGAAGAGCGCGACGTCTACGACCGACTTCTCGCCTACGTCTGGCGATCCTCCGACGGACTCTTCGTCAATCTCGATCTTGTTGCGCAGGGCTATGCCAACATCCTTTCGATTGCCCCCAACACTGCCCATGCTGACGAGTTGCGGGCAGCGATGACCGAAGCGAAAACCGCGCCGCTGGGTCTTTGGGCAACGTGTGGCGGACCGGGGAAACCCGCCTCATGAGGAGTTGAGCCTCGGCGGGCGATACCGTGACAGCCGTGACAACCCTCGCCGAACGCCTCGGCCACTCCCCTGATTCCCGCCTGGTCATCATCAACAGCGACGACCTCGGCCTGTGTCACGCCGCCAACACGGGCACGTATGAATCGTTACGTCAGGGATTGTGCACCAGTGCGACGCTCATGGTTCCCTGCGCATGGGCTCGTGAAGCAGCATCGGATTTCCGCGGTGAAGACATCGGCGTTCACCTCACTCTCAATGCCGAATTCGAACGTTATCGATGGGGCCCAATCACTCATGCCCCCTCGCTGCTCGATGGCGACGGCGGTTTTCCCCGCACGCTCACCGACCTCTGGGATCATGCTGACCTCGACGAAGTGCGGCGCGAATGTCGAGCACAGATCGAACGAGCCATCTTGTGGGGCTTCGACGTGAGCCACCTCGATTCGCATATGGGTGCGCTGCAATTGCGCCCAGAGTTTTTCGATGTGTATCTCGACCTCGCCGTTGAGTTCGCGTTGCCGCTTCGGCTTTCCGGAGCTTCAACAGAACGGGCGATTGGTTTTCCCTTCCGGCGCCTTGCCGCCGAGGAAGGGATCATCTCCCCCGACCACTTCCTCTATGTCAACGGAGTGGGCAGTCGCAGAGCGATCGAAAAGGCAGTCTTCGAACTCCGCCCTGGCGTGACCGAGATGTACGTCCACCCGGCAACCGACACACCCGAACTCCGTGCAATCGGCACCGACTGGGCATCACGAGTCGATGATCTGCATCTCGTGTGCCACGACTCACGCCTGCGCACACTGCTCGAACGTTCCGGCGCTGTTCTTATTGGCTACCGCGAACTCCGAGGACTTCAGCGCGCTGGTTGAACTCAGTTAGTTCAATCGCTTCGACATTCGTTGGTAGCGAGTAGCAGCAATTGCTCCTGAAGATTCGATAAATGAACGTGCACCGGCGTCGGGTAGATCGGCGACCACGACGCTGTCGAACTCGGCGATCATCAAGTCTCGACAGATCTCCCCGAGTAGTGCCTGACCAATTCCTCGCCGGCGATAGGCCTCGTCAACGACGAGAGGACCAGTCCATCCCGCACGCGTAATCGAGTGACACCCGATTCCCACAACAATGGGATCGCTCTGGCCCCGAAGGGCGACGTGGCAGGTGCCGTGTTCAAGTGCTCGTGCGATCTCGTCGGCACTGCGCGGCCACCCAGATGTCGCGGCAAGAAGCACACGGGTCACATCTTCGTCATGGACAACCCGACGAACAGTGATGCCATCGGGAACCTCTGCCCGAAAGGTGGTGGCGACTGAATACGACTGCCAGAACTCATGAGTCTCATATCCGTTCGCTGCGCACAACAAGGCGACGGAAGATTCCACCGGGGCGCCAGGCCACAATGAAAATGGAACCGCGCCTCCAACGAAGATCTCTTGCGCACCACGTTCAGTGGCCCACTGCTCTGCGTGCTGAAGCAATAGACCGCCTCGGCCTGACCGCTGGACATTGGGGCCAACGGCAATCAAGCGAATCGAAGCGACGAGTTGTCCATCGAGATCTCGGTCGACACCTACTGCTATTACTGATTCGCCATCTTCTGATGCCATCACGATTCCTGATCGCTCATGACACGCCGTAAGCATTTCGTCGGGAGTGAGGTCTTCATCGGCAGCGACGCGCAACATGAGGTCGACGATGTCATCAACTCGATCGGCTCCCCATGGAACAAGTTTCATCATGCGGAAGGTGACGCGGCATCGACGCGATTCGCGTTGGTGTGGCGAGAGGTGAGGATTGCTGCCATCAGACCCCCGACAAGAACCACGACAGCGACGGCAGACGTGAGGAGAAGCACTTCATCGAGACCAGAGAAAACTTGGTCGACAATCACAGTCGCGGATGCCACCCCGAGCACCCCACCAGCGATTTGATCGATGGCCTGGTCTCGTCCACTCGAGGCCATGAACACGACGATGGCCGCTCCGAGTAATGCTCCGATTGCCGACGCAATAACCGCGAAGGTGCGTCGACGAGCTGCGAGAAGTCCGGCGATCGCAGCGATCACGGTGAATGCCGGAAAGGCAATTGCTCCGATCCGCAATGCATGCACCCAAGTTTGCAATTGCTCAAGTCCTGGAGCATCGATCAATGGAAGCCGCAAGGAAAGACCCTGAAAATTGGCATTATCAAGAACGTAAATGCCGTTCGAATTGAGTTGCTTCCTGATCTCGGCAAGAGATGTTCCGAGGTCCAACGACAAGCCCTGCGAATCGATGCTGACGAAGCGATTATCTCCATCGACGGCACGTACAAACTCGTCGTGAGTGGCGCGAACCGCTGATTCCCAAACCGAAATGAATGCATCGGTCTGTACGACCTGAACTGTTGCCAATGCAACGAGGTCCGTCACCTGGTCTGTAACAGTTCCCGAGAACCCGCCCAATGGTCCGGGCAACACGTAGGACACCAAATCATCTACACCCACAAAATCAACGATCTGAGTTGCGAGAGCCGACGCAACGTCTTGCTGGACGGCCGGATTATTCACAATCGCCTTACTTGTGGCGACCCATGTGTCTTGATCGAGAATCGCATGTTGCGTCCAGAAGGATGCAACACCAAATGTGGCGGAGAGCCCTGCGAGAAATAAAAGGACAATGCCGATCGCCGTTCTCTTGCGATTCGAACGAGATGCAGGCGCAGTGCCACCGGAGACCGTTGTCCGTGAGGTGGGTTCTGGAGTTGTGGTTGGAGAGATCCCCTGCGCCGTCGGTGGCTGCGCGGGCGGTTGAGTCGGCGGGGATTCCGGCCAGGACATTTCAGGAAATTCCTGCAAAGAGATCGGTTTCAGGCACACTTGTCTCAACTCGCGAATGAGCGAGGATGTAGTCCTCAAACGGGTGAACAGTTCTTGCGATTTCACGAGGAAGCCCAAACCAAAACGCTGACTCAGGATCGACCTGCGTGGCATGCGCAAGAAGCGCCTCGAGCCGGACATCGAACCATGGCTCAATGTCTATCGATGTCGTAACGCGATCGTCTTGACTTGGCCGGGTGAACCAGTCATCAGAGAACGGCGATTCGAGTCCAAGTTCAAGAAACTTCGCATGGGTCGCTTCAACGCGCGCTCGTGACCACACCGAGTAGTACATCTTGAGCGGCGTGAATGGCTCGCCGAGGTCCGGCCCATAGGTGTGATCTCCAGCGAGATCAAAGGCAGGAAGCGAAATATCGTGCACCCGTAAATGGTCGGGATGCGGATAACCCTGTTGATCGTCTCCGTATGTGAGGATCACCTGAGGCTGTTCACGCCGAATGATTTTCACCAAACGGGCCACCGCCTCATCGAGATCGGCATTCGCGAAAGCATCGGGCCGGGCATTGGCTTCTGAGTCGAGCATGCCTGAATCGCGGTAACCCAGGAGAACCAGCTCGTCATAACCAATGAGCGCCGAGGCCGCTTCGAGTTCACGCTTTCGAACAGCAGCAAGATCGGCCCTGATCTCCGGACGATCCATCGCAGGATTAAGGATGTCTCCCTCTTCACCACCGGTACAGGTCACAAGTACAGCGCGAACGCCTTCGGTCTTGTATTTCGCGACAGTCGGCGCACCTTTCGATGCCTCGTCGTCGGGATGAGCGTGGATTGAGAGCAGGCAGCGGTCAGCCATCGCCGCACGCTACCGGTCGTGGGCCGGGGCGACACCTCGACTACGCCTGACACGCGTAGCCTGACTCCGATGACTGGGACCTCAACGACCGGATATCTCGCGCCTCAACGCCGGAGATCTCTCCTTCTCTTGCTCGTCGCCGCGCTCATGATCACGGTGGCGGCCTGCGGATCGAGCGGACGGGCGCTTCAAGACCCAAAGTCCGGAGCAACTGCACCCGCGCGCAGAAACACGGGGTCGACTGCGCCGGCCAGCAGCGGATCGACCAACACCACCGCTGGAGCAGTCATCCGTTCCACCGCGCTCACGCTCACTAGCGCGTCGTTTGGACCAAACACGCCAATCCCAAAGCAGTTCACCTGCGATGGAGTGAACACCTCGCCACCGCTCACAATCAGTGGAGTGCCGGCAGGAACGACTGAACTCGTTCTCGTCGTCACCAACCAGAACATGGCAAATCAAACTTTGTGGCTGTTGGCCGGTCTTGCTCCGACAACTGTCTCGATCCCCCAGGGCGGCGTCCCTTCCGGCGCGATTCAGATCGTGAACAGTTCAGGCACAGCGCGTTGGTCTGGGCCATGCCCAACAACAGGAACCTCTACGTACGAATTCGCGCTCTACGCGCTCACTTCGCCTTCGGGGCTCACCACTAGCGCCAGTTTTGCCGATGTGAATGCGGCCATCGCCAAATCCTCAAGTGCGTCGGTTATCAGCGGTTCCTACAAACGCTGAGCATCAACCCATCGGTAGTAACGCCATGAGCTGGCGAGAATGCGCTAACAGCGTTCCATCGCTGGCCCAAATGATTCCGTCCTCTTCACAAAATCCGTCGAGGCTCGCGATTGAGTGAAACTCGACGAAACACCAACCGTCATGGTCGGCTGGCGGCATCGAGCGAATATGCACGGTGAGGTCAACGGTCGTGATTCCCCACGGACCTCCGACCCGACTGAACATCGCTGGCATCCATGCATCGACAAATGCTGCAAGCACTGGAGCATCGACCGGTTGCGTTTCGGGGAGCCGAATCCATCCACCGATGCGCGCTTCATCGCCACCGGTAAAGGCGCGCGAACCAAACGCCCACTTCTGTTCGTAGCGCTTCGCCATTGCCGGAATTGCTGCATCAGGAATTCCAGGATCGAATCCGGGAGCGGAAAGTTCGCTCGGCCCGGGAACCTCCGGCATGCTCACATCAGAAAACGATGGCCCTTCACGACCCGCTGAGAACGCCCCAATTGAAAGCGCGATGGTTCGGTCGCTTTGTTTCATCGTCGCTCGGACCGAGCTCATTGAGCGGCCCGATCGTTCGACCACAACCTCAAGTTCGACTGGACCTTCGGAGGCTTTCGATAGGAAGTGCGTCGTAAAGGAACGGCACAACCGCGTGGAGTCATCGATTTCCGCCTCACACGCCCGCACCAAAATCGCGTTGAGATAGCCGCCGTTGGGCCCGACTCCCGCCCACCACCCCGAATCGAGCTGAGCGCGGTAACGGCCGTTTCCAGTTGAATGGACTGATGTATCGGTGTCGAAGCGTGTTGTCACGGCCCGAGACTAGGCATCCCCGGCACAAAGCGATGAACCCGGTGCTGCGCTAGAACCTATACACACATTTCTCGGCACCAAGGGGACCACATGAAGGCATTCCAGTTGATCGGCGGTTCGGCCGAGGTCGACGCCACCACTGCACTCAACGAGGTCGCTCAGCCCGATCCCGGCCCGGGCCAGGTGCTCATTCGCATTGGCGGCGCCGGCGCATGCCACAGCGATATCAGCCTCATGCAATTCTCTGCAGGCGGCCCTCGCGAAACACCAATGACCCTCGGCCACGAGAACGCTGGCTGGATCGAAGCATTCGGTCCCGGCACTGTGCCAACTCCCGGACTCGAGATTGGTTCTCCCGTTGCCGTTTACGGCGCATGGGGCTGCGGCCAGTGTTCGAACTGCCGCAAGGGCATGGAGAACTACTGCCTCAACATTTCTGCTAGCGGTCCCGGTCTCAGCGTCGACGGCGGTATGGCCGAGTACCTCCTTGTACCTGCCGCCCGCTACCTCGTGCCACTGGGCGACATGGCTCCGGCCGAAGCAGCACCGCTCACCGACGCCGGCCTTACGCCGTACCACGCCATCAAGCAAGCGCTTCCGCTGCTCGTTCCCGGCTCCTTCGTTGTTGTCATCGGCGCAGGTGGTCTTGGCCATCTTGCCGTGCAGTTCCTTAAGGCACTGTCGCCCGCAACCGTCATCTGCGTTGATCAACGCGAGTCCGCGCTCAAGGTCGTCGCCGGTCTCGGCGCTGACCACACCGTCGTGATGGGTCCGGAAGCTGCCACCGAAATTCGTGGCATCACTGGCGGTCGCGGTGCTGAAGTCATTCTCGACATTTGCGGCTACGACGACACGCTCGCTCTTGCCGCCGCAGTTGCGGCACCGCTCGGCCGCCTCACGGTGGTTGGTGTTGGCGGCGGCACGCTGCCGTTTAGTTTCTTCACCTTCCCCTACGAGTGCAGCGTGCAGAGCACGTATTGGGGAAGCATCACCGAACTGGGTGAGTTGCTTGAGCTTTCACGCAGTGGCGATTTTCGCGTTCATGCCGAGACCTACGCACTCGATCAAGCCCGTGACGTTTACAACAAGATGGTCGATGGAACACTGCAGGGTCGAGCCGTCATCGTTCCCTGATTGCACATGGTGTGAAGTCCGGAAAAACGAAAGGGCCCGCAGCGCGTGCTGCGGGCCCTTGACGTTCTCGGTTGGAGACATTTAGTTCGATGCGACCGACTTCGGACGCCAGAATGTTGCGAGCTGCAACAGGCCGCCACCGATACCGGCGACCAGCACGATGATGAGCCCCTTGGGAACTCCTGCCCAGTGGATGTCGGCAGCATGGTCGATGGACCATTCACCAGCCCCGGTGCAGGCGAGACCGATACCAACAGCAGCAAGTACCACGACGTATTCAATGCCGCCGCCCGGGTTGAAAATGAACCAGCCGTTCTTCCTATGCGTGGTGATGAGTGCGACCACCATGATGGCAACCATGCCCGCCGCAGCAAGCGGCGTGAGGAAACCGAGCGCAAGGAGTGCACCTGAACCGATTTCGGTGAGCGCAGCGATCCAGGCGTTGGCCTTCGGCATTTTCATGCCCATGGAGCCAAACCATCCGGCGGTGCCAGCAATTTTGCCGCCGCCAAAGATCTTGTTGAGACCGTGCGTAGCAAGCGTGACACCAACGACAACACGGATAATGAGCAGACCAAGATTGAGTCCGTTGATGACTTCATCACCGTGATACATGTGACCGTGACCGACGGTCAGTGTCGTAGCGACAATTTGGGCGAACATTTTGTTCCTCCTCGAGAGGGTTGTTGACGGGCAAAGAGTACGACCGACACACCCGCTGGCGGTGGACTCTCAGCGATTACCGAAAATCGCGCGACCGATGGCCGCCAACTACTGGCAGAAGTTCGAGTTTGTCGGCCACCACGTTGATGACACCGTCGACTCGCTCTAGACGACCCCGCACCAACAACGCAGGCGCACCACGAGCGACACGCCGATAGCGCTTCCACAACCCAGGAGAACACACCACGTTGATAAGACCGGTTTCGTCTTCAAGATTTACGAAGGTGACGCCGTGTGCGGTTGATGGCCGCTGCCGGTGTGTCACGACTCCCCCGACAAGTACGCGCGTGTCGGTTGGTGCAGTTCGCAATTCGATTGCAGTGAGAACACCGAGCGACGCGAGGTGCTCTCGTTCAAACAATGTGGGATGCCCATCGGGAGAGACGCCGGTGGCCCAAAGGTCGGCACCGGCCAGTTCGCGATCTGAAAGCCCCGGGAGCGTTGGCGCGTCGGTGCCGGTAACGATGCCGGGAAGACGATCGGCGCTGGTCTCGGCCACTGCTCCAGCCACCCACAGAGCGCGGCGGCGGTCAAGGTTTGTGCCACTTCGATCGGTGCAGTTCGAAAACACCCCTGCGGTTGCCATTGCTTCAAGCGCAGTGCGATCGATATCGATGCGTTGTGCGAGATCGGTCATTGACGCATAGGGCCCGTTTGCTTCACGTTCAGTAACGATGCTTTCAGCGAGTTCGTCACCGACTGAACGAACTGAAGACAATCCCAGCCGAACAGCAGGCTGAGGAACCTCGACACCGCCTACGGGAAACGCATCGAGCGGAAAGGGAACGTTGGCACTTGTAGCGACGCTTCCTTCGACCCATTCAAGCGTTGCCCCTACGCCAGAAGCCGCAAGATCGGGAGTGCGTACCACCACGCCATGGCGACGGGCGTCAGCCACCAAGGTGTGTGGTGAATAGAAACCCATGGGTTGGGCGTTGAGGAGACCAGCGCAAAACGCTGCCGGGAAATAACGCTTGAGATAGGAACTCGAATAGACGAGATAGGCAAATGACACCGAGTGGCTTTCGGGAAAACCGAAGTTTGCGAACGCCGCGAGTTTGTCGAAGATCTGACTGGCAATATCGCCGGTGATCCCGCGTTCAGCCATGCCCTCAAAAAATCGACCACGTAAACGTTCCATTCGTTCCGTGCTTCGCTTTGAGCCCATGGCTTGGCGCAACTGATCGGCCTCGCCGGGGCTGAAACCGGCAACGTCGATCGCCATCTGCATGAGTTGTTCCTGAAACAACGGGATACCCAAAGTCTTCGCCAGCGAATGTTCAAGCAACGGATGCAAATAGGTGACCTTCTCGAGACCATTGCGGCGACGGATATACGGATGCACCGAGTTGCCTTGAATGGGGCCAGGGCGAATAAGTGCAACCTCAACGACAAGGTCGTAGAACTTGCGTGGTTTCAATCGCGGCAGTGTGGCCATTTGAGCGCGACTCTCGATCTGAAACACACCAACCGAATCGGCGATGCACAACATGTCATACACAGCGTCGTCTTGCGGCACCTCGGCGATATCAATGTTCAAGCCATACGTTGCAGCCACCGCATCGACGGTGTTGTGCAACGCGGTGAGCATGCCAAGACCCAACAGATCGAACTTCACTAAGCCGGCAGCAGCGCAATCTTCCTTATCCCATTGCAAAACACTTCGGTTCTCGCGCCGAGCCCATTCGACCGGACAGACCTCGATGATGGGACGATCGCAGAGCACCATGCCACCGGAATGAATACCGAGATGGCGTGGCGCATGTTCAACCTGCGCGGCCAACTCGACCACGGCAAGCGGAATGGCATCGGAATCAGTTTCGGCAACAACCGTGTCGGCATTGTCTTTGAGCTGGGCAATAAGCGAACCCCAGCGATCGACATTCTTGGCCCATGCGTCGGCCTGACCCGGGGCGTACCCAAGAGCACTGGCCATATCGCGCACCGCCGAACGTGGCCGATAAGTGATGACGTTGGCCACCTGCGCGGCGTAGTGACGGCCATGACGTTGATAGACGTACTGAATGACTTCTTCACGTCGACCAGATTCGATGTCGATGTCGATATCGGGTGGACCATCGCGCTCAGGGGAAAGAAATCGTTCGAACAATAAACCCAGTTCAATGGCGTCGGCCTTGGTGACACCTAACGCGAAGCACGCCGCAGAGTTGGCCGCCGAGCCACGACCTTGGCAGTAGATGTCGTTCCGACGACAGAAATCGACGAGATCGTGGACGATGAGAAAATACCCGGCAAACCCGAGCTGTTCGATGACGGCGAGTTCGTGATCGATCTGTGCCCACGCCCCAGCAACGCGTTCACGATGGCGAGGGCCATAACGACGTTCGGCCCCACGTTCGGTCAGACGCCGTAGATACTCCATTTCATTGAGCCCATCGGGGCAGGGAAACGGTGGAAGATTCGGCGCCACAAGTTTGAGATCGAACGCACATGCTCGCCCTAACTCGCCTGCTCGTTCGACAACCCCGGGATAGCGAGCGAATCTGCGGGCCTGTTCGAAACCCGAACGAAGATGAGCGCCGGCTGCTGCTGGTAACCAGCCGTCGAGTTCATCGAGACTGCGGCGCGAACGAACTGCAGCCAACGCTGTTGCTAATGGCCGTTCTGCTGGTGTGGCGTAATGCGCGTTTGTCGTAGCAACAAGATCGACATCGGAGCGCAACGCGAGTTGCATTAACGCATCGTTGCGGACTGAATCGAGCGGATGACCGTGATCCCATAACTCGACCGCCAGGTTGTCGCGGCCAAAGGTGTTGACGAGCAACGCGAGTTGATCAGCCGCTGCCGCGGGACCATGCCGTTCGAGCGCAGAGGCAACAGCACCTTTGCGGCAACCAGTAAGCACCAGCCAATGGTTGCGATCGGCAAGTGGTGCACCCACACCACCAAGCGCACACAGTTCTGCAAGCGACGCGCGCGGGGCACCTTTTTCGCCGCGTAGTTGTGCTTCGCTCAGTGCCCGTGCCAACAACGCATAACCACGGGGGTCGCGGGCAAGAACGATGAGATGCGATTCGCCCGCTGCCGAACCAGGGTCAGGGTCGGCCACTGGCAGCGCCGTACGACCCAGTGTGAGTTCGGCACCAAAAATGGTGGGCAGGCCCACGACTCGGGCAGCCTCGGCAAAGCGCACAACGCCGTAGAACCCGTTGTGGTCGGTGAGGGCGAGCGCGTCGAGGTTCAGTCGCATCGCCTCGGTGGCCAGCGCTTCAGGGGTGCTGGCCCCATCGAGAAAACTGAACTGGGAATGACAATGCAGTTCCGCATAGGACTCCGACCCCATGAGCCCATCGTATCGAACATGTGTTCGATACGGCAAGTGCCCCTTTCCTTCCTCCGGGTCCAGTTCTACGATCACCCGACCAGATGGCGGGGGCCATCGCATACAGGGGGGTGGGGCCCATGTCCGAAACTGAACTCGACGCATTGCGTCAGGAAATCGCTCAGTTGCGCGACGAACTCCATGAGCTGCGACCGGCAACTGCGATCTCGCGACGTCACGCGTTGCGCAGTGCAGGTGTCGTCGCCGCAGGC
>CAMCTW010000070.1 GCA_945878645.1 Bifidobacterium breve
CGGCAGTTTGGTGGCCTGTTTGTTCCTCGTGCAGTTGATCCTCGGACCAATTGCCGAAATCGGCGAAATTCTCGATCAGACCCAGACCGCCATTGCCGGTTGGTCGAAAGTCCTCGATGTTCTCGACACTCCGATCGATCTCGTGGAACCCGAACCTGGCGTGCAATTGCCGGAAGGCCCGCTCGAAGTACGTGTTGAACATCTGGGCTTCACCTATCAAACCGGCGGGCCTGTTCTGCAAGATGTGAACATCACGATTCCGGCGGGAATTTCTGTCGCAATCGTGGGCGAAACCGGTTCGGGCAAGACCACGTTTGTGAAGTTGCTCGATCGACTTGCTGATCCTGTGGAGGGGAAGATCCTCATCGGAGGCCTTGCTCTGGAATCGGTGAATCGAACCTCGCGAACCGAACGCATTCGCATGGTGCCCCAAGACGGATTCATGTTCGATACAACGCTGGGTGAGAATATTGCCATGGGGCTTGTCGGAGCCACCCTTGACGATGTGCGCGCTTCGATAACCGAACTCGGGCTGGAAACCTGGGTTGCTGGTCTGCCTCGTGGACTCGATACCGAAGTGGGGGAGCGAGGCGAAGGTTTGAGCGTCGGCGAACGCCAACTCGTCGCCCTGGCTCGTGCCCAGATGGCCAATCCGGGCTTGCTTATCCTCGATGAGGCCACCAGTGCCGTTGACCCGCGCACTGAACGTGCACTTACAACCGCGTTGCATCGTTTGGCTGAGGGCCGCACCACCATCAGCGTGGCCCATCGTCTGTCGACTGCCGAACAGGCCGACCTTGTGTTGGTGTTCGACGCAGGCGTGATGGTCGAGCACGGCTCACACGATGAATTGGTGGCACTTGGTGGTCGGTACGCCGAGCTCTACCGATCATGGTTGGGCAACACCGGACAGAAGGCCGTGTAAAAAGTTTCCGAGAACGCCATATTCCTGACGTACGACGCTCTAGTGTCAGCGCATGGCCAGCGAAGAATTTCACGCAATGCAGGAAGCAATGGCAGCTCGACCCGTTCCGCCGCCCCCTGCCGACATCGCCGAACAGCGTTCGCGCATCGATGAGGCCATGGCACAAATACCGCTGGCCGAAGGAACGGTTGCTGAGCCGTTCGTTCGTAGTGGCGTTCCTGGCATCGAGTGCCGGCCAGTTGAGTTGGCCGACGACGCGCCGATCCTTCTCTATTTCCATGGTGGCGGATTCCGAATCGCCTCCGCGCTGGCCTACCGCTCCTACGGCTCGCACCTTGCCGCGGTGCTCGGTGCTCGAGTGCTGCTGGTTGAGTATCGACTCGCTCCCGAGAACAAGTTCCCCAAGGCGGTCGACGATTGCTTCGCTGTGTGGGAGTCACTCCTCGCCGAAGGAATCGACACTGGCCGCATCGTGATCGCTGGTGATTCAGCCGGTGGCGGTCTCGCCGCATCGGTGACCATGCACGCGCTTGCCGACGGCGTGCTTCCCGCGGGCGTCATTTGTTGTTCGCCGTGGGTCGATCTCACGATCACCGCCGGCACCTACGACACCAACGCCGAATCCGACAAGCTCTTTTCACGAACCTCGGCAGAAGAAGCAGCGCCGGCCTATCTGGGTGGCGCCGACCCGATGAACCCCATTGCTTCGCCGCTGTTCGGCGATTGGGATGGCGCGCCGCCGTTGCTCATACTTGTGGGCGATGCCGAGGTATTGCTCGACGATTCACGCAAACTCGCCGACGTCGCGAAGGCCGCAGGGGTCGAGGTCACGCTCAGCGTCTACCCAGAAATGCCGCATATCTGGACGATGAGCTACCCAGCGTTCCCCGAAGCCGTCGAAGGCGTTACCGAAATGGCCGAGTTCGTCGCTCGCGTCACTGCCTAACGGCTGGGTTTTTCTACTCGCTAGGCAACAGAGAGTGGCGTGATGGCATCAAGCAATGGGCCAATCTCGTCGCGCTCAACTTCGAGATCGAATCGTGATTGCAGATTGATCCAGAACCGATCGCTGGTGCCGAAATAGCGAGCGAGCCGAAGAGATGTATCGGCAGTGATCCGTCGCTTTCCGTGAACGATCTCGTTGATGCGACGTGGCGGGACGCCAATCGACACGGCCACGTGATGTTGGGTTACTCCAAGTGGGAGGAGGAAATCCTCAAGAAGGACTTCGCCGGGGTGGATTGGATCGATTCTTTGATTCATTGCGACACCTTTCAGTGGTAGTCCGTGATTGAGATTTCTTCTGGCCCAGCTTTTGTCCAACGGAAGCAGATTCTCCATTGGTCGTTGACTCGGATGCTGTGCTGACCTAAACGATTGCCGCTGAGTTTCTCCAACCGGTTTCCAGGAGGGATTCGGAGGTCGGAGAGTGACTCGGCTGCGTCGAGGATTGCGAGTTTGCGAAGAGCAACCTGTTGTAAATCGGGGTAGAATTTTCGAAGGCGTTCACGGTTCCAGACCCTTTCGGTGTCTTTGTCAGCGAACGATTGCAGCATGGCCAAAGCATAACGCGTGGCGTCATGAACGCCAAACGTTATGGCTAATTGGTGTTTAGGAGGTTGGGAAACGACCTCGGGATGACCTGGTAGCGATCGCCGCTGCGTCGCAGATCTTGGTTCCCGCGTTGATCACGGTTTCGGCGTCGAGGCCGGGTGGAAAGCCGGTTGCAGAAATTGCAGCAATGACTTCGCCATCGGCACCGAACACGGGTGCGGCAATTGTGCTGACATCGAATCGGCGGTTCGAGTCGAGATCGACGACGGGATAATTCTCGGTTGCCAGGACCGCAAACAATTCGGTGACGTCGTTGCGAAGTTGGGTGTTGCTGGGGGAGTCCGACAACGAATAGGTGCGTTCGCCGAGTTGTCGTTGCGTGTCAGAACCAGCGGTTACCGCAAAGCCTCGTGTGCGTGCGAGTTCAAGCGCAGCAACATTTCGCTCGAGCGCGACGGGGTTGGAATCAGGCGAACGCAGAAGCCACTGCTTCACTTCTGGTTCTTCGGCCCATGCGAGGAACACGGCACCAAGAGGCGGAACAAGGGGGACACGTTCGCCTTCGCGCACGCCAGGACCAAACGCGCTGTGTTCACCGGCTCTGGCCACGAAAATGATTTCATCGACGGTCCGTGCTGACACAACGACTTCAACGCCAAGTTCTGTGGCCAGCGGTTCGATTATCTGACGTGCGGCTTCAATCGCTGGGTGATGCTCAAGAGCTACGACCCCGGCTACGACAAGCGCAGGACCGAGTGCATAGGCACGGGTGGTTGCATTGCGCGAAACGTGTCCGCTGCCTTCGAGCACTGCGAGCGTCGCGTGCGCCGACCCCAAACTCATGCCGGTGCGTCGCACTAATTCCGTCAGCGTGAATCGCTCGGTGGGGTGGGTGACAAGAAGATCGAGAATCTGGATCGCTCGGCTGGCGGCCGGGGCGGGACGGGCCATGACAGCGCCTTCGGTTCGATTGACCGGGTGTGACCGGTGTCCTACGGTGGCCACAGCATAGCGAAGAGTTCTTCGCAATAGCGAAAATAGATGCAGATCACCTGTGTCGCTGACGCTCACGAGAGGAACCGAGCAATGACCTCGAATACCGACCGCCGACCAGCCCTCTCGAACGAACTCATCGAACAGTTCTCGCTGCACGGCCGCACCGCTGTCATTACCGGTGCTGCGGGTGGAATTGGACGTCAAGCCGCCATCACCTTCACCCAGGCCGGTGCCAACGTGCTCATCGCCGATGTCGGCGTTGCTGGTCTTGAAGAAACCGCCGACATGGTCACGGCTGCGGGTGGCAGCGCCACTGTTGTTCCCACCGACGTTTCGGATCGTGATCAGGTCAACGCTCTTGCCGACGCAGCTATCAAAACTCACGGCCGTCTCGATATTTGGGCGAACGTCGCTGGCGTCATTCGCTACATGAATATCGTCGATGCAACGCCCGAAGATGTTGAGTTCATCACCAAGGTCAATCTTTGGGGCACCTACTGGGGTGTTGCTGCCGCAGGTCGCACAATGACCAACGGTGGTTCGATCATCAATGTGTCCTCGGCCGGTGGCGATATGCCCGCACCGACGCTTTCGATTTACGCAATGACCAAAGCCGCTGTCTCGCACCTCACCCGATGTGCGGCCGTTGAACTCGGAGCCAGCAACATCCGCGTGAACGCGATCGCTCCCGGATTTACCGACACACCGATGGTGCAGTCACGCTGGACGAACGCAGACGGATCAACCAACGAAGCAGAGCGCCATTCCTACACGGAAACTCGGGCCGCTCAATCTCCGCTCCATACAATCGCCACACCCGAAGACCAATCTTGGGCGATGCTCTATCTTGCGAGCGACGCATCACGGTTCATCACCGGACAGGTGATCCGCCCTAACGGCGGCGTGGTGATGGCATGACATTCTTTCCAAACGATCAACTCAAGAACGGAACACTTCTATGACAACCGGTGACAACACTCCTGTACCCGATTTCCTTTCACGCCTCCGCGTCGATGGCCGCACGTTTGTGGTGGCCGGTGCCGGCGTTGGCATGGGACGCATGACTTCGCATGCACTCGTGCAGGCGGGCGCAAAGACCGTGGTGTGCGTCGATGTTGATGCCGATCGTGCCGCAGAGATTGCCGCCGAAATCGGTCCGGCCGGTGTTGCTTGGGTGGGCGATGTCACCACTCGTGAAGGTGCCGCGAAACTTGCTGCCGATGCCGAAGCTATTAACGGTCGCATCGATGGCCTCGTTGACATCGTTGGTATGGCTCGTTGGGAATCCATTCTCGACATGACCGACGAGACCTTCGATTGGGAAATCGACATCTGCCTTCGCCATGCGTTCTTGTTGTCACAGGCCTTTGGCCGACTCATGTCAAAGTCCGGCGGCGGCACGATGGTGTTTATTGCTTCGGTGAGTGGGTTCACTGCTGCTCCGATGCATGCCGCATACGGGGCGGCCAAAGCTGGGCTCATGGCGTGGGTGCAGACCTTGGCCATCGAACTTGGTGGCTTTGGCATTCGTGCCAATGCCGTTGCTCCCGGCACGATCCTCAGCCCTCGCATGGAAGCGGTGTTCAGCGATGAACAGCGTGCGCTCAATGCGGGCAACGCTCCCTTACAGAAGATGGGCGCGACTGCCGATATCGCATCGGCAGCACTGTTTTTCTCGAGTGATATGTCGGCCTACGTGACCGGGCGCACCCTGGTGGTCGACGGTGGCGTGGACGCCAAGTTCCCGTATCCCGTCACGCTCTAAGGCGTTGCCAAGCACGGTGGTCGATTGACCGTCGGTAAACAGTTCTCGCGGTTTTTTCAGGGGTTCAGCGGCTGACTAGTGTCGGCTCGTCAACCTGACGTCCCTGTGGAGGACCCCCCTGTGAAGACCCCCGTTCGCGTAGCTGTCACCGGTGCTGCCGGCCAGATCGGCTACAGCCTTCTGTTCCGTATCGCTAGCGGTCAGATGCTCGGAGAAGACCAGCCGGTCATCCTCCAGCTTCTCGACATCACTCCGGCCATGGACGCGCTCAAGGGCGTTGCGATGGAACTCGAAGACTGCGCCTTCCCGCTGCTTTCGGACATCGTGCGCACCGATGACCCCGACGAAGCGTTTGGGGACATCTCGTATGCACTTCTGGTTGGCGCTCGTCCCCGTTCAAAGGGAATGGAGCGCAAGGATCTGCTCGAAGCAAACGGTGGCATCTTCAAGCCGCAAGGCAAGGCACTGTCAGATAATGCCGCGTCAGACGTGAAGATCCTTGTTGTCGGTAACCCTGCCAACACCAATGCACTCATCGCCATGAACAATGCGCCGAACATTTCGAACGAGCGCTTCACGGCAATGACTCGCCTCGATCACAACCGTGCAATGGCGCAGGTTGCGGCCAAGACTGGCACCACCGTTTCAGACATCACCAAGATGACGATCTGGGGCAATCATTCGGCCACGCAGTACCCCGACCTCTTTCATGCTGAAGTCAAGGGTCAGAACGCAGCTGCACTCATCAACGATCAGGCATGGCTTGAAAACGACTTCATTCCGACCGTTCAGCAGCGCGGTGCGGCAATCATCGAAGCCCGCGGGCTTTCCAGCGCGGCATCAGCTGCAAACGCGGCAATCGATCACATGCGCACTTGGGCACTTGGTTCGGCCAAGGGCGATTGGGTCTCCATGGCGATTCCATCCGATGGTTCCTACGGCGTGGCCGAGGGCATCATCTCTTCGTTCCCTGTCACCTGCGCCAATGGCACGTACGAAATCGTGCAGGGTCTCGACATCGACGACTTCTCCCGTGGCCGCATCGACGCATCGGTTGCTGAACTCGTCGAAGAGCGCGATGGCGTGAAGGAACTCGGACTCATCTGATTCCGTTTGCACCTTCTGGCCGCACCACTTAGTGGTGAAGCAAAAACTGAAACTCTTTGGTCTCGGCTCGTTGTGCTCAGCGCAGCGGGCCGAGTACGTCATCAAGCGCAGCGAATAATTCGGCATGCGCTAACAGCGAATGGATCGAACCCTCGACGAGCAACTCACCGTCGATGAAGGCAGTCTGCGCGCTTTGTTTGCCGCTGCGAATACCTTCAGAGGTTTCGGCATCGCACGCAAATATGACATCGGCTGTATCGGCTGGACCTTGGGTCATCGAAACGGTGCCGTCGGCAAATCGCACATGCCAGACCGTTGCCGCGGCACCCTCGCCAACGCGTTGTTCAAGCACCAGATGCACGCCCTTGGACTGCGCGCTGAGCACTTCGCTCGAACGTAGGAGCGAATCGGCCTCGGTAAACCAAGTGGGGGAGAGGTACTCGGGCATTGCTCGGACGGTAGTCGGTGCAGGCAGGCAGTCGGTGAGCGGAAGGAAAGGTCCGTTACGCTGACCCTTCTAAGCGCCTCCGCTTTTGCGGGCCACGAGAGAGGGCGGTTGACCGTGCTTCGAGTACTTAGCCACGTGGGTCGACTCGACACGATTCACATTCCCGACGACCTTGCCTCTCAGGTTGAGGTGATCGCCATCCCCATGGATGGCCAGATCGACGCCGAGGTTGTCGGCGATGTGCTCATCACCACGCCCACAAGTGTCCCGACTCTGGAAGATGCGCTCAGTCGTGGTGTGAAGTGGGTGCATCTCATTGGCACCGGCATCGATAAGTTTCCGCTGCACCTCATTGGCGATGATCTGATCCTCACCAATTCACGCGGCCTCAGCGCCGTTCCTATTTCCGAATGGGTCATGGCCTGCATGTTGTCGTTCGTGAAACGCATGCCGGGCTCGTTTGTGGCCGAGCAACCAAAGCAGTGGAATATTCCTTCTCCATCGTTTGCAACGCTCGAAAATACGAACCTTGCCATTCTCGGTTTAGGCGGAATCGGAACGGCAATCGCTCAGCGAGCTCTCCCGTTTGGAATGAACGTCACAGCAATGCGCAATAGCGACGCGCCGAGTCCGATCGACGGCGTCCGTATGGTTCGTTCTGTCACCGAACTGGTGGCCGATGCCGACCATGTCGTGCTTGTTGCACCGCTCACCGACGCCACCCGCGGCTTGTTCAACGACGAACTCTTCGCCGCCATGAAGCCTGGTGTGCAACTCATCAACGTGGCTCGTGGCCCCATCATCGATGACGGTGCACTTCTGCATGCGCTCGACAGCGGCATCGTGGCCTGTGCCGATATCGATGCCACTGACCCCGAGCCGCTCCCTGACGGTCATTGGATGTACTCGCACCCTGCGGTGCGACTCAGCCCCCATGTGTCGTGGAACTGGTCGGGCGCGTTCCAGGCCATGTACGCCACGTTCGTCGACAATCTGCGTTTGTATCTGAACGATGAGCCGTTGTTGTCGGTCGTGAATCCTGTCGACGGGTACTGACGTAGATCTCAGAATTAGCGGGTGATGTGCCACGGGCGGTAGGGATCTCACCACTAGGGTTCCCGCCATGTTCTCCGCCATGGCTAATGCAGTTTTCGCTGTCGGTATTGACCCACAAAAGCTTCTTGAGTCAGTGGGGCTCATAGGCCTCTTCATCGTGGTTTTCGCTGAATCGGGCATCCTGATTGGCTTCTTCCTCCCCGGCGACTCGTTGCTCTTTACCGCCGGTCTGGCCACCTATGGCATCAAGATCTCGGAAGATGGCGAGATCTTCCAATTGGCTGGCGGCCACATCTGGATCGTCATGTTGGGCGTAACCCTTGCGGCGATCGCCGGAGACCAAGTTGGCTACCTCTTCGGCAAGAAGGTTGGGCCGTCGCTGTTCAAACGTCCTGAATCGCGACTCTTCAAGCCTTCGTATGTCGAAAGCGCCGAGAAGTTTTTCGCCAAACACGGTTCGAAGTCGATCGTTCTTGCCCGATTTGTTCCGATTGTTCGAACCTTCACCCCAATCGTGGCCGGCGTTTCGAACATGCACTACCGGACATTCGTGAAGTTCAACATCATCGGCGGCGTCTTGTGGGGCGCTGGTATCACGCTCTTGGGCTACACCCTTGGGCGTGTGTTCCCCGCCATTGGTGAAAACATCGAGATCGCGGTCGTGGTCATCGTGTTCGTCTCGATTCTGCCCGTGATTATCGAATTCATTCGTCACCGCCGCTCACCCAAGGGCGAGCACTTCGCCGAATAGCACCGCAAAACGACGACCGGCGCCGCCTACTCCCATAAGGAAGTGGTTCGGCGCCGGGCGAGAATGCCACGGGTGGGCGACTCAGAAACTGATCAGCGCTGACCCTGCAGCTTGCGGTTCTTGAGCTTCGACTTGAGGAAGTCCCGATTCATCATGGCGATGAAATCAATAGGGATTTCCTTTGGGCACGCCTCTTGGCATTCGCCGTAGTTCGTGCATGATCCGAAGAACATCTCCATGGTCTCGACCATGTCCTCGGTGCGCTTCCAGCGCTCTGCTTGACCTTGTGGCAGCAGATTGAGGTGAGCGAGCTTGGCTGACGTGAACAGCTGAGCTGCACCATTCGGGCACGCGGCGACACATGCACCACAGCCGATGCACGCAGCCGCGTCCATGGCGGAGTCGGCCGCGATCTTCGGGATGAGGATCTCGTTCGCATCACGAGGACCACCGGTGTCGGCGGTGATGAAACCGCCGGACTGGATGATGGCGTCGAAGGCGCTGCGATCGACCATGAGGTCCTTCAGCACCGGGAACGCAGCAGCACGCCACGGTTCGATGGTGACGGTCTCGCCATCGTGGAACTTGCGCATGTGCAACTGACAGGTTGTGGTGCCCTTCTGGGGACCGTGGGCCTGTCCGTTGATCATGAGGCCGCAGGTGCCACAGATTCCTTCACGACAATCGCTGTCGAACGTGATGGGCTCGTGGCCATCAGCGATGAGGTTCTCGTTGACGAGGTCGAGCATCTCGAGAAAGGACATCTCGTCCTTCACATCTGTTGCTTCGTAGGTCTCGAAGTGGCCGGGGTCGGTAGGACCGCTCTGGCGCCAGACCTTGAGTGTGAGATTCACAATGGCTCCTGGTTACTTGTAACTGCGCTCGACGGGCTTAACGGATTCAAACACGAGAGGCTCTTTGTGGAGGGTCGAGGTTGTTCCCGTACCTTCCCATTTCCATGCGCCGACGAATGAGAAGTTCTCGTCATCACGCTTGGCTTCGCCTTCTTCGGTCTGATGTTCAACACGGAAGTGACCGCCGCATGATTCCTCGCGCATAAGCGCATCGCGACACATCAGTTCGCCGAGTTCGAAGAAGTCGGCAACGCGACCGACCTTTTCGAGCGACTGGTTGATGCCCTCGGGATTGCCAAGCACACGAACGTTCTTCTCGAATTCTTCGCGCAAGGCAGGGATCTCGGAGAGTGCCTTTTCGAGACCGTTCTTGTCGCGGGTCATCCCGCAATAATCCCAAACGATCTTGCCGAGTTCACGGTGGTAGTACTCCGGTGACTTGGTGCCACCAACAGCGATCCAGCGACGCATGTCGTCTTGTACAGCAGCTACTGACGTGCTGAATGCGGGATCGTCGGTGCCGACGGGGGTCTTGCCGAGCAAGCCGGAGAGGTAATCACCGATCGTGTTCGGAGCAACGAAGTATCCGTCGGCCAGGCCTTGCATGAGAGCGGAAGCGCCAAGACGGTTTGCACCGTGATCGGAGAAGTTGGCTTCACCGAGCGCGTACAAACCAGGGATGTTGGTCATGAGGTTGTAGTCAACCCACAAGCCACCCATTGTGTAGTGCGAAGCCGGGTAGATGCGCATTGGCATCTTCATCGGGTCTTCATCGGTGATGCGTTCGTACATGTCGAACAAGTTGCCATAACGCTCGAACACAACGTTCTCGCCAAGACGACCAATTGATTCAGCAAAGTCGAGGTACACGCCGTTCTTGATCGGGCCAACACCTCGGCCTTCATCGACAACCTGCTTTGCGTTACGCGACGCAATGTCACGCGGTGCGAGGTTGCCGAAAGACGGGTACTTGCGCTCGAGGAAATAGTCGCGGTCTTCTTCCGGAATGTTTTCCGGTGCACGGTTGTCGTCGAACTGCTTCGGCACCCAGATGCGGCCATCGTTGCGAAGCGATTCAGACATAAGCGTGAGCTTCGACTGGAATTCATCGCTGGCCGGAATGCAGGTCGGGTGGATCTGTGTGTAACAAGGGTTCGCGAACAGTGCGCCCTTCTTATGTGCTCGCCAAGATGCCGTGACATTGGAGTTCATGGC